>CAZITB010000128.1:0-7114 GCA_964542055.1 uncultured Candidatus Kuenenia sp.
ATCTAAAGAAACTACTTGCCGCCGTCAATAAATTTCATCTGTCCGACATTAGGAATCAGAGGCCATTTCATAAATGGTAGATTTACCTTGGGCGCTATTCTGAAACCTCCAGGCCAGTAAACAAAAAATGCTTTGCCGACCAAATAATCTCGTGGGACAACCCCAGGGGTATATCTCTTGTTATTGCCAATACCTGGTATTTCCCAGTACCTGCTGTCTGCGCTGTTAGGGCTGTTATCGCCGAGGACAAAGAATTCATCTTCTTCCAAAGTAACAGGATGCCCTTCGGCAGCGTTGAGAATCCTGGAACTTTCATCTAAGTAATGGGTGTCTCTGTAGAGTTTGATATGGTCAAGCGTAAGTTTGCCGCTGCCAACAATGGCAGCTTTCGGTTTATCATAAGTTTGTCTTTTGCCAAGTGCGTCAGGGGCGCGTCCCAGGTCGAAAGTGATGGTCTGATCGCCAAATTTTCCGATGAGCATGCGATCGACATTTGCAAACTGCATAAATTGATTTTTCTGCGTTTCGATGGGTGCTTCGATTAAAGACTGCACTTCACCTCCATCGGTTTTTTCAAGCAGAAGCATTTTTTCATTTTGAAAATCAACCTTAAAAGTATATTCAGCGTTATACTTTCTTAGCTGAATGCCAACGGTCGAATTCTTATCTTCAGGCCGAACATAGAAGTTCATCATCAAATCTGAAACAACCGGCATTTGATGCAACATTGAGGGTCTGTTATATGAGTATGAAGATTCAAAAGCGTTAGCTGAAGGATTTTCTTCGGTGTTATAAAAAATTGTATGAACTTTGTCCGGCTCGGAATCTAGGGTGAAAATTGTGGGTTTTCCCTCATGATAAAGGTCCCATTTAGAATCTGTAAAGCGGTCATTTTCGAACGGCTGTGACCAGCGATATCCATTGAAATGTCCGATTTCAGGAAACTTTGGCTTGAAATCATTGTTATAAACAAACATCCATAGTTCATCCTGCACCTTGGGAGGTTTACGGGCTATCAAACCATCAATATAAATATCACCATCTATTATCTCGACGGTCTCGCCCGGCAGGGCGATCATTCTTTTTATGTAATTTTCGCGAGGGTTAGTTGGGTTTTTAAAAACCACGACATCCCATCTCTCGGGGTCCTTTATCTGATAGATACATTTTAAAACAAGTATTCTGTCGCCATTTGAAATGGGCAGCATTTTTCCAGCGTTGTTGTAGAATCCGCATGAAGGGCATCTTGCCGGCTCTGGCAGAACAGCCATTCCATTTTGGATAGGACTCATACCAAGACCGTAATCAAAGTCGAACTTAAATGAACATTGCGGGCAGGCCAAATGCCAGTGGGCCCCTCTTAAAGTTTCAGCCATCGAACCGGTAGGTATTCTAAAGGCTTCCATTACAAACGCACGGAACACAAAAGCTAGTATAAATGCAGTGATCAACCACTCGAAAGTGTTTGCTACCGATTCGGCAGTTGTTTGCGGTTTATTTGGCTTTATATCTGTTTTAGAAGTCATCTTGGCCTCATTCAAAATCCCGAGTATATATATTTTTTATGGTCTTGGCAAATTATTTTAATCAAAATACGTTGGCAGACTCAGATTGTTATGATGTTTAAACATAATCTCGATCTGCTCAACCAGAATCTTAGATGTGGATAATTCAGGTAGATTATCGAGCTTGAAAAAGCCGATATCTTCAGTTTCTATGCTGGTGGCTGCTTTGCCGCCGGTAATTTCACAAATAAAGAATAATTTATAAATATGATAATGCCAAAGAGGCAAATGGGGGTTTTTGCTACGATCATATACAGCCGCTAATTTTATCGGCCTTACATGAAAGCCGCTTTCCTCCAAAGTCTCTCTAATAACATTCTCCGAAGCAGAGGCGTTAATGTCGGCCCATCCCCCGGGAATTGACCATTTATGGTCAGATGTTTCTTTGACCATTAAAATTTTGTCATCTTTGAAAGCTGCTGCCCTGACATCGACCTTGGGAGTGGCATAATCGGTTTCACGACAGAAAAGTTGGAGGATATCCTCTTTTTTGTAAGGAGTATGATTTTCAATGATCTCAGCAGCGATATCCCTGATTTGCTCAAATCTTTCCACATCGTACTTGTTCGGCGAATATGCCAAGCCGTTTTGAGCGATGGCCTGGAGGTGTTTTGCCCAGATAAGCCATTGAGGTTCTAGAGAATTTGGAAATTGTTTTTGCATATAAATCCTATATCGAAAAATACATTTGCAAGATTTATTTTAAATACTAATTGAATATTCGAAAAGTTCAAGTAAACGGTCCGATAATTATATTTTTATTTTTACCGCTTATTTTGCTAATAAGTGGACAAAATATTGTCGAAAGAATAATAAGAACAGAAATAGGCACGTAATTTAATGGAATTTAGGGGCAGTGAAATGGAAAGAAATGGATTGGAAATGAACGAACAATTACAAAAAACCAGTGTTTCGAGTCAAAAAAGCGGAGCTTTGGCTGCGATTGAGCAAAACAACCGGTTTCTTGGTAACCTTGCTTACCAGATGCGAACGGCGCTGAATGCGATTACGGGTTTCAGTGAAATCTTGTCAATGGATAGCCCTCGTGATGACCAGAAAGAACACGTTTATGAAATAAACCGTGCCAGTAAGGGATTGACGAAGCTGGTTAATGATGTGATCGAATTTACGAAAATCGATGGGCAGCTGGCAAAGCAAAATCGTGAATGCATCCTTGATGAAATTGTTGAAGAGATCAAATCCACAGTCGGTTTCAGAGCCGAGCTCAAAGGTATAATCTTTGAAATTGAAAAAGCTGAAAATTTACCCGCCAGTATCGTGGCGCATTCGAGATATTTAAAAGACTGTATAATTAAGCTGGCAGAGAGCCTGATAAAGTTCGATACCAGTGAAAAAGTGATAATTCGAATTGCCAAAAAAGCTGATGAAGATATTGAATTCAGATTTGACGCCAAAGGTGTCGAACTTGATGACCATACTAAAAGAGAACTTTTTGAGCCATTTTTAGATAATTTAGAAAACTGTTACAGAGATATCGAAGATACCGGACTTACGTTTCCGATCGCCTCTAAGCTAGCCGATTCCATCGGAGCCAGTCTATTCATTCCCGAAGACGGAAACTCCATTTTTATATTGAATGTGCCGATTGGTTCGCCTGCTGGAAGAAGTAAGCTTGTTGATGAATATATAAAAGTCAAAGCCAGAAACAGGAACATCCAACCAAAAGAATTAGACGGCCCAGGGCGGATACTTGTAGCTGAAGATAATGTTTCGAACCAGGCAGTAATTGAAATTTTGCTTAAAAGACTAGGCTTTATTGTCGATGTAGTCTCCAACGGTAAACAAGCAGTCAAGTTTGCATGTGAAAATGATTACGATCTGATATTGATGGATGTTAAAATGCCTGAAATGGATGGTTTTTCTGCAGCAACTTCAATCAGGGAGAAAGGCATTTTGCTTCCGATTCTGGCTTTGACAGCCATGGATGAAGCTGAAGTACTCGATTCTGAGCAGGGCTGCCATTTTGACGGACAGATTTCAAAGCCGATAGATGCAGTAAAGATGGAAACTGCACTTTCGAAATATCTTATTTCTGAGCAGCTACAGGCATAATTATGTATATAAAAAATATTTACAAAATTTTTAATTTTTATAAATTTTAAACAAAAAATTTCGGTTTTACCAACCGAATTAGTAGGAATTGCCGATGGAGCAAATTCAAAACAGTGTGAATACCGAAAATGGTTTGCAGTTTGGTGAATGGCTTGTAAACCGGGGTGTGATCAGTCACCGCAAGCTCTGCGAAGCGCTTCTGGAACAGAATCGCAGCGGGGGCCGACTTGGTGAAGTTCTTGCTCGCTTGAAAATGATCGAGGATTTCAAAGTTACCCAATCACTTGCCGAGTATCTTAAAATTGAACATGCCTGTCTTGATGATACTGCACAGATAGATTTTGAAACCGCCAGAAGAATTCCCGAGAGCATAGCCAAAAGATTTTGCCTGCTGGCCATTTGTCAGGATGAGCAGAACAGAGTTGTGGTTGCAATGGAAGACCCGCTAAATGTGGTAGCTGTTGACACTGTAAGATTGAAGATCAAACAGCCTGTAAAAGTGGTCATAAGTTCACGTGCAAAAATTGCAAAAGCCATCGAAGCAGTATATCACGGCTCGCATATTGAGGAACAGCAGCTGCGTGATCTGGTTGAATTCCAGGTCGATACCGATGTTACTTCGTCAGATGATAATTTGACCGAAGATGTTTTAACAGCTGATATTTCGGCTGAGGCCGATGCTAACAAAGCTCCGGTAATAAGTTTTGTCGATCTGCTGCTTGGTCAATCCGTCAAAAGCCGAGCCAGCGATATTCATATCGAACCGCAGGAAAAATCGATGTCGGTAAGGATGCGTGTTGATGGTGTTTTGCGTGAAATGGTACCTCCTCCCAGAAAAATGCAGGCTGCGGTTACTGCTCGTATCAAGATTCTTTCGAATATGGATATCGCAGAGCGAAGACTTCCACAGGATGGCAGGTTCAAGATCAAGGCCCCCGGCAGAGATATCGATGTCCGAGTTTCAGCTTTGCCGACGATATACGGTGAAAAGATCGTAATGCGTATTCTTGACAAAACAGCAGTAAACCATGATATCACTAAAATAGGTTTCGAAGAGAAGTTGCTTAATGAATTCAAAGCCGTGCTGAATCAGCCGCATGGAATTGTTATCGTAACAGGTCCTACTGGTTCGGGTAAAAGTACAACGCTTTATTCGGCATTAAATCATCTGAGGCATCCAAGCAAGAACATTACAACAGTAGAAGACCCTGTTGAATACAGACTCCAAGGGATAAACCAGGTACAAGTTCGCAGCGATATAAATCTGACGTTTGCAAGCTGTCTGCGTTCGATTTTGAGGCAGGACCCAGATATTGTGCTCATCGGAGAAATCCGTGATAAGGAAACAATGGAAATCGCCATAAAGGCGTCACTCACGGGCCACTTGGTTTTAAGTACTTTCCATACAAATGATGCGCCAAGTGCTTTTACAAGATTGGCGTATATGGGGCTGGAAAGATATCTGCTGGCATCGACGGTAAACCTGGTTGTGGCACAAAGGCTTGTACGCAAAATCTGTGAACATTGCAAACAGCCCATCAGCTGCGATCAGATAGAACCGATATATCTGAAAAGACTGAAAATATCTCCCCAAGATGCTTCCCAGATAAACTTCATGCGGGGCAAGGGATGTTCTAACTGCAACAAAACCGGCTACTCGGGAAGAACGCCTATATTCGAATTTATGGTGATGAACAATTTTCTTCGTGAAGCGGTTATCAAGGGCGTCAGCGAAGCCGAATTGAAGCGATTGAAAATCGAGGCAGGTTACGGAGGACTTATGGAAAGCGGAATAACCCGAATCAAAGAAGGTCTCAGCACCCCTGAGGAAGTATTGAAAGTTACTTACGCAGAGGAAATCGAAATATAACAAGATATTTCGTTAAAAATACTTTAGTTTTTTATGTTGTTGACGATAATAAATAGATAACAAGTCTTTTTTAAGGTTTACTATGCAGAATTTCAGGTACAGTGCACGTGATCTTTCTGGAGACCTCCGCGAAGGGCTGCGCAGGGCACAGACGCAGCATGAGGTTTTGATATGGCTGCGTGATCAGGGTCTTATACCTTTGAATGTGGAGTCGATCGTTGCTGGAAAGAAAAAACGTGTAAGCTCAAAAAAAATAAAATCCTCTGATCTGTCAACGGTTTGCTGGCAGCTGGCTACGATGCTCGAAGGCGGGTTGGCTATAACTACTGCGTTTGAGCTGATTTCTGAGGATACTTATAATAAAAAGCTCCAGCAGGTGCTCGAAGATATCACCCAAGATGTGCACAAAGGTGAGTCACTTTCGGAAAGTTTGAAAAAGCATCCATCGGTTTTTAATCAGCTGTTTGTTTCGATGGTAATGGCAGGCGAATCCGGCGGAACGATGGTAACTTCGCTTAAACGACTTGGAGATTATTTTGATAACCGCGATAAACTTATCAGAAAAGTCAAAGGGGCGCTGGCATACCCGATTTTTGTGGTTTGCTTTGTATTCCTTATTGTTATAGCGATTATGACGTTCATTATTCCGCGTTTCAAAGGGATATTCGATCAGATAGGCGGAGAGCTGCCCGCGTTTACACAGGCGTTTATGGGCTTTTATGATATGATTGCATTCAATGCTCATTTTATAATATTAGGCTTTATACTCGCTATTGTCGCGGCGATAGCTTACGGCAAAACCCAAAAAGGGCATTATAAATACAGCACTTGGGCTCTGAAAATCCCGATTATCGGCAGGCTGATATCGCAGGCATTTATAGCGATGTTCTGCAAGACGATGGCGACGCTTTTAGGTTCGGGAGTATCGGTGCTCGATACGATGGATATTCTTGCAAAACTGACGAAAAATGATGTGATACGGGACGCAATTTTAAAAACCCGCGAACATATTGTTCAGGGTTCAAGCGTTTCGCTGAGTATGGACGGTTCGAATTTTTTCCCCAGGCTGGTGACGAAAATGGTGCAGGTTGGTGAAGAATCGGGATCGCTTTCAAGCGTTCTGGACCGGACAAGCGATTTTTACGAACGCAAGGTCGATTCGACGATAGGTCTGTTGATGAGCCTGCTTGAGCCGGTATTGATCGTTACCGTTGGTATTATTATAGGTGCGGTGCTTATAGCGTTGTATCTGCCGATATTCTCCATGACAGATGTAGCTGGTTAAAAATTTATAAAATTTTTTTTAAAAACAGATTATCTGTGTTTGATTTTATGACGAAGTAATGATGTGTTTGTATTCTATGGATGGAATTGGAAATAAAAAATGGAAAAATATAATTTGTTTGGAGACACAAAAATGAAGGCAAGAAAAGGATTTACACTGGTTGAATTGATGGTTGTAGTATTGATCGTCGGTATCCTGGCAGCAGTAGCCATTCCGATGATGCAAGGTCGTATCGATGCTGCAAAATGGTCAGAAGGCAAAGCGGGTGCAGGCACAATTGCAAGCGCTTTACGTGCTTATTGTGCGGAAAAAGGAACAGCT
>CAZITB010000129.1:0-7091 GCA_964542055.1 uncultured Candidatus Kuenenia sp.
AACCACTGCTGATTTGGTCTATCAACAATAGGAAAAAAGTTTTACTTTTAGTGGCTGTTATTTTTATTTTGAGTCTCTTTATGGTGCCATTTCTGGGTACAGAATTCATCCCCACATTAGAAGAAGGTTCTATACTTGTTGGTGTGACTATGGCACCGTCAACGTCTCTGGAGAAAGGGGTAGAAATCGTACAATCACTTGAGAAGAAAATCGTTGGATTTCAAGAGGTTGAAGAAGTTGTTTCCCGAATAGGTCGTCCAGAGGCTGGAAGCCACCCACATCCGGTAAACTATGCTGAAGTTCATATTGAACTCAAAAAGCGTAATAGTTGGAAAAATTACAATAACAAAAAACAGCTTATTGACGCTCTAAATCAATCTTTGTCTTCGTATCCGGGGATTCAGTTGAATTTTACTCAACCAATTCAAAATGCATTTGATGAACTGCTTTCAGGTATAAAGGCACAAGTGGCTGTGAAGCTTTTTGGAGAAGATTTAGATATATTGAGAAATAAAGCTAATGAAATAAAAAATACTATTGATAATATCCCTGGCCTGGTTGATTTGGCTGTTGAACAGAGTTTTGGTCAACCACAGATTCAAATAGCAGCAGACCGCCAGGCTTGCAGTCGGTATGATGTTGAAGTGAGTCAAATTCTGGAACTTGTTGAACTTGCTATTGGCGGTGAGGTAATCGACAATATTTATCTTAACACCCGTAGATTTGGTATTCATGTTCGATATCAGGAGCCTTACCGGTCGGACCCTGAGGTCATCAAAAACCTGTTAATTCATACCAAAGAGGGGATGATACCTCTCAAAGAAGTTGCCCATATCAATGAAGTACTTGGCCCAATACAAATAAATCGTGAAGGTAATCAACGCCGGTGGGTTGTCCAGGGTAATATAAGGGACAGGGACCTTGGTAGTGTTGTCAGTGACATCAAAGACCGAATTAGTAATAACATTGATTTACCATCAGGTTATTTCGTTGAGTACGGTGGGCAGTTTGAAAACCAACAAAGAGCTATGATGCGGCTTTCCATTATATTACCAGTTGTACTGGTTTTGATTTATTTGTTTTTGTATTTAACTTTCGGTTCATTGAAAGAGGCTTTTTTGATTATTATAAATGTCCCTCTTGCTTTAGTGGGAGGAATACTGGGCTTGTTTTTGATGAAAGAATATCTTTCAGTACCTGCTGCTATTGGCTTTATCGCTTTATTTGGCATAGCCGTTCAAAATGGAGTTGTTTTAGTTAGCAATATCAATCAATTAAGAAAACAGGGCTTGGAAACGAAAGAAGCTGTTTTAACTGGGGCATTACAACGATTACGTCCGGTTTTGATGACTGCTACCACAACAATTATAGGCTTACTGCCATTACTTATATCACAGGGAGTCGGCTCAGAAGTTCAAAGGCCATTGGCTTCTGTAGTAGTCTTTGGTTTAACATCTGCAACGATATTAACCTTATTTGTTATACCGGCATTTTATACTTGGTTTGCCATGAAGCTTGATATTGAAAATAATTTAACTGGAGAGTAAAGATGGATTATAAGATTGTATTACTGATTTCGATAGTTTGCTTAATGATAGCAGGGTGTTCAGGTAATCGAATTTCTTTAAATGATGAGCTTGTATCTGTTGAAACTGACGATAGTAAAATTGAAGTTTTGTGGACTGATGTCTATGAACAGGACGGTCAAGCCTGGATTTATGGTGTATTGAAACAAAAAGCTATAAATACTGGTCTCATCAAGGCACATGTAGATGTTTGGGTCTTAGGTTCAGACGGCTCTGTTCAAAATAGAATAGCAACAGATGAACTGACTATACCTCGCAATCTCATTGGAAAAGGCCCGAATGTAAAGAGATTTAGAGTTAAACTTCCAGATAGATTACCTGAAGATTATCAGATTAGTATGAATGTCCACAGCAGTTTGCAAATGTGTGAACTTTTGTAAGCTGTGGAACTGCTCACGAAAGAAGGATTCTTGGAATATGCAGGTTAGTGCCGAAATTGGTTGATTTATGAGTGTAGCATGTTCGGTCGGGTGTGCGCGTGTTCGTCGATTCTGGGGCATCCTCGTTGCTCTGGGAGTAGATTAGAGGGTGTATTTGTCTAGGCATAACCATCATTGTTTGGCAAGTTAAAGGCTGTTTCAATAAGTTCGGGTTGGGCTTGAAAGATTCCCTTTTCAAACTGACATACCTTTTAAATCATAAAAGAATAATTATTCAGCTACGTATGCACTACCTTTTGGGCTACTATGTTTTTTATAGCAAGTATGTAAAAACCATCTTGGATTTGATAAAGTTGAAAAAAACATAAAAAATTTAAATTTTTTTTTAAAAATTTCCAAATCGACATTTAATATATATAGTAGATACACCACTTTATTTTCTAATGAAGTTTCAAATTAAGTTATATGGGGAAGCTACGCAATCAGGTAGATAAACACTAAAAAGTAATGTTTTAAAGTTCATTGTTAATTAACATACCGGTATCTGTAAGCATCTTATAAAATAGTACCATACAAAAGAGGATTCTGGTATAATGGCTACTTCTATTAGGAGAAATATTGTATAGTAATCTTTACTTTGTAATCAACCGTATATGAAATTATTATCGGTATTGACTGGGACAGTGAAACATTTTATGGCGACTGGTGGCAGTCAAAAGATATGCTGAAATTCTTAAAGCAATTGGACTGCAATTTACCAATGCCCGATATTCAGGATTAAGCAATTTTAAGGTTAAAATTATGAAAACCAAAAATATGATAATAGTTCTTTTGATACTGGCTTTAGTGGCAAAAACTTTTTTTCTAATCGGAGAATTATACAAAGAAAAAACTTATAAACAGTACCAGAAACCAGATGTCTATATTATGGATTTGACAAAGAAAATTCATCAGTTGTATGATTGCATAGCTAAAAAGGACAGTCAATTAGGCTGGTATAATAGACATCTGAACAATATGGTTATGTTGGTTGAGCGAAAAGAACAATTGCCTGAAATTGAATGTAAAACAACTGCTGGGGATGTTCCTTCACGCAAAATTAAATTAGAGATGAATCTACCATTTTATGAATCATATACTGTTGTTGATTATAATTCAGTTGAAAAAACAGAATCTGAATTTACTGTTGATATGCTAACTGCTTCTTTAAATATGAAGTTGAATAATTGGAAATGGCAGGCTAACAATATGGATGATTTGATAAGTTGTTATGAAAAAAGAATTGAGCAGATAGGCAAATATTTCGAATTGGATAATGAAGAAGCATTTAAATGAGGTTTTAGCTTGGATGTAGCCTGTGTTGAGGTATTGTTTGGGGGAACTTATTCAAAAGTGGATTGGTAGGTGGGAAGGTGAGGATAACTGGGATTTGATTCATTATTTTGGGCATTTCTGCTGGTAAGAAGAGGTAGTTCAAGTTCTTTTTTTGCAAAGACTTAGAGCTTCTGGTAGAAAAAAAGGGGCAATTTCGGAGCTATTTGGTTGTATTGTAAAAATAATTGGGTATTATTGTAGTTGTACTTCATTGACAGGCACTGATGTAGATATGCTCGTTTGCCTTTATGTGAGACGGGGTTTTTCGTAGAAGTTCTGGCGTTTATTAGCTGCTAAGTGAATCAAAGCGGTTTTTGCGGGTCATATTTGAAAGGAGAGAAAAAGCATGTGGTATAAACTATCATTTCTGATTTTGCTTGTTTTCGTTGGGGTTTCGGTAGCAGATAATATTAGCATCGAAAATGAATGGTATCATGTATGGGGAGGTGCAAGTGACCACATAAACGATGTTCGTGAGGATTATAATGAAATTGATATACTGGTTGTTAATGGTTCAGCTTCAACTCCAAATTCTTCGAGTTCTTCATTAGCTAGTTTTGATACACTTTCTGTTGGTGCATCTTCAACATCTGACCGCAGTTATAGTAGTGCTAAATCTGAAAGTAAAATTAACTTTAAAGTTAATGAAAACTGTTATATTTGTTTTACAATAGATGCAGGCATATGGGTCGGTGCTAGTATAAGATTAGATGATTTAAGTACAGGTAAACAAGTCTTCAGTATCGATGCTGGTAGGAAGACGATACTTTAACATTTTTATTTCCTTTAAGAAAAAGTCACCGCTATCACTTATATTCTTACATACAAACATCTGCAAATGAAGACGCCTGGTCAGGTTACATAAATATAAGTTTCGAGAATCCTATATTGTTTATGTCTCCTGAAAATGGTTCAGTAAGTACAAATTCAGAAGGTGTTGAAAGTTTAAAAATTTTGTGGCAAAAAAAATGGATAGAAAAAATAGGTGATTACAGAAATTCAACATATTTTGATATATTTGATGAGTCTGGCAACATTATTAGAACAGATGTAATGATTGATAATAATTTAATGACAGTGAGGTTTCATGAAAAACTTCTGAATGATAAATTTGAACTTAAAATGGATAGTAATTTTGAGTTTTTGGAAGGAATTGTTTTAGAACATCGAAAGAGAACGGACTTGAACAACGACAATCAAGTAGGCATGTTAGACTTCGCTGGCTTTGCATCAGATTGGCTTTGGACAAGTAGTCCTGACGTTAATCTGGTTGGGTATTGGGAATTTCAGAACAACGCAAATGATTCATCAATTTACAGCAACGATGGTGTAAATTACGGCAGTGTTATAGATGGTGTGGCTTATTTCGATAACACTGATTATTTCGAAGTGTCTGATTCTAATTCACTTACTTTTAATAATCAGGTTAGCTTGTCGGTTTGGGTAAAGATTGATAATTTTGTTGAAGGATGGCCTAAGGTTATTATCAAACCATACTATACTACCTCAAATCCTTGGGAACTATTCTGTATTGATTTAGACCATCATGGAGATTGTCCAAGATTTGTAGTGACAGAGGGTGTTCCTAACGGCGTTATCGAGGTAGTAAAGGATGTGAATACAACATTGAATGCCGACCAATGGTATCATATAGCAGGGGTATATGACGGTCAGGAAGCCAGACTGTACGTAGATGGTCAATTGGTTGCTTCTGAGCAAGTGGGTATTACCTTTACAAACAATGATGTGCCGTTAAGTATAGGAAGCAGATTGGGTACCAATTGCTTTAATGGTTACATAGATGAGGTTAAAATATTTAACCGAGGACTTACTGAACAAGAAATTGAATCCTTGTCAAGCTGTAGGTAAAAAAATAATTACTTATTTATAAAAAAATAAAAGCCAGGAGGATAAAATGAGGATTTTGACAATTATGTTAGTTTCAACGGTTTTGGTGGCAAACGTTTTGGCCGAGGATTTTCATATATCCGGCTATGAACATTTAGATGTCAACAAGGTTTATGTAAATGGAACCATACTGAACCATGCGACGGCTGATTTTGTCGCTGGAGGGTATGCGGAAACTGTTACTGTTGCAAATGATGGAAAAATTAAAGTAAAAGAGCCGGGTGGAGATTATGGTATAAATATCTATACCGCTTATGCATATAACAACAGCCAAATTGAAGTAGGGGGTGGTGAAATTGGATTTTTATATGCATATGATGATACAAAAATTAATATAAAAGGAAATGTATATGGCCCAAGAGGATACGGCAATAGTAGAATAAACGTTTATGCTGAAGGAAAAATTGGAAATTTGCGAGCATATGATGATAGCATCTTTAGGATTTCAGGCGGCGGAAAAGATTATGCAAATCTTATCCTTGAAGAAGAAATCAAGATTTCAGAAGATTATGAATTTTTCTGTACCGATAACAGCATTGTTGAGGTTAATGATATGCACATATGGTGGACGGTGATTGCGTCAGGAAACAGTAATGTTTTATTTGATAATGTCGAATGTTACGAAGTGAAAGCTGAAGGCAACAGTATTGTAGAAATAGTAAATAGTGAAATTGATAATTGCAACAGCTTTTATAGAAATTTTAATGTCCACGATTTCAGTTTGTTAAAATTAAAACATTGTTCGATAACCTGTACAGACATTTCTGTTAGTGGTTCTGCTATCCTTGATTTCAAAGATGTTGGTTTTTTATCTCCATCCAATGAAGAAGACCATTTTGGGATTTCATTAGGCGGTAGTACTACAGCTAATTTTGATAGTATAAGTTTTAAAGGAAGTTTAAGTTGCAGTGGCAATAGTACAGTAAACGTATATAATGGTTATTTGTACACAATTGACCATTCTTGGATAGGGCCAGCATTTCCATTTTGCGGCGGGGTGTCTTTATCAAGTACAATGAATTTATATAATGGAACTATCGAAGTATTGAAAATGAGGAGCGGAGGTATTCTAAATTTTTACAATGGCCAAATTGGAAATTCAGAATCTTTTAGCGGTTTGTTCACTTCAGAAAACTGTATCGTAAATATGCTGGGTGGTGAATTCTATAATTTAGTTGATGTTAATGATAATAGCAAATTCAATATGTCTGGCGGTAAGCTGTGGGATGATTTAGAAACATTATTTACCAGTGAAGCGGTTATTTCAGGTGGAACCGTTGCAGGTCAGATTTTAGCTAGTGATTCCAGTAAGATAACCTTAATCGGTAGAGATTTCGCAATTAATGGAAGCCCAGTTGATTACGGAGTATATACCTCGGCAGATTTTTCGAGCGGTCGTATAACCGGTACTTTGGCTAATGGGGATTTGTTAGATAATAATTTTGCGATTACGGGAGATTCAAGCATAGTACTGGCTGAAGACCCTATTTTGCTTATGGCTCCTGAAGATGGTTCAGTAATCACAAGCAGTGACGGTATAGAAAGTTTGAAGATACTATGGAAAGAGCCTGTTGAAGATTATAACAGAGTGCAGGTTGTTGATGAAAGCGGCAATTCGATTGGTGCCTGGGTAGATGTAAATGATAAGCTGATGGAAATTAGATTTGACCAGAAGCTTCTATACAATAAATATACAGTACAGCTAACTGATGTTAATACAAATGGGCTTTTATATACTCATAGCGGTATAGAGTTACAGCACCGCCGGAGGGCTGATATAAACAATGAGTAACCGTTCACAGATATTTTCATAAAAATTCAAAATGTTAAAATAGGCAACTTG
>CAZITB010000130.1:0-7013 GCA_964542055.1 uncultured Candidatus Kuenenia sp.
ATCTCCATGTAAGTAATAATAACAGATATTGTTTTCTTAATCAATCCGTAGAACTACGGGGCTTCTTGACAATTAAAGTTTTCAGGCAAAAAACAGTGAATATTAATGAAAAAAATTAAAAAAATAGCAATTTTTCACAGAATCCTAACAATATTATCGCGCATACAAAAAGGCTGACAACGTCATGTCAGCCTTTTTGATATAATTACACACGGAGTGAATTATTTTTTTCTTCTAAGCACAAGTCCACCCAAGCCGAGGATAGCAAGAGTCATCGGTTCAGGAACAAGAACCAGAACATCCTGTCCCATCCTGCCATCAGAAGCCCATGTGACATTCAATACTTTAACATTTTCATTAACATAACCGTCAGATACAGCGTCATTTGCAAGAGTAATCAAGGATGTGGATTCAGCCCAATTCTGCACCCAGCCGGTTAGCCCCTGTACTTCATTTTCAAATATCCACATAGCTTCCTGTACCACAGCGGCACGAAGATTGTTATCGGTTATACCAAAATCGTTTCCGCCTAGATACTGCTCATAGAGCCATGCGGTTTGATAGTCGAGAGGATCATTTACCAACTCGCCCCCATATACGGCATAATCGCTAACAACCGCATTGAAGTTATTCTCGCCAATAAGGTCTTCTTCCCATTCCATGCAGAAAGTTACAAGCGGGCCTCCCGCATAACCGGCAATTCCATCGACCTGATCAAAAACTATTTCACACGCCCAGTATGCAGGTGAATAGGTCAGGCCATAGCCAACCCCGTTTGTGGCAGGGTCATTATAATAACCCCCAAGTCCGGCTCCCAAGCCATTCCAATGTAATGTAGCGGCCTGCGCGGATACAGATAAACTTAAAACGGCAACTGTAAAACTGATTGCAATAAATCTTTTATTCATCTCTTCTCCTTCCAAATTTTCCTTCTCTCTTTAGGCTTACTTGATACGGGGAAATTTTTGGCGGGCTCTTCTTCTTCTCTCCACCAATCTCCACTTTACAAATAATAACGGTTATTTCACATCTGTCTATCCGTGTAACTACGGAGAAAGAAAAAAAACGTTGATTATGAGCCAAAATTGAGGAAAAAATCTTGAAATATTTTTAAAAGGTTAATTTTTTTCTAATAAATTCCAGCTTCAATTGCCTTCTTTGTTAGCTGAACGAGGTTTTTTACACTCATTTTTTCCATGATATGTGCCCTGTGGTCTTCGATGGTTCTTATTGATCGGTCCAGCTGACGTGCGATCTGGCGGTTGCTTTTTCCGTTTAAAATCATTTCGAGGATTTTGTTTTCGGTTGGGGTAAGCTTGTTAAAATTGGTGATTTCGTAAGCGGCCCCTTCAAGATAACCTTTTTCCCGGTAAAGCTTAGCTGAGTATCTGAAACTGCAGATAGTTCCGTCCTTTTTGTAAACTTCTGCTTCAAAATCTTTGAAGCTTCCTTTTTCCAGAAGGATTTTTTTCATCTTTTCACGTAAAGCCGGATTAACATATCTCTTGCTTACAATGAAATTATCAATGCAGTCTTGCTTGCTGTCATAACCAAGTATTTCCACAAGTTTCTGGTTGCACTCCAAAAGTTGTCCGTCTTCAATAGTTGATCTGAAAAGTGCTATCTCTGCATTATCGTAAAGATTTTTATAGTTGTCTTTAAGCTGATGAAGATGCTCCTCAAGCTGTTTTGTTTGAGTGATATCGCGTGATGTCCCGAGGATATATTCGATTTTTCCGTCTTTGTCACGGATGATATTAATATGGTCACTTCGCCAAATATATTTTTCGCTTTTAATATTTTTGACGCGGTACTGGATGGATATACAATCTTCATCAACTCCATTATCCAGCAGTTGATGATATATCCGGTTGAATTCTTTGAGGTCATCGGGATGAAGGTTGTCTGTGATTGAATTAATACCCATGGTTTTTACTTGCTCGAGGGTCATTCCGATTGAAGATTCAACAGCTGGACTTATAAATTCATAAGATTTGGTCTTTATATTGAATTTATACAGCACATCTTGCGTACAGTTGAGAATGTCATTAAGATTTTTATAAAACGAACAGCTTTTACAACTCTCGTCCATGCCGGCTCCTGATTAATCCACCTTTGTAACCTTTTCAGCTTTCAGCCATAACCCGTTTCTTATATTACCAAATATTATAGATAAAATCAAGCCAAAATCTATCGTGGTAAATACGGTGTTTTAAAAAAATCAGTAATTTTATGTAATTTCTTTGAAAAATCAGACTTATATGTAAGAATATCGGGTGAATTTAAAGATTTTTTACAATATATGGAAGTTTTTTTTATGGTTTTAGGCGTAATTTTTGGTTTTCTGGCGGCTTTTTTTCAGTCGCTTTCTTATGTTTTTATGCGTGTTTTTACCAGCAGGCATCGAAACGATATCGTTAAGCTGCTGGCGCTTTCTCATATTATGATGGGGTTGATATCGATTGTGCTGGTGCCGATCTTGTGGGCAGAGGAGATGCCGCCGCTTTCGCAGTATGTTGCTGTGCTTTTTTCGACGGCAATTTTTTATATACTGGGGCAGTTTTTTTTGTTCGCAGCGATATTGAAATCGGAGCCTTCGAGGGTTTCGCCGCTGCTTGGACTTAAGATTTTGATGCTAGCGGTTATAAGTTTTGTTTTTTTTGATGAGAATTTCAGCGCAGCTAAATGGTTGGCGGTTGTTTTGAGCAGTGTCGCGGTTTTTATGCTTTCGAATTCAGGCAAGAAGCTGGAATGGAAATGTTTGGGGCTGGTGCTGCTGGCGTGTCTTTGTTTCAGCTTGTCAGATTTGAGTATTAAGGGGCTGGTGGAAAATTTTGAGTACCTGGGGATATTTCGGGCGGCGAGTTTGGGTACGGGGTTGTGTTATATACTTTGCGGGATTTTCGGGCTGATAATCCTGCTGTTTACATTCAAGGGCACAACCAAGGAGACATGGATTTATGCGGTGCCTTTTTCGCTGTCGTGGTTTATCGCGATGATCTTTCTATTTTCGTGTTTTGGGATTATCGGTGTAGTATTCGGGAACATTCTGCAATCGACCCGCGGGATAATTTCGATATTGATGGGCTTTATGATTGCGCGGGCAGGCTATGAGGCTCTTGATGAACGTATTTCACGGAAGCTGCTTATCCAAAGGGTCTTAGCGGCACTGCTGATGACTGGATCGGTGGTTTTATTTTTGATCTGATCTATAGGTCTTTACTTCGAATTATTGAGATGATCAGCCAGCTGCCGATTATGGCGGCGGTAAAAAAGCCTAAAACTCCAAGGGTTTCGAGCTTGAAAAGTCCGAGGACCTGTCCCTTTTGAGATACCAGCATGCTGGAGCCGATCAATAACGCGGCAATAATTAATGCAAAGCTAATGCGGTTGGAACTTTTGTCTAAAATTCGGACGAGGTCGTCAAGATGTTCATGATGGATTTTCATCTGGAAGTTGCCGCGTTTGATTTTTTTAAGAATTGTAGTCAAATCGTCGGGCAGGCGGGTTGCCAGCCCTCCGGCATTGAATAATGCTTTTTTGGTTTCGTGGAAAAAGTGTTTGGGGTTGACCTGGTTGACCGCGAATTTTTGGGCATAGGGCTTTAGATGGTCAATTATCTGGAAGTCGGGGTTTAGATTTTCGGCGAAAGCTTCTATGGTTGCAAGACTTTTCAACATTAGCGTAAACTGGGGCGGGGGAGTTACGCGGTGTTTGCGGATCAGATCGAAAATTTCGGAAAGTAGTTTGTTGAAGGGTATTTCTTTTAGAGGTCTTCCGTGATAGAATTCCAATAACTTTTCCGTTTCTCGTTTGAGATGTCCAAGGTTTGTCTGTTCGGTTATCATTTCATATTGTTCAAGGGCATCGATTAGATGCGAGGCCTGGTTATCGACAATTGCCAGTACGAGTTTGTTCAGGAGCTTGCGGTCCTCTGAGGTGAGCTGGGCGACCTGGCCGAAATCGAGGGGGGCGAGGACGCTGTCATCGAGCAGGAAAAAATTTCCCATGTGGGGGTCGGCATGGAAAAATCCGAGATCGAAAATCTGACGGAGTACGAACTGGGCTCCTCGGCTTGCGACCAGTTTGGGATCTATATTTTTTTCTGCAAATCTTTCCTTGTTCGAAGGTCTTATGCCGTCGATGTATTCCATTGTAAGGACGCCCTGGCTGCAGTATTCTTCGTAAACCTGAGGTACATGAATACCGGGATCGTCTGCGAAACTTCTAATGAATCGCATCTGATTGTAACGTTCGTTACTTAGATTAACTTCACTAGTAACTGCCTGTGTGAATTCAAGTACCATTCTTTGAGGGTCAACGGTATCATCTTTGAAAAGTGATGCTTTTAGAAGACCGGCAAGGTCGTGGAGAATTTCGCATTCTATTCGGATGTTTTCGACGATTTTCGGGCGGCGTATTTTAACCGCTACTGCCCTGCCTTCGTGAGTAAGGGCCTTGTGGACCTGTGCGATACTGCCTGCTGCGAGAGGGGTTTTATCGAACTGCTCGAAAACCTCATCGACTTCTTTGCCGAGCTGCTTTTTAAATTCCTGACAGATATCTTCAGCATTTTCAGGGGGGACCTGATCCTGGAGCATTTCGAGTTCGTGAATGTAATCAGGGGGCACCAGGTCCGGGCGAGTTGATAGAAGCTGGCCCAATTTTATGAATGTGGGCCCCAGTTCCTGGAAAGCCATCCTAGTTCTTGCGGCTCTGCTGAGGTTGCGAGGCACCTTATGTGTTTGAGGAATGCCGGTTTTATGCACGAATCGCAAAAAGAGTCGGTTCTTGAACGCCTGGGAAATCTCAGCGAGACCGTATTTGGTAAGTACCATCATAATGTGACGGTACTTGCGAAATCTTTTAATACTTAGTTTCAAAATGCTATACCGTTAAGGTTGCGACTGTTTGCTTATGAGTAGATCGATCTTAGCTTCTAAAAGTTTAATGTCTTCTTTTGTAGCTAAATCAAGCTTATTAACGGTTTTGTTTACCTGTTCAGATATCACTTTTTCGAGTTCTTTGCGGTTTTCGTCAGCGCGGTCCATTAAGTCCTGTATAAAACCGGATTTATTTTCTTTTTCGACTTTGCCGCGGCTTACGTACTCGTCGAAAATCTTTTCGGCTTTTTCTCTTGACATTGAAACCATTCCAAGTCCTGCAAGCATCATTTTATCCAGTGTTTCGAACATATTTGAGCCTCCCAAAAAAAATTAAGTTTTTGTATAACCATTATTGTAGCATTTAAGACAAAAAAAGCAAGTTATGTTTTAATTGGTTTTTTTTAATAAAAATACAGCGGGGCCGTGGGAGTAGCCCCGCTGAAGGCACATAATAGAGGACTTCGACTGTCTGGCGCCTCTGAAAGAGGAAAGGATGTGAGTCCTCATTGTGTTATACGGGGGCAACCTGCTAATGTTCCAGAGGGTGGCAAATATTTGTTAATCTTTTAAGTTGTTTAAAATCAGGGATTTACTTAACGACATTGACATTGGGGTAAGAATAAAAAACTTTTTCAGGACGGAAATCAGCTTAGATTACAAACTCATAGATTTGCTTAACGGTTTTGAGCAAAAACTTGGTAGCTTTTTGAATGTATAGGTCCCTAAAATTATTTGTATCGGTTTATAAACATTTAAAATTTTGACAGGAAGGAATAACCATGAATCCATTAAAAGAAAAAGGCATTGAACTGGAAAAGCAGGTAATGAACTGGGATCAGATGAATGTTGATCCATATAATAAGCACGAAGTTCATCCTTATACTCGTACAAGGATTATTTTAATGAACGGTGCGGAATTTGAAGGTGTCTGGTTTAAGCATCAGTTTGCAAGGCATTGTACTGATAGTGAACTAAAACAGAAGATAGCAATGAGCAGGCGGCTTGAACAGCAGCAGCAAAAGCAGGTGAACTGTTTGATACCGGGAGATGAGAGCAATTTGGAGGTAACGCTTGGTTATGAGCAGGTGGCGGTTGATCTTACGGCGTGGCTGGCGAAGATCGAACCGGATGAGGTGGTAAGGGCTGCGCTGGATTTTGCATTGCTGGAAGATTTTGATCATTTGTACAGGTATTCGAATTTGTACGAGATGCTCGAGGGTAAAGACGCCAGAGATATTGTCGGTGAATATACGGAGATTTTTCCGGGCAGGCCGACAAGCGAAGAGCACAGGCATCCGTTTGATTCGATACGCAAGCATTATGATAAGGATACGGCTGATATTCAGACTAAGCTGAATGTGATGACGATAGTTGCGGGCGAGCAGCAGACGATGAATTTTTATATGAATTCATGTAACCGCCCGGAAAATAAGCTGGCTAGGGGTTTGTACCAGGAGATCGGTATGATCGAGGAACAACACGTTTCGCATTATGAATCGCTGGCGGACCCGCGGATGACGTGGTTCGAGCGGGCTCTGATGCATGAATACAATGAGGCGTACTTGTATTATTCATGCATGGAGACAGAGACGGATGAGAGGATAAAGAAAATATGGCAGCATAATTTTGAATGCGAGGTTGGGCATTTGCATGCAGCTGCTCAGATGCTGGAAGAACAGGAAAACCGGGACGCGGAATCGCTGATCGGAGATTTTCCTGAAATAACGAAATTCGAATCCAATAAAGATTATGTGCGTAATGTTTTGGCGAAGCAGGTGAATTTGACGACAGATGGAACTGATTATGTGGACTCAAGCAAGCTGAGAGAAGATTCGCGTTTCAGAAAGTATCAGCATCTGGTCAATGAAAAAGATGTACCAAGTGAAAAGGTTATCGAGGATCATGTAAGTGAGTTTGGTCATGAGTACAGGCTCAATACTGAAGGTGAGCATCCTGTTGAAAGACTGCGGGAAAAACAGAGAGTGTAAGGGTTAGGATTTGGTCGTATGCGATCAACGGTATTTCAGGGGCGGTTTTTTTGACCGCCCTTTTTTTTATGCCGGGTTCAAGGAGTTAACTTTCGCACTTTTTAGGTGACAAATTTTAATGGTTTATAAACAAAAACAT
>CAZITB010000131.1:0-6968 GCA_964542055.1 uncultured Candidatus Kuenenia sp.
TTTCAAAAGACAAACCCATCAATAAAACTACTATCAGCTACGGTAAAGAAATAAACGAAGAAAAACGCAAACTTGAGCTTTTAATTGAGAAGAATGATTTGCCGGTAAAAAAAGAGTATCCGGTCTCATGGCTTGCACTTAAACTGATCGAACAAGACAGCGAGATATTGTCGCTGATCAAAAATGAGGAAATAAAAAAGGAGATCGAGCAGAGTACATCACATTTAAAGGTAATTTTAGGAGATCAGTCGGAAATTATAGTAGCTGACCTCCGTTATGGTTTTATCTCCGGAGCATGCCAGGAAACCATAAAAAACACAATCGAAGCAAGGCATGATTTCAGCGACAAAATTGATGCTTTCCTTACACACAAAGCCCTTGGATTGCCTCTATTTATAATTTTGATGTACATCGTTTTCAATCTTGTATTTATTCTGGGTGACTGGCCGGTAATGCTGCTTGAACATTTTTTCGGTTTCCTCGGCAATACCGTCACCAGATTCTGGCCCGGCCCTGATGATTCGCTGCTGTTATCTTTGATAGTTGATGGCATCATTGGTGGAGTCGGCGGAGTCGTTGCATTTTTGCCCAATATACTGATTTTGTTCTTAGCAATCGCGATTTTGGAAGACACAGGATATATGGCACGTGCGGCATTTATTATGGATCGTATAATGCACAAAATCGGATTACACGGCAAAAGTTTTATACCTATGCTCATAGGCTTCGGTTGTTCTATTCCTGCTATTATGGCCACGAGAATTCTGGAAAACCGCAGAAACAGATTCACAACAATAATGGTTATCCCGCTGATGAGCTGCGGTGCCCGTTTTCCAATATACGCTCTTTTGATCCCTGCCTTTTTCGTAGATAAATACCAAGGCCCCATTTTATGGCTTATATATTTCATCGGAATAATATTGGCGATAGTCCTCGCAAAAGTCCTTCGTATATCGATTTTCAAAGGCGAAAGCATTCCATTCGTAATGGAGCTGCCCCCCTACCGTTTTCCAACCATGAAAGGTTTGTCTATCCACACATGGGAACGCGGCAAGGAGTACCTCAAAAAAGCTGGAACTGTTATCTTGGCTTTTTCTATCATTCTCTGGGCAGCAACTAAGTTCCCTTTAACCGATCAATCCAAATTGCAGGGCCTTGAACCAGGACAGGCTCAACAGGTAAAACTGATCAACTCATATATCGGCCAGGTCGGAAAGGCAATTGAGCCGGCCATAAAGCCCCTTGGCTTTGACTGGAAGATCGGAACCGCTTTAATCGGCGCAACCGGCGCAAAAGAAGTTTTCGTTTCTCAAATGGGTATCATTTATTCACTTGAAGAAACCCAGGGCTCTGTTGATTCGCTTCAACAGACTCTAAAAAAAGATTATTCACCTTTGCAGGGTTTTTGTGTGATGCTCTTTTCCTTGATTTCGGCTCCTTGTATAGCTACCATAGTTATAACTTCAAAGGAGACAGGCAGTTGGAAATGGGGAGCGTTTCAATGGATACTGCTTACATTTTTGGCGTATATAATTACATTAATAGTTTATCAATCGGTAAACTTTTTAAATATTCTGACAGGCTAGGTATAAATTATGAGAATACTTGAAATTATAATTATCATATTGGTTTTCAGTTCAGCGGTTGCAGCGATTGCATGGTATTTCGTAAAAAGCGGAAAGTCGGATTCGGGTTGCGGATCATGTAGTTGCCATAAAATGGGCAAAGAAAAAGATTTATGCAATAAAAAGGAATAATAATAGCACGTACAAATTAGTTAAATTTTAGGAGAAATTAGTATGAAACGAGCGCTTTTGGTCACTTCTTTTGCATTTTTTGCCGCTTTGGTGCACGCAGAAAATACCCCGCTTCTAGAACGTGATGTTCTCATGGGAGACATGATGGGCCTCAGGCAATACCTCAGCGACAGCGGCATTTATATCGATACAGGATTGACCAACATTTATCAAAGCAATGTTCACGGCGGACTTAGCACCACTGATCACAGCGAAAGATTTACCGGCAGTTATGATATTGAGATCAATATCGATACGGAAAAACTTTTCGGCTGGGAGGACGGCTGGTTTTATATTTTGAGTGAAGGCAGTTGGAATGATGGTATAAATGATGAGATGGTGGGAAGTTATTTTGGCGTCAACGATGATGCCGCAGGCGATAGATCTTTTGACATAACAGAGTTATGGTATGAGCATTCATTTACAAAAGATGGGGACTTGTTGCTCAGGATCGGTAAGCTCGATTTGACCGGGGGTTTTGAATGTAAAGGTTGTCCGGTAGCTTTCGATTCGAGTTTCTTTGCAAATGATGAAACTTCACAGTTTTTGAATCCCACATTGGTTAACAATCCTACAATTCCATTTCCAGACAACGGACTAGGAGCGATTTTGTTTTACAGCCCTGCCGATTCTGATCTTTTCATGGCATTTGGAGTTGCAGATGTGCAGGCAGACGCAAGAACCACGGGGTTTGGTACAGCTTTCGATGGAGACAACGACTTCTTTTATATTTTCGAAACCGGCTTTACTTATATGGTTGATAGTAAGCCCGGCGTTTACAGAGTCGGTCTATGGCATGACCATCAGCCAAAAGCCGCTGAAGATGCCCCAGAAACTCATAACGGCGACACGGGTTTTTACCTTACCTTTGATCAAAAGCTTACACGCGAGAGCATGGAAGATAACCAGGGGCTTGGCGCATTTTTCCGTTACGGATATGCACCCCAAAAGACAAACGATATTACGCAATTCTTTTCAGGCGGTCTTGCCTATGAAGGATTGTTAGATGGCCGTGACCAGGACGTTTTCGCAATTGGATATTCAAGGGGCAATATTTCCAATCAAGCCGATACAACTTACCCGGAGGACCACGAATCAATTTACGAAGCGTACTATAACATCCAGATAACACCTGCGATAAACATTACACCTTCTGTGCAGTATATAGTTAATCCAGGTGCGGATAATACAGCAGATGACGCAATCGTATTTGCAGTCCGGGCACAGCTGGCATTTTAACAAATCAAAACGTTAACACTAATTCAAGCACGGTCAGTTCCCATCTCGCGCCAGCGATGAGATTGCTAACAACAGCCCATGCTAAAAAAGCTCAATCGCGGGAGCGATGAGATTAAGCCCTGAAAGGGCGCCATATCACAGCCCAGGGCAACGCCCTGGGTACCAAACCCCACCACCAAAAGCTCTGAAAGAGCGGCATAATTTCAATACTGAATCAACCAGTCTTCCGCCATTATCGCAAAATCCGCCATATTAACTATCCCGTCAATGTCAAATCCCTCAAACGAACCAGATCGGCTCCATAAACCTAATAGCATATCCATCGGCAAATTCCGAAAACTCACCACCCGTGAAGTCGCCTACCTCTTAAAAGCAACAAAATGAGCGATTACCAAACTGTAAATAAAACGTTCGATTTAGCCGTATTGCGTTACATAATCAAACTGGTCACCAAGCTCTGATTGAGAGGTCAATTTTGATGTATCAAATTGGAACTTTAAGTCTAAAACAACTACCTTGCCCGAGAATACTTTCAACTTCTAATCCACCGCCGATAGTTCTGGCTCGTTTTTGAATTTGTAATATTCCTAATCCAACTTTTCTTTTCTCCATTACTTTCGAAACATCGAACCCACGCCCATGATCTATAACTGCGATAACCAAAAAACCGTTTTCGTTTCGAATTTCAATTATGGCCTGATCCGTCCCGGCATGTTTTTTTACATTGAATAACATTTCCTTGACCGTTCTAAATACGAACCCACTTATTTGGCTGTCTTTTGGTTCTTTACCTGTTTGAAAGTCGCATTTCGTTTTCAAATTATGCAGGTTATTCATATTATCTGCCAACCACCCCAAAGCGGAAAAAAGACCCTGCTGTACAAGGATTGGAGGGTTAAGCTCATGCGAAAGATTACGCGTTTTATCTATAGTTTCCTGAAGAATTGATTTGATCGTTTCTAATTGTTCCCTACCATCATCATCAACATATGCGCTCATTAAACCCACATGAAGTTTCGCCCCAGCCATAAGCTGCTGAATATCATCATGCAAAATAGATGCAAGACGCCGCCGCTCTCGTTCCTCTGCATTGGCCAGATCACTAAACAATGTCTTAATCTCTTCGCTCTTGTTTTTTAACTCCAGTTCTCTATCTTTAAGACTTTCCACCATCTCCTCATTTTTATTGAGCACTTCTATAAGTTCTTCTTTGACCTTTTTAAGTTCTTCAGACTGACCGGTATATTGCTGTTCAAGTTGACGCCGGGCTTCCTCCAGCTTCTTCTCGATCTCACGGGTACGGACCAGGGCCACATCTTCATCGCCAATAATAGCATCAACCTCATGGCGATAAAGACTCAAGACCTGGTCTCGGGCTTCTTCAAGTTCTATTTCCAATGCTCGGTAAGTTGGTTTTTCGTTACTGTTGATCATGAATCTGCAAAGCTTTCATTACTTTTTTTCTGTCGCTGAGATTACCAAATATAACTGTTCTTGGAAGCGGCTTTTTAATTATCAATGCCGGGGCTACAACAATTTTTTCTTCCATCGCCTTACTATAATCCTGCAAAACGTCGATCACTTCGATCTCGCACCGATTTTCCAGATAATTAGTGCAAATATCTTTCAGCGTCTTTATAGCCATCGCTGAATTATGCTCATCACCCGCCACAAACAAACGAAGTAAATACTTGTTATTTTCCAAATTTTCACTATTCGGCTCAATGTTGTTGGTCATGTTGCTCTCCTTTGCCCGGGCACAGGTTTGCAGGGTCCAATTCAAACCCGCAAGACACGTCGACTAAATCATCGAAAGAACCGCAAATCTCAATGCCGTTATCGGTGATCTTGTACTTATGATATTTCATCGAATGTCTGCTCCCACGCGATTTTACTATCAAAAGACTACGCAGAATTTCATTTTTAACTCGCACAAAATCGATCAGGATGACCGTGTCAAGAATCGAAGATATTCCGATCCCGCTCAAATCATTTCCTTTCGAGCGATCCAGTTGATTAAGCAAGATACAGGTAATACATTTTTTTCTGCAGTAATCGATTAGCCGCATCATAAACGTAAATGCTGCCTGGCTGCTGCCCATTCGCAGGGTTGCCGAGATAGCATCTAAAATCAGAAATTCCGGATCATATTTTTCGATCATACCGAACGCCTCAAGAAGATGCTGTTCGACTCCCTTCTCTTCGGGCATGGTCGTCATAAATCTAAGCAGGCCAGAGTCTATAACAGGTCCAAGATCGATACCCGGACTTTTCATGGCACCGATGATAGCCTCGGAAGATTCCTCGTAATTTATATATAAACTCTTTAACCCTTTTTTTGCCATCTCAGCAACAAAAGTGCAGGCCAGTGTAGTTTTTCCCGTACCGCTGGGGCCGGTCAGCAATATGTTCGTACACTTCTGATAACCTCCATCAAGCAATTTATCCAGTTTCCCAATTCCTGTGGAAACTTTCTCGCTGTACGTATGTTGGTTAAGTGTCATCCTCGATATAGGCAGAAAAGTACTACCGCCTTTGTCAATAACATATGGGTATTCGTTACTTCCAAAACCTGAACCGCGATACTTGACCACACGCAGCCGACGTGTTGTAATCTGCGATTCTACCCTCAAATCCAGCAATAAAATACAATCTGCAAGGAAACCGATAAACTCGTATTTCTGGAAAAACTGGGAAGAATAACGTTTGAAAGTCATCAGCGTGGTGAACTCATTTTCTATAAGCCAGTTTTTCAAATTGAATATTTCGGAGGCTTCTTTCTCCGGATCATTGAATATCCTTAGAAGAACATCGATCGAATCGATCATCAACAGTTTGGCCCCTATCTTCTGGGCATGGCCTTTGATAATCGCCAACAGCGGTTTGATATCAAACTCACCGGAACGAATGGATTTGTAATCCACAGGTACGTGGTAAACGAATAATTTATCCTCTTTTTGGAGTTTTTCCAAATCCCAACCCATTGACTTGGCATTACGGCCAATCGCTTGCTCTGTTTCTTCAAATGTAACCAGAATCGCCGGTACACCCGCACTTGCATTATTATACAAGGCCTCCAGTCCAAGAACTGTTTTTCCCGTACCCGCGCCTCCTTCGATCAGGGTAAGTGCCCCTTCTGGAATACCACCTTGCAAAATCTCATCTAGACCCTCAATACCTGTTTGAAGCTTCGGGATCGAAATCGGTTCAACATTCTGACGATTAGTTTCACTTCTCATGAAAAACACTCCAATTAGTAATTCTATTAGTCCAGAATCTATCCCAAAAGTTTCACTAAATTTATAAAATCTGGAAAGAAAAATCAAGTCAATATCAAAAAAAACTCTTAAAATGTAAAACAACTCACCTACCGGAAATACCCAGAGATTGCCAGGCCCAGTATAAAAACGAAATGCAGCGACTCAATGGTACCCACCTCAAAATGCTATACTGCAGACCAAGGCAACGGTTTTTAATGTATCCTCTAACCACTTGTCGATAGGAAAATATGAGCCCTGATAAAAATCGAAATAACAAATTCGCCCAGCAGATCCAAAATATACGCACCGACCTTTCCGCCTTGCCCCTGGGCTCGCTGGTCAACTCTTTCCTCGACTATCTAACCATAGAAGCAGGACTTAGCAAAAATACCATCCTCGCCTACGGCCGCGACCTCCGCGACTTCGCCGGCTTTTGCGTCATCGAAAACATCACCGCCCCCGACCAGCTAACCGTCCGCCACGTACATTCATATGTCAAAATCCTCACCACCGCCGAACACAAAAGCGAATCAACCATCAGCCGATCACTTGTCGCCATAAAAATGTTCCTCCGTTTCGCCATCTCAAACGGAAAAATCAGAGAAGATTACACCGCCCTGCTCGAAGGCCCCAAACTCTGGCAGCGCCTCCCCGGAATATGCAACAAAGACCA
>CAZITB010000132.1:0-6805 GCA_964542055.1 uncultured Candidatus Kuenenia sp.
AAGCTAAAAAGTTATGAGAAAATTAAACCTCAACAATCGGACAGTAGTGATTAAATATTACAAAGGAAATAAAAATATGAAGTATTACCCTTTTATGTTTCTCATGATTTTATGTTCTTTTGTTTATGGCCAAAAGCCATTTATAAGTTTCGAGGAAGATGAGGATATAGTTTTTAATACAGTCAATTGTGATGCAAAGCACAATGGTGATACCGTAAGTGACGGACAATCTTCTCTTAAATTATTTTCGTTCTCCCCAAATGCATCAGTTATGATCAGCGCAGGAAAAAAAATGGATTGGCGGAGTTGTGAGCAGTTGTATTTTGATATCTTTGTAGAAAGTTCAAATAATGTTGCGTTGACACCAGTCATAGAAACTCGTAATGACGGGCATATTCCCTTTGAGGAAATGAAACTTAATTCAGGTTGGAACAAGAATGTTACTTTTAATGCGGGTAAATTCAGGCCATACAGAGATTATTCCGAGATCAAAAGTTTAAAATTTAATTTTAAAGCCTTTCCTGATTGTATAGTATATATGGATAATTTCCGCTGGGGAAAATTTCCTAAGCAGTTTTCTAAAATTGAATACCTTGAAACTAGAAAAGACCTTGATCCGACAGATGAGGAAAAGAAAAATGGTTTTATTGTATTTAAAACTAACTATATGGAACATGTATTTAAAAATAAATTGCCAAAACAAAGATTGGATGCTATCAATTTATTTGCCGCTGGCAATGAGCAGGAACCTGTTCTGATAAACATACACGCATTAAATGATATTAATAATGCAACTGTTGACATTGCTAATTTGTACGGGCCAAAAGGTTCTGTGATACCAGCTTCTAAATGGTCTTTAAAAATGATAAGACACTTAGATAAAAGGGAGCAATATACAGGGGAAACTTATATAAGCCAGATACCAATGTATTTAACCGAGGCGAACCCTTTTGGTTATAATATTGGACAGAATACAAATTTATCGTTTTGGTTAACTTTATCGGTAGATAAAGATTGTAAGCCTGGCATTTATAGTAGCAATTTCACTATTAGAGCAAGTTCGGGAAGAATGCAAATGCCGGTTACAATCCGTATATTACCGTTTGAACTTCCAGAAGTGCAGGATCTTTTTTACGGTGAATATTATATAGGTGCAAGTGAAACGATTTTAAATAAAAAGCAAATCTATCAAGATCTTACCGAAATGAAAAGTCAAGGCATGACGAGTGTTGGATTATGGTTTACCGTTGATCAAAGCAGTTATAAGGTAAACGGCACCGAAGTAAGTTTTGATTTCAAAGGCGACACACAATTTGAGTGGTTTATGGATTCCTATAAGGAACTTGGTTTTCCAATGCCGATAATTACAGGCCACGATCCTGGTAAGATATTTGGAAGTAAACTTTTCCAGTGGTACAGCACTGAATTTGATGAATTTTACATTAATTTTCATCAAGCCTTGGCGGGAGTGATAAAAGAAAAAGGTTGGCCTCAAATATATGTTCAGCCATTTGACGAACCAAGTTGGCATGGTTTGGAAGAACGTAAAAAAAATCTGCATCTGTTGAAACTTTTACAAGAAAATGGTATTAAATCCGAAATAGATGGTCCATGCGATGCCTATATGTCCGAACAGGCCGGCAAGTATGCTGATATGTGGACATGTTCATCTGTTTATATTCCGTTTGATAAAGTTCAAGAAGCTATCAGCAAAGGCAAACTTGTTACTATATATAATTATGATACGGCAGCTCTGGTTCCAGAAGCAGCTCGATGGGCGACTGGTTTTTTCAACTGGGCATATAATCTAAATGGTGCTTACAACTGGGCCTATCGACATGCTTATGGGAGTTCCTATAATGATTTTGATTCTGAACATGGAGACCTGGTTCATTATTTTTCTTCGGAATCCAAAAGATCCGGTGGTCCAGCTATTAGTTGGGAAGCTACAAGAGAAGGTATTGATGACCGTCGCTATTTAGTGCTCTTAGAATCAGAGCTAAAAAAAGCCAAGGCTGAAAAATCTGCTGAAAAAGAGTTAATAAGCAGTATTGACAACGACCTCGAAATGTTAAGACAAAAGATAGGGAAATTTCTCAATGCAGGCTCAAGCCTGGCGAAATGGGATCAAAGATTTAGTCGTCAGCAAGCAATCGAAGAAGGTTACAACGTCAGTGGCAGCTTGGCAGATGGTTTTGTTGCCGGAAATTTAAAAATGCAAAATACCTTCAGCCTGAATGAATATAACAATGTGCGTTGGATGTTAGCAAAAAATATTATGAAATTGAAAGGAAAGGCTGCAGAAAAAAAGTCCAAAAATAAACAAGACGAATTAGAATTATTAGTTCTTTCAAGGCAAGAAGCGGAAGTTCTTAATAATAGACTTAATATTTCGATCCCAGATTTAGATAAACATCCTGAAATTGATGGTATGATTGAATCAGAAAAAACTTGGAACCAAGCCAAAGTGATTCGTTTACAAAAGGACAGTGGGTTAGGTGAACCTGCTATGGAAACTGAGGTTAGATGTGGTGTGGCAAATAATGTCTTATATATTTCTGCAATTTGTGAGGAAGAAAAGATTAAATATATAACCGCAAATGTGAAGAAAAACAATGGGCCTGTGTTTACGGATGATTGTATCGAAGTTTTCATAAGTCCCCAGCATGAAGATTTTTATTACCAAGTAATTGTAAATGCCAATGGTGCGGTTATGAAGCTTAGAAGTGATGAGAAATTATGGGAATCAGAAATCAAATCAGAAGGTAAGATAGATATTAAGAATCAAAGGTGGGTCGTGGAAGTGGCTATTCCATTAGATGATATACCCATCAAAGGACAGTTTAGGTTTAACGTTTGCCGTGCACGCCGACCTTTAGATGTTTATGAACTATATGCGTGGTCCCCGACAAATGGAAATTTTTCTTCTACGGATAAATTTGGATTAGCCAATATAGGGGATAACTCGATTGAACAGGATGAGATTGAGTGTGAGTTGAAACTTTCGAAACAAATCGGTTATGTTCTGCCCGAAGATAGTCATTTTGTATTTGACGCTGAAACTGTGATTCCTCCCCATTTAAAGAGATCAGCTCATTTAGATATCTCAATTAAGGAGAACGAAAATTGGCGAAAGATAAAAAGACTGGAATCTTTATCAGCTAAAATGTGTTTAGCAATGCCTATAACTGGGATTCCTGAAGGGAAACATATAGTCCAATTTTCCATGTTTGTACCAGGGCACAAAGAAATAGTTCGCAAATTAACTTTTATTAAATTACCTTCGCCATTCATGAATGACAATTAGTTCGATTCATTTAACACAGTTTAAATTAAATAAAATTAAATAAAAGAGAAAATTATGGGTATTAATATTGGATTTGTTGGACTTGGTGAATTTGGAAGTTGTTTTGTACCAATTTATAAAGACCATCCTTGTGTAGATAAATTAGTTCTTTGTGACCTGAAAACAGATTTACTTAAACAAAAATCCGAAGAGTTTGATCTGCCGGAAACAGCCGCTAATCTTGATGAGTTGCTGGCCAGAGAAGACATAGATGCTGTGGCCATATATACTCAGCACTGGCTGCATGCTGAACAGGCGATCCAGACAATGAAAGCGGGAAAGCATGTAACAACCGCCGTTCCCGCTGCGTATTCTATTGAACAGATTGAAAAACTGGTTGAAACAGTTAAAGCAACCGGCAAAATATATTCCGTTCAGGAAACCAGCGTGTATTATCCTGCTGTCGCTTATGCCCGCCAAAAACATAAAGAAGGACAATTTGGCGAAATATTCTTTATGGAAGGATGCTATTTCCATGACTGGTCACATGGCTTGGAAGAAGTTTACCGTCGAAGATATGGCGAGAAATTTGACCAAGAAGCTGGCGACCCGCCAATGATGTATGTAACACACTCTACCAGCGGACTTATGCGAGTTACAGGGACATACGCCACTGAGATTTCATGTATGGGGTACCATATAAAAAATGATCCGATATATGATGGTAAAAAGGTGCACGGCAACAAATTTGCCAATCAGGTTGCATTTATGAAGATGAATAACGGAGCCACTGCACGTGTAGCGGAATTTAGAAGAATCGCTTATCTGGGAGAACCGGCATTTAGCTATTATGGTAACCAGGGCACATTTACATGTGACCCTTATAAATGGCATACTCTGGATGGCAATACACCCGTTGAACTGTCTCGATTTCACAGTCCCTTACCAAAAGAATTAGTTCAGTATGTATTCGGAGGTCACCACGGTTCTCATCCCTATCTCGTACATGATTTTGTGAACGCGGTAGTAAACAATACTATGCCTGAAAATAATGTGTGGGAAGCTGCAAGACATGTTTTGCCAGGATTGATGGCGGTGGAATCCGCAAAAAGAAATGGTCAATGGATGAAAGTTCCTGATTTTGGGAATGTACCTCAAAAAACCGGTCCCGTTAAAGGCGTAACCCGCCCGAATGACGGTTGGTTTCAGGGGCATTAGTACGCAAGAGCTGAAAAGCTTATCGAAACACACCTAACCGCGGAAAGCTATTTATGGATGTAGAAAATATAATGACTTTAAAGCTATAGTTGAAGCAGGTTTAAATTAATGACAATACGTAAAAGACTCGAAGACGCTTTATCTGGAAAAGAAGTAACAAGACCGGTTTATGTTGCATACGATTGGTTTGTCAATAATCGTGATATTGACTGGCAGAAAATGTTCGACCTTGGCATGGGTCAGATCAATCATGCAAATATTGTAAAATACGAATGGCCCAACCTTGAGATCAAACAAATCGAAACCCAAGAGAACGGACATTTAAGAAAAGATGTTTACTGGATAACAGATATAGGTGAGTTGCATGAATGGTTTATTGATGAGTGGCGGCAAGAATATCTCATCAAGGAGCCAAAAGATTACAGGATCATGGCACGGGCTCACGAAGATATAACAATTGCGCCAACTAATGAGTACTTTGATAAATCAGAAGAAGCACTCGGAAACAGAGGAATTACGATCGGACAGTTTGGAGATATTCCTGCACAAAGCAGAAATGCATTTCAGCGAATACAGATTGATTTTGCAGGATTGGAAAGATTTTCAATTGATATTGCTTTAGAGGTTCGAGAACTTATAGAACTTATTGAGCTTATGAATGAAATCAAACTGCGGGAAGTAAAATGTTCACTTAAGACCAGGGCAACCCAGATAAAACTTTGGGAAAACTTAAGCATCGAAACAATGGGACCCAACCTCTACAGGAGATATCTGGTGCCGGTTTATAAAGAAATATTCAATATAATTTCAGACACCAACAAAAAACTGCAGGTACATTATGATGGCAAATTACAATCTATAGCTGATGATATTGCAGAGTTGGATTTTGACGGTGTCGATTCATTAACCGCTCCTCCAGAGGGCGACCTTGAAATAGCACAGGCAAGAAAACTTTGGCCTGATAAGTTCTTCTGGATTCACCCTTCGCTGGACTGGTTTGGCAGAAATAATAAAGATTTAATCCAGCTAATAAAAAAAGCCGCTGAAGAAGCCGGACCATATCGATACTGTTTCGAATTGAGCGAAGAAATTCCGCCACGATGGAATGAAACTTTGCCTATTGTATTAAAGACTTTACAAGATTTCTGAGGAGAACGTATAATATCTTTCAGATGCGTCAGGAGACGGTCAAGGAGTAGCGAATGTAAGAGTCGTACAATGAAGGTTTAGCTAACCAATTTGCCCCGAGTCATGTGGGTATGTTGGCAACGATGTAGTCTGAAGCGTTGACAGGGGTACATGCGGGCTGGGTATTGAGCCGCGAAAGTTTATACTATGTATCTTGGAGTGCCGACGCTGTCGAAAATGCCGGAAGGCAACATCGGGCATATTGTTATAGCGAGATATGCCGAAGGGTAAAAGAGCAAGGCTCCGCTTCGCTACGCCTTGCTGATGACATCAAACCTACTTTATCCTGTAAGCATGATAAGTTAGCCAATATACCTTTGATGAGTTATAATGTTCCCATAGAGGATATTGTACAAGCGGTGAAGAACGGCTATTTTTTCTTGAAGATAAAAATAGGTTCTGATCCTGACAAAGATGGCGACCTTGACAAGATGCTTGAATGGGATAAGAACCGCATCAGGGAAATTCATGGAAAAGTAAAAAATATCGAAACGCCTTATACCGAGCATGGACATGTGCCTTACTATTTTGATGCTAACGGTAGGTATGACAGTGCAAATCCATAGGTGCGTTAGATAGAATAATTCTTATGGAAGAACCTTTCCCTGAGGAATTTAAAGAAGATGTCTCGGATATTCCTGTTAGATTAGCTGCCGATGAAAGCGCCCATTCAGATGAAGATGCCGCTGAGCGAATCGAGCTTGGTTATACAGCCATAGCGTTGAAGCCAATAGCAAAGACAATGAGCATGAGCCTGAAGATAGCCAAGCTTGCTCATGAGAAGAGCATTCCTTGTTTTTGTGCTGATTTGACGGTTAATCCTATACTTGTTGACTGGAATAAAAATGTTGCAGCCAGATTACCAGCTTTACCGGGTATGAAGATAGGTGTTTGCGAATCCAATGGCCATCAGAATTATAAGAACTGGCAACAGATGAAACAAGCTCATCCTATGGCAGGGTCAAGCTGGATTACACCTGAAAATGGAATGTTTAAATTAAATGAGAGTTTTTATAAAAATAGTGGTGGAATATTTGCTGAAATCTCAATTTTATAACTGTGAGTGAGATTTTTTAGTGGCGCGAGCTAAATTCTTTTTATATAATGACTTAT
>CAZITB010000133.1:0-6706 GCA_964542055.1 uncultured Candidatus Kuenenia sp.
CACTGATTTTTGATTTCTAAGTGTTATAAATAAATATCGACCTGAACGACGTTTAATAGATGTGTATCTATTAGAACCTTGACGAGTAATATAGGTAAATCCGTTTCTATTATCTTTTGTATGTTGTATAATGCCATTTTGGCTTATATGCTCAACCATAGCAATATCAATTTGAACACCCTCTTCAGCGATCAAATCAAATCTGCAATAACCGCAATTTTGTTCACCCAGATCATATAATAATTCTATGCTATTTTCATAAATTGGGTTAATGCTGGTACAATTTTGACTATCATCTAATAAAGCATTTGGGGCTGAGACATATTTCAAACCATCGGCGACGAATTCTTTGTTCTCAAATTTCCAGAACTCATCTTTAACAAACATTTCTTCGGAAGGTAAAGTGTAAATACGACTGGAAAGGTTCTCTATTAAAGAGTTTTGGTTTATAATATCTTTGAAGAATTTCTCAGTAAGTTTTCTATACTTTTGAAGTGAATAGAAATAAGACAAATCATCTTCAATAAAATCTATCCAAATTATATCATTTGTATGAAAGGCATAATCATTTAATTGGATCAAACTCCATGGATTTTTATTATTTTTTTCAACAGGGTTTGTTAAAATGTAATCCTCAGAAGACTTTAAGTGAATAATTTTGTCTTTTATATGTGTAAATCCCGCTTTAACAAAAGCAAGTATTAAATGATTCCCTTTGTTTAAGGTATATTTGCCTTCAGGATTTCGAATACCATCTACTGAAAAATCAAAACCCTCAGTACTTAATTCCAAACGGGCCTGTTTTTTTATGTTGACATTTGTTGCAATTCCTCCAGAGGGGCAAACCTTTAAATTTGCCTCAATAAGATTAGGAAAAACGATGCGGGTAAAGGGTATACAAAAACTTTGTCCTTGTGTTTTGATGATTTTTGAACTGATAAACGATTTTATAAAAAATATCTTTTTGGTCATTAATGGAACATCTCTAGGCATTAAACCTTGCCAGGGTCCATCGTATGTGTTGAACAGTACACTGCTTTTACTAAAAAACTTTTGATCTTCAAAACGAGCATCATAATATTCAGCAGCCTCCATTTGCGGACTAACTTTAGGTGTATTAGAAACATATTCGCGTGCTAGTGCAGATTCCCATGTTTCATCAGAAAAAAAAGTTTTTATCTTTCCTGATTCACTTTCTATGTCAAACTGAAATAAAAGTCCAGCTTGTTGAGGTATTTGATGAAAAGTTCCTACTCCGAAATATCTCGCAATAATTTTTAATTCATTAATTCCATTTCTTAAATATTTCTTAACATTGATTTTATCATATTGAAAATTTTCAGGCCAGCTACGGCAGGGTCCATCATTAACCCAGATTCCATTTATAAATAGACGATAAAAGCTATCTGCAGTTATACTGCAGATAGCCTTCTTGAAACTATTAATTTTTACATTTTTCCTGACAATTATAGTCTGATTATACGGATTATGGCTGTCTTGACATAACCATATCCACTTTCCCTTAAGTAGCATTTGTAAATATTCCCTAAAAATATTTATTTAATATATTCTATTTTCTTTGATGAGTTTTAATTCTTTTTGGATTTCTCTTACTTTCTTTTCATTTAAGGGATAAAAACATGTTAGTATTAAAGCGATGCTAATTACGAAAGCGGGCAATAAAGCATATATCAATCTAAGTAGAAAAATTGTATCTTGAGATTGAATAATCAATTCCTTTTGAAATCCTGTAGTACTGAGCATATATCCTGTTAACAGTAAAGCTCCCGCTATGGATGTTTTGCAAATCCAGGAAAATGAAGCGCCATACATTCCCTCTCTTCTCAATCCTGTTTTTAGTTCATCCAAATCACATATATCTGCGATCATAGCAGTGCTCAAAATCCAGACACAGGAAAGTCCTGGGGCAATTAATGCAAAAGAAACCAGTTGCAGATAAGGCATTTTAGGAGTGTATGTAAACCAACAGGACAAATGGCCGATGATTACAAATATCAATCCTGAAAAAAGGGTTTTTTTCTTCCCAAATCGAGTGCCGAAGTAAGAGACAAGAGGAATTAACGCTAATCCTGCTAATTGGAAAATAATATTTGAAATCATATTTAATTTAGCAACTGGTTCTTTGTTACCACCGAAAACATGATTGATGTTTACATATAAACTGAAAGGTTGAACTAGAAAAAGTCCTAAAATTATAAGGAATATAATTGTAAGTAACAGTTGAAATGTCTTATTTGTAAAAGTATACTTGATTGCTGAAAAAGCGCTGATTCGTTTTTGAATTATTGGTCTTTCTTTGCAAAACAATGCTGGAATAACACCTATTGCTGCGATCAAGATGCCTAAAATAATACCGACTTTTCTTATTCCATCAATTTCATCGTCACCAATTTTTAGTGATAACCACCAAATAGCTCCAATGCCTGTACCAAAAAAAGCCGTAAAAAAAGTTCGATAGGACATGACGCGTGTCCTTTCATTGTAATCAGTGGACAATTCTAGCCCCATAGCTCCCCAAGGTACTGTAAAAATTGTATAAGCGGTATAAAAAAGCAAACAAACTGCAAGAAAGTAAACTGAAAGTCCTGTATTACCTAGATAAGTTGGAGGAGACCATAATAAGGAAAAAAAAATGCCGGATAATAAAGCACCAAGAAATATATAGGGTCTTCTTCTGCCCCATCTGCTTTTTGTATTATCAGATATGTTGCCCATTAAAGGGTCAGAAATAGCATCCCATAATCGTGGAATTCCCATCGCAAGGCCTAGCCATACTGGGTCCAGCCCAAGGGCAATTTGGTAAATTGGCATTGCAAGGTAACCAATCGCATTTGACATATATACATCAGCAAATGAGCCCACGCTCCATAATACTTTTTTCGACCTAGGAACAATGTCTTTTTGGATCGTAACCTGCTGATCAAGAACTTTTTCCATGCTTATCCTAAATAAACAAAAATACTAAAAATATTTAATTTCCAATGAGTTCAAATAATGTCCAGAACTAAATTTAATCTATTGTACTCAATAAGCATTCTTTTAAAACGTCATATCCCAATGTAATTATGTCAAATTGCGAAAGCGTAGCAATTAAGGAAAGTATACCCGTTTTTTACGTTAATTGGAATTGTTTGTTCCTTTTTCGCATATTGACATATTTTTCTACTGAAATGACATTTACAAAAAAACATATCATTAGTATTTTCTTTTATGCAGAAGTGAAAGGTTATCCCTTCTGGCAAGAGACTCAACTGCCTACAATAGTTACAATTAGAATACATAAATGAAGTGTTTTTATATACTTATAGGGAATATATTTGATGCGTAGTAGAGAAAGAGTTTTGGCAACGTTAAATCACCAGCTTGCAGATAAAATTCCTGTCGATTTTGGTGGAACCCCTCTCACGGGTGCACATGTTAGCATAATATCCCAGCTTCGTAAAAGAATTGGTTTAGATCATTGTCCTGTCAAAGTATCAGAGCCAGCCCAGATGCTAGGAGAGGTGGACCGAGAATTGGCAGATGCTTTGGGGACGGATATTGTTGGTCTTTCAGGACCAACCAATGTTTTTGGTTTTGAACAGGATAATTGGAAACCATGGCAAACTTTTGACGGCACAGATGTTCTAGTTCCTGGTAAATTTAATACTGAACCTGCTAAGGATGGCAGTATTTTAATGCATGCTGAAGGTGATCAAAGTTACCCGCCCAGTGCAAAGATGCCAAAAGGCGGTTTTTATTTTGATGCTATTATACGTCAAAAACCAATTATTGAATCTGAACTAAAAGCAGAGAACAATCTTGAAGAGTTTTCAATTTTCAATGATGAAACATTATACAAATGGCAAAAAAATGCTGAAAAGCTTTATGCGAGTACAGAACGTGCCATTGCAACATGTTTTCCTGGAACAGCTTTTGGGGATGTCTTTTTGGTTCCTGGAATTTTCTTGAAAGATCCCAAAGGTATTCGTGATCTTGAAGAATGGTATATTAGTACCATTACAAGAAAGGATTTAATCAAAGAAATTTTCGAAAGACAAGCTGCAATCGCAGTAGAAAACCTCAAATTGATTTATCAAGCGATTGGTGAAAAAGTGCAGATAGTGTATATTTGTGGAACCGACCTAGCTGCTCAGGATACTCTTTTCTGTAGTCCGGAAACTTACAAGGAACTCTATGAACCTTATCATAAACTTCTCAATAACTGGATTCATAAAAATACTGGCTGGAAGACAATGAAACATTGCTGTGGAGCTTGTGAACCTTTAATCAAATCTTTCATTGATGCTGGTTTTGATATTTTAAACCCTGTTCAGTGTTCTGCGCTCGGAATGGAACCAGAAAAATTAGTCGAAAAATATGGCGATGATATTGTTTTTTGGGGTGGCGGAGTAGATACTCAGAAAACCCTACCTTTCGGAACCCCTCAAGAGGTTTATGAGCAAGTTATTGAACGTATAAAAATATTTAGCCAAAAAAACGGTTTTGTTTTTAATTCGATACATAATATTCAGTGCAATACACCGATTGAAAATGTTATAGCAATGTTTGAAGCGGTCAAGGATTTTAATAAATAGGATTAAATTAAAATTTTAAGATATGGAATATATGGAATCAAATAAAAGCTTTATGTATGTTCTACTAGCATGCCTTGTTGCTACACTTGGAGGGTTGCTATTTGGTTATGATACAGGTGTAATTGCCGGTGCGATTGGTCCTTTAGAAATACATTTTCAGTTAAGTCCTCAAATGATAGGATGGGCCGCTGGTTGCGCATTAGTAGGTTGTATTTTCGGAGCGGCATTTGCAGGAGCCACAACGGACGCTTTGGGTAGAAAGAAAGTTCTTATTATTTCAGCGGTTATGTTTTTGATTTCAGCAATTGGAACCGCTGTTCCACCTAATCTTACTGTATTTATTATTTTCAGATTTATTGGAGGTCTTGGCGTTGGAGCTGCTTCAATGACCTCACCTATGTATATTGCAGAGATATCTCCTGCCAGAATAAGAGGTCGTATGGTTTCATTAAATCAGTTTGCAATTGTTTTAGGCTTTCTTGTGGTTTATTTTGTTAATTATTTTATTGCTTTAGGCAAAACTGACGAATGGATAATTGAAATTGGCTGGAGATGGATGTTTGGCTCAGAATCATTACCTGCAATAATGTTGTTGATTTTAGCGTTTATGGTTCCGGAGAGTCCTCGGTGGTTAATTAAAAAGAACCGTCAAGACGAAGCATTTGCTATTCTCGCACGTGTTGATGGCTCAGAACATGCCAAAAATGAAATTGCTGCAATCAAAGAGTCTCTTTCGTTGGAGAGCGAATCATTAAGTCAATTGTTTCATCCTGGGATGAGGATTATATTAATAATAGGAGTTGCCCTTGCGGTTCTTCAGCAAGTAACTGGTATCAATGTTGTATTATACTATGCCCCTGAATTATTTAAGAATATTGGTTTCGATACAGAAAAGGCCCTTTTACAAACAATTATTGTGGGACTTGTAAATATATTATTTACAGTTGTAGCTATCTGGACAGTGGATAGGTTTGGGAGGAAGCCACTGATGATAATTGGTTCTGCTGGTATGGGATTGAGTTTACTGGCTTTGGGGCTCGCTTTTTATTTTCAGCAACAAGGTGCATGGTTGCTTATTTTTATGCTTGGTTATATTGCATCATTTGCCTCTTCAATGGGACCTGTTGTATGGGTGATTCTTTCCGAAATATTCCCTACAAAGGTTAGGGGTCGAGCGATGGCTATTGCAACAGTTGCCCTATGGATTTCATGTTATCTTGTGTCGCAAACTTTTCCTATGTTGGACAAAAATCCTTGGTTAATCGAAAAATTTAATCATGGTTTTTCTTTTTGGCTATATTCAATATTTTGTTTGATAACGATTGTATTTGTGTTGAGATTTGTTCCTGAAACTAAAGGTAAAAGCCTTGAAGATATTGAAAAGTTTTGGTTACAACAAAAATAATTTGTGTAGGTTTATCGCAAAAACAGTTTTGCTTACGAAAAAAATGGCTAACTATTGCCTATTGGTACTCTGGATAGCGGATACAGATTGCCCCATAATATGATTGGTACGATTTAGAAAATTATAAGCCGGTTCTTTTGTATAACTTTTTATTAAAGTTGACGATACTTCTTACGATATTCCCGTGGCGTTAATCCTGCTTGTTGTCTAAAATAGCGTGTTACATTGTCTAAGCTATAATACCCCAAAGCCATAGCTATTTTTTTTAAAGAATAATCTGTTTCGATAAGCATCGTAGCTATTTCTCCCACCCTTACTCTTTTAATTTCATCCAGAACAGAACGCCCAAGTATTCTTTTGAATTTAATTTCCAGAGATCGTCTTGAACATCCGGCACTATCTGCAACTTCAGTTACCTGTAATGGCTCTCTTGAATTTTTGCGGATAAAGTTTAAAGCAGCGACAACAAATCTATCTTCAATTGCCATTACATCTGTGCTATGTCTAACTTTAACGTGAGTTGGTTGAATAATTATTTTGTGTTGCCTCATATCTCGGCTATCTATCATTCTGTCAAGTAGGAACGCAGATTCGTAGCCAGCGGTTTCGGTATTTAAACAGATACTAGACAACGTAGGAGATGAAATATCGCAAACTAATTCGTCATTATCTACACTGATTAGAGCTATTTGCTCAGGGATTT
>CAZITB010000134.1:0-6500 GCA_964542055.1 uncultured Candidatus Kuenenia sp.
ATCAAACAGCTATCCGGCGGCAGTATTGATTATCTGAGTATCTCATTTGTCGCGGTATCAACTGCGTGTCTTTTCTTTTTGCCTGGTATTAATGTTATCAGCTGGAAACAGGCGGAAAAGGATATCAACTGGGGTGGGATTGTTTTGATAGCAGCAGGTCTTTCGTTGGGAATGTCAATTTATAAAACCGGAGCTGCGGAATGGCTGGCATGGATATCATTTAACTGGATTGGTGCTCTTCATCCGGTATTGATAGTTTTTGTTATCGTCCTTGGTGTATCACTGATGAAGGTAGCTTTCTCAAGCAATACCGTTACCGGCACGATTATCGTTCCGCTGCTGATCGCTCTGGCAGTTAATCTGGGCCTTGATCCTGTACTGATCGCTATACCTGCCGGTATTACCGCTTCTTTGGCATTTATTTTGGTAACATCGACACCGACAAATGTAATACCTTATTCTAGTGGCTATTTTACAATAGGTGATATGGCAAAAGCTGGTCTGTGGATGACGGTAGCGTCATCTGTTTGTGTTACTATTTCAATATATGTAATGGGTAAATTGTTTAACATAATAAATTTTTAAAAGAGGTTCAATATGACAGAAAAATTTAACAAAAGTGAATTTGATAAACTGGCTGCGGAGTGTAGATATGTGATAACCGATCTGATCTGCCGGGCTGGTTCAGGCCACATAGGTGGGGCACTTAGTCTTGTTGAGATAGCATTAACACTGTACTACCGTTCAATGAAGGTTGACCCTAAAAATCCAAAATGGCCACAGAGAGACAGGTTGGTTATGTCAAAAGGCCATGCTGCTCCGGTGCTTTACGCCGTTTTGGCTTATAAAGGATATTTTCCAAGCTCATGGCTTCCTACTATGAATGCTGACGGCACAAAACTGCCTAGCCACGCAGATGCAAGAACGGTTCCTGGCATTGATGCCACGACCGGTTCACTTGGACAGGGTTTGAGTGTCGCAGCGGGAATGGCTTTATCAGCTAAGATAAATAAAGAGGATCATAAGGTATTTTGTATTATTGGTGATGGTGAAAGCAATGAAGGCCAGAACTGGGAAGCTGCTATGTTTGCTCCTCACAAAAAGCTGGATAATCTGATTGCTATAACAGATTATAACAAACTTCAGATAGACGGTTTTACAGAAGATGTTCTTGATCTTGAGCCGCTGACTGATAAATGGAGAGCTTTTGGCTGGGAAGTTTTCGAGATGGATGGCCATGATTGGGATAGTATTTACGATACCATTGAACAAGCCAAAAAAGTTAAAGGTAAACCAGCTATGATTATTGCTCATACGATTAAGGCAAAAGATTGTTGTATTGTTGAGAATAAGCCGGAAAGTCATAATATTAAAGTGCCCGACGAGGCGGCTTATGAAAAATATATGTCAGCGTTGGCTGTTCAAGATGTAACCTTACCATATTAAAAGGATAAAGATATGCAATTACATGAAAAAGAAATGAGAGCCGTTTACGGCGAGACTTTAATAGAGTTGATGAACGAAGATTTAAATGTTATGTGTCTTGAGGCAGACCTTTCAAAGGCTTCCGGCACAAACCCTTCTGTGGCTCAAGCACATCCTGATAATTTCGTTAATGTTGGCGTTGCAGAAGCGAATATGATCGGAGTTGGAGCAGGTCTGGCAAGTGAGGGGAAAGTGCCTTTCTGTGCAACTTTTACCTGTTTTGCTTCCCGAAGAGTTTACGATCAGATAACCATTAGTGCTGCTTATGCCAATAATAATGTTAAAATAGTTGGTACCGCACCAGGTGTTACAGCTGGCCCTAATGGCGGAACGCATATGTGTTTTCAGGATTTAGCAATTATGCGTGCGATGCCGAATATGCATGTTTATAGTCCTTGTGATGCATATGAACTGAAAAGTATGATGCAATATATGGCCAAAGAAGTTCAGCCGACTTACATGCAGCTAATCAGGCCGAAAGTTGGCAAGGTCTTTGATGAAGGCTACAAGTTTGACCCTAATAAAGCTGTAGTTGTTAATGAAGGCAAAGATGTAACTCTTGTGAGCACCGGCTATATGACTCATTTTGCAGGGTTGGCAGCCGAGCAACTCGAAAAAGATGGTATTAGTGTAGATCTGCTGCATTATCCATCTGTGAAGCCTTTTGATGTTGATACTTTAGTTGCATCTGCAAAGAAGACCGGCAAAGTAGTAACGGTTGAAAATCAGAATATCATTGGAGGACTTGGTGGTGCAGTTTGTGAAGCACTTTGTGAGAAGTATCCGGTTTCCGTGAAAAGACTTGGTATTCCAGACCAGTTTGGTGAAGTAGCCACAGAAGATTATCTGTTTGAAAAGCATGGTTTTGGCGTCAAACACATAATTGAAGCATGTCGCAACTTAAAAAAATAAGTGGAAGACTCTTATGAATGTTTCAATAGGAAATAATCGCCAACTATCCCCGATTACATCGATTGAGATAGAGCAGAAATTAGGTCATCTTATTGATGTTTTGAATCATTACCGATATGATTCAATGCTACTTAATGCCGAAGGCGCAATGAGATGGCTAACCGGTCTAAAGCATCAACTTGGTGATATTGCGCCATTTGCGATATCACCTGTTAGTGCCTATATAGGTATTTTGTCTGATAAATTGGTAAAATTATCATTTGCAACAAAACCATTCGAATTGGCAAGAGTAAATTTTGAAATTCCTATGATATTTGACAATGTGAAATCCGTTAAATATGAAATAGGTAAAACCTTACCTGATTTTGGTGATAAAACTTTATTGCCAAATAACCCTGAATATCAAAATGTCCTTGATAAAATAGTCCGGCCTTTGCTGGGAGGTTTTACAGGGCCTCAGTATCAAAAACTTAAATGGCTTGCAAATATAACGATGAAGGTCTTAGCTGAGACTGCAAGGCAATTAAAGCCTGGTATGAACGGATTACAGGTTAGGGGACTCTTGCTCAATAACCTTGCCCAAGAAAGCGTAGATGCAAATTTGGTTTTAATTTCATTGGATGGTCAACAGAACCACTTGCATCCTATAGCCTCTGCCAACTATGTTGTGACAGAGGATAAGTGGTTAAAATTAGTAGTTGGTAGCCGGTACTCCGAGCAAATAGTGTCTCAATCTCTAATGGTAAAATTGGGCGGAATGGTAAATGAATACGAACAGCGAGCTTATCATGCTCTACAAGACAGTGCGGTTGAATATGCAGACTGCTATAGAAGTGGTAAACTGGAAAGTGAAGTTTACAGAGAAATGCAGCAAAGATTTATTTGGGTTGCAGAGCAATACGATTTAAAAGGATTTGCGAAATCAGCTAAACTACATCATCCTGGTGGTGGCACTTCACCTCTTGGAAATAGGGATAGAATGCTTGATCCGGAAGGGTGCAGAAAATTTGATTCTTGGACTCAGTTTGCAATAAATCCAGTTGATATCCTGCAAGGGTTTAAAGTGGAATTGCAGGGAATTGTACTTCCGGACGACAAGCCGCCATTTATTCTTGATATGTCAGAATATTGTGAAGATTTAATAGATTTCCGTGAAGTTGTTTCGCGTAGCGGTACAACTGCGAAATTGCCTGAATTATTAATTGTTTAATCTTTTTGTGAGGTAATATTATGAAAGTTATTATGGGATCAGTAGCCAAAGGGTTTGGTCTTAAAAAGACTATAAAGGAATACTTGGAAAAAAAAGGATATGAAGTTATTGATGTAGGATGTTACGATACAGAGACCTTCTATAAATTCCCATCAGTTGGAGAACGAGTGGCCAAGGCTTTGCAGGATGGTATCGCCCAATTTGCAATTAACTGCTGCGGAAGTGGCACAGGTGCAAGCATAACAACCGATAAATATAAAGGTGTTTGTGCGTTAAGCTGTGAATCCGTCCAAACCGCCAAACTTGCTCGAATAGTTAATGATGCAAATTGTCTTTGCATGGGAGAGTCCGTAGTGCCGCCAGAATTAGGATGTGAAATGGCAGATGCATTCCTAACTTCTAAATTTCAGGACATGGAGGGCATTCTTCAGGAGGTTCTCGATTTCTGGAAGGAAGCTCGCGATGAGGCCTATTCTAAAGGCGAAATAGCTAAAGACCGAAAAATTGAAACTTTGTAAAGTCATATTTGTCAATTTAATAAGTTGAAAATTAAGATATAATAGCAGTCATAATGTTATTTAATTGAAGATAGGTAAACCACTGGTTTGACCAGTGGACTACTTAAGGTTTGACCCTCGGATTACGTAGGTATAAAACTTCTCCTTGGCTTGACGGTTTAGGCTAAGAGTTAAGAAGTATAATAAGTGATTTTAGAAGTTTATCACATTCGAGGTGGGATTGTAAATACCATTTGGTATTTATTCCCAAGAAGCGTAAAAAAAGTTTATACGGAAAGATTCGTGAATATCTCAAACCGATATTTCACGAGTTAGCTTGCCAAAGGAACTGTAAAATTGTCGAGGGCTATATGTCAGGTGATCACATCCATATGTGTATAGCAATTCCGACAAAGTATGCGGTTTCGGAGGTTGTTGGCTATCTCAAAGGTAAGAGTGCTATTGCAATAGCACGCCAGTTTAGTGGTCGTGAAAGGAATTTTAGCGGTGAGCACTTCTGGGCTCGTGGATATGCAGTATCTACGGTTGGTTTTGAGGAAGCTAAGATTCGCGATTATATTCGTAATCAGGAAAAGCAAGAGCATGAACAAGAAGAAGGACGTTTTTAGTGTGAATAAATGTTAACGAAGAGAAATGGCCGTCTTTGAGACGGCTCCTAACCGTCAAGCCACCCCTTCATGGGGTGCGTTATGACTGCTACTGCCAGAAAACTGCTGAATATCATCTTTGATACATTGAAGAATGATTGGGTATTCGAAGATTTCCCAAACTTTGTATTAGCAAGTAGTTGCGTAAAAAAAAATAAAAATTGGAGTAGACTTTTAACATAGGAGGAGCGATTATGTCCCTGAAAATTTCTGAAAATGACAAACAAATATTACGAAAGCTGGCAGAAAGATACTCTCAGATCGCCAGTGAAGAAATTAATAAAGAAAGAGCGTCGCTTTGGACGGATTTGAATGACCTCAAGAGCAAACGCCCAATGGTCTGGATTAATGAGATTTGTTGGCATGAGATGAATTATAATGACGAATTGACGCTGCAATGCGAGGGTGAATTTGCCAAAAGTATAGAAGATCCACTTCGTAAAACAATATATCAGTGGGATCACTTACAAGGTGATATGGTCGTAAATAATTTCATTGATTGTCCTGCCGTTTTTACGGATAGTGGTTTTGGCTTTGAAGAAGATGTGGATATTGTAAAAACAGATGACAGCAATGATGTCGTTTCAAGGCATTTTAATAGATTGATAAAAGAGCCTGAAGATATCGAAAAATTCAAAGAGCCTGTAATTACTTATGAAAAAGATCAAACCGAGGAAAATTTCCTGGTAATGCAGGATATATTTAAGGATATTATAGAGGTTAAAAAAGTAGGCCCAAGAATGCTTTGGTTTACTCCATGGGATAACTTGATTAGGTGGTGGGGCGTCCAGGAAGCAATGATGGACCTTATACTAAGGCCTGAAATGGTACAGGCTTTTGTTGAAAAGTTTGTTGACCTGTCATTAGTTCGCCTGGAGCAATTTGTAAAGTTGGGTTTGCTTTCTCCATCTAATGATAATGCTAGAGTTGGTAGTGGTGGTTATGGTTATATAAGTGGCCTGCCTGGCGTAGATGCCCAAATGGGTTCTGTAACTCCGGATCAAATGTGGGGCTGTTCAAATGCCCAGATTTTTTCTGAGGTCTCGCCGGAGATGCACTGGGATTTTGCATTGAAATATGAAATGAAATGGCTTGAAAAGTGGGGCGCTAATTATTATGGCTGCTGTGAGCCGCTGCATCATAAAATGGATTTGATGCAAAAAATACCAAATTTGCGAAAGATTTCGATGAGTCCATGGGTTAACCCAGAAAGAGCGGTTAATGAAGTTGGTCAGGATTATGTGTACTCATTAAAGCCCAATCCTGCTGTTTTGGCCGAGACCCAATGGGATCCTGCCAAGGTTGAAAAAGAACTTAGAGAATCATTAAAACAGACCAGAGGATGCCATGTAGAGGTAATATTAAAGGATATCTCAACTGTACGCTATCAGCCGCAACGGCTCTGGGAGTGGGCAGATATTTGTTCCAAAATAATTAATGACTTTCAGAGGTAGCAGGGAGCATTGTACCTCATTCTGCTATGAGTAGTCTTTGTCGAAAAAATCTTGAATTTGGCTAATAAAGTTTGATTTGAAGTCCGGCTTTTGCATGTCCGGGTTAAGCAGATGTGCTTTATCAGAAAAAAACTTTTTGACAGATTTTACTAAATTTTGGGTAAGTTGGGTTTTTGTGCCATTTTCTTCCAAGGACACATTAGAGGCAAAAGATTTTTCACTTGTTCTGTTTAAGTTGGCCCCATTATCAAGTAACAAGTTGCTTATAGGAAGT
>CAZITB010000135.1:0-6288 GCA_964542055.1 uncultured Candidatus Kuenenia sp.
GAGCGATTATGATAACCAATTGTTATTATTCAACTTATAACCGGACAGTAGTGATCTTTTATCTGTGTATATCAGTGTTCATCTGTGGCTAAATAGTTTTAACATATACATTGCTCTTAACACCATGGCTGTCAATCAATGCCGCAAACTCAAACCCGCACTTTTGATACAGCTTATTGGCGGCCTGGTTATCGGCAGCGACCAGCACCTTGACTTTACCGATACCTCTTTCTTTACATTCTTTGAATCCCGCTTCTGTTAATTGCTTTGCGATCCCTTTGCCTCTCCCTTCGGGCGACACTACAATTGACAACAGTTCCGCATCAGGCAAATCCATCTGCTTCATCTTTTTAGGATAGAACAAATTCGTCCATATTTTCTTTATCGTTTCAAGAGAGAACATCTTCTTTACGAGTATAAATGAGAACCTCAGCCCCTTTTTCAATATCACATATTTGTACAGTTTAGATAAATCAGTAGTAAACGCAACAAATCCTAAAACCTTATCATCTTCAACAGCCACAAAGCCGAAACTGTTCTGATCATCGGCGATCGATCCATACAAAGCCGTAACAAAGCCCTGTCCAAGCGAACTTATGAAACCGGACGATATACCGGATATATGCAATTGAGCAACTTTAAATGAATGTTGTTTTTGTAAGTCAATTATTTGCATATACTATAAAATCTCATTCATTCTATCTTTGGGCAAATCAAATTCATCCCATATAATTGAAATTTCTTTGTTTATTCTCTGATCATCATTCATATATTCGATATCATCAGCTAGTTCGTTCTTATCAAGAAATCCAGCCTGGATAAACCAGTTAAGCAATAAAGCATGTTCGCTCAGGCCTGTAACCTTTTTGAATGATTTATCAATCATAGCCGAGTAATGACAATCAAATCTGAAATAGGGAACTTTAGTCGTTCTTGGTGTTTGCCAGCCAAGTTCGTCTCTTAGTATTTTTTCAATCTTAGGCCAATTCCATGCAACATATTCACTGACATCCAATTTTTTAATAAAAGACGGTTTAACCGGATGCAGACTGAATAAGTTTTTAAAGAATCTTAAAGAAAACCCATCAAACTTAAATTTAAGTTTTGTAAAATGATAGCAAGCCGCAATTTCATAGCCAATAACTTTGACCATTTTTACAGGATTACATTTGAAGAACCCTTTGATAAGAGATTTCAGCATAAACCCATGACTTTCGTCTGCCAGATCTTTTTCGATATTGTTTGTGCTTGTAAGAATATATTTGATTTTCTCTCTTTTTGCTTCTCTATAGGCTACCGATGCAATGATATAATGACAGGAGAAACAGGCACTGAAGAAAACACCAAGGTTTATTAACGCCTTTGTTGCGTTCTTAAAATATTTACGCTCAGCTTCAATAACATCAATATGCCTGTAATCAACGCCAAGAATTTTACAGGCCTTTTCAAGGTTATCATTTGCCATCTGATGACATACACCATTATCGTATTTGACAACAAGGGGATTTAAACCCAGCAGTTTTTTAGCGATATATAAAACATAAGTGCTGTCAAATCCGCCTGATGCGCCTAATATACAATCATATTTGCAGTTACCCTTTTTTGCCTGTTCTTTAATCTTTTCCGCTATCTGCTTCAATTGGTCAAGCTTATCAATTTCCATAGCTGTCTTTAGTCTGTCCTGGACAGACTGATCAGATAGTTTCTGGCAGAAACAACATACACCCTGCTCATTAAACGTAACCTTAGGAAAAGATTCCGTTACAAAACATCTGGTACAGGTTTTTTTTGACATATTAAACTTTCTTTAATTTAAAATTTAGATTCATAAAAGTTTATAAATCGATCCCAAATAATTTTGCTGATCTTTTTTTTACATACACACTTTATATGCAATTTAGCAATATCAAATACATGTTGTTATTTGGATTTATTATCTATAAGACTTTGATTATAAGTATTTATAACAATTTTGCATACTTCGTTTTCATCAAACTCTTTCTTTGCTTTTTCCAAACCTGCCTGTCCATACTTTTGTCTTAAATCAGGGCTTTTAATTAACTCAATTAAAGCTCCCTTGAGTTGATCAACATTCCTCAATGGCACAAGTAAACCATTTTGTTCATTTTCAACAACTTGTCTGCAACCTCTTATGTCAGTTGTAACAATTGGAAGCCCCATAGCAGCTGCTTCTATAGCTGATCTTGGAAAACCTTCCCGCCAAGATGGAAGAGTATAAATATCAATGCATGATAATATTTCTGCAATATCATCCCTTGTCCCGAGATATACAGTTCTGGTATCGATCCCATATTTTTTGTATGTATCGGCTGATATTCTGTCTGCCTTTTCAGGTTCTTCCGGTCCAATTATGACAAGCCAAACATTTTTATATTCTTCAATAATATCACTAAATGCCTGAAACAGTTCTAAGTAGCCCTTTTCTTCAACCAACCTTCCAATAATACAGATAACAACAGCATCTTCAGGAATGCCTATTTCTTTTCTTTTTTCAACCCTGAAGCTTTCGTCAAACCTTTCAGGATTGAATTTTTGGAGATTGACACCATTGCCAAGAAAAGAAATTTTATTTCGTTTGCAAATTCTTAGTTTTACAGCAGTTTCAATATCTTCGGGATTCTGGCTCAATATCTTAGTTGAGCATTTTCCTGCTATCCATTCCATAGCAGTAAAAAAGAATTTGGGTAACGGCTTCATATTATCATGAAAATAAAAACCATGAACAGTGTTTATAATCACAGGTACACCAGCCAATTTTGCAGCCAACTGGCCTATCAAACTTGGCTTTGGTGTATGGGTATGAACGATATCAATATTTTCCTTTTTAAGAAATTTATAAATTTGCCACAAAGCCTTTAAATCTGAAAAGGGACTAATAGACCTTTTAATTTTAACAGGAAACATTTTTATTTCCTGCTGTCTTAAAAATTCAAAGTTTGGCCCCTCACTGCAAATGCCATAAACTTCATAGCCTGCATCTTGTGCCGCCTTGATTTGCGCGATTAAAAGAACTTTTAAAGCAATATCAATTGAAGAAATTATTGCGATTTTTTTATTCTGCTTAATCATTATTGGCTAGGCATCTCCAAAAATCCAATTTAATTTTTTGCATAGTGCAGGGTTTATAACAGAGAGCTTTTTCATAATTTTCTTTTGACATTTTAGCTAATTCATTTTCATCATTTAAAATCGAAATAATCTTATCCGCTAATTGTGAAGGATTACCTGGTTCTACAAGATATTTATCTGCTAAGATTTCAGGTATTCCACCAGCTCTTGACCCCACAGCAGGAAGGCCTCTTGCCATCGCTTCTATCAATGCTCTAGGCATACCTTCTGTAAATGAAGGGATCACAAATAATTTACTTGAATCTAGCAGATCAAATAGCTCAGTTCCCCATTTTACTCTGCCAGGCAATTCAATTATATTTTGAAAGCCTTTAACAGAAACATATTCTCTTAGATCTTTCAGTAATGGGCCATCCCCCAAGATTAATACTTTTAGATCAGGTATTTTACAATTTATTTTTTCGACTGCATCGATTAAAATCTTATGCCCCTTTTCAGGCATCAGTCTTCCTACAGAAATTATTGTATTTCCTTGAAACTGATCTATATTTCTTGGACTAGACATACAATCATCTTTTAATTGAACACCCGAAAACACAAACTCTTTTGTTTCATCTTTTGTAGGATATAGTTGTTTCAGATATTTACAGACATAACTTGCACAAGTTGCTTGGCGAGCCTGTTTCTGGTGCAGTTTATGAACAATTACAGCAAAAAATCTATTTAACCATTTTGCTTTGAACTTTTTTGCAAACACAATTGATTCATTCAATGCACCGCCATGTTCAACTGCATAAGGTCTTTTCTTGATTTTAAGACAAAGCCAAAGACATAAACCCACATTTCCGCTTCGCATCAAAACAACATCTGATTTTGATATCGCTTTAAAACAATCTCTTACAATAGCAACCGAATTCATGATAAGGCCGACAGGCCCCTTATACCCAGGCAATGGACATAATTCAACATTCAAACCATCAGCGCGATGAAAATGGTTTTCAAGAAATGAAACTTCTTGTATTCTGGCAAGCACAAATACTTTATCAAACACCTCTAAATATTCCTGCCAGTACTTATATGGATGTGTACCGTCAGTGTAATATTCTTGTTTATATCTGAAAAAGTGTTTATCAACAGCTACCAGTAACTTCATAAAATTAATCCAATTTTTTTCCTAAACTGTTCAATCGAATCTTTACACTACCGAAGTAAAATACGATAAATGGTAAGAATCCTTTACGAATTAATCCAAACATCCAGTTGTCTGAATCTGAAATTATCATACTTTGAATCATAAGCAACAAAATCGGGACAAGAAAGAGTCTTGCATCTGAAGGTGTCAGCGAAAGCATCTTCTTACGAGCAGTGCCTAGAATGACCCCCAACACAATGTATGCTGGAATAATCCCAAAGTAACCAAAATTTAACATTGCTTCACCAGCCAGACCATATTGACGAGTTGAACCTTGCTGGCCTGAATAACCTTGCAGTAATTCCGCACCGGCATATCGTTTAACCCCTAACGGTTTTGTAGGCCAAACAGCGCGGGGTATAAAACTAAGCACCGACATAACATAGGTCCATCCATGTTTATACTGGTAATTAATATCAGGATTTTCTGAAAGATTATAAAGCATATAGGCTTGCACATCTGCTCGGGCCATATCACCCATTAATGTCGTGTGGAGACCAACTCCCATTTCTTCAGCCATTGCTTGCCTTGTCTCAGAGTCGCTAAATACTTTCCATCCTTCAGTTCCCATTTTCTTACGGAAATCATATAAGTAAAGAAATACCATAGTAAAAGCCAAACCAACTAATATCCATTTACGAGAAATTGGCCTTACAGTAAAATGCGTAATTATAGCAACTGTTAAAACTCCAACTATAATAATCGAACGACTCCCTCGCATACCAACGGAAAGAAACTGAAGTACAAATGTTGCACCTAATATGATTAGAACTGTCATTGTACTTCGTGATCGATCAGGTTTGTTTATGTGCAGCCAACAAATAAACAACATCATTAATAAAGGAACAAAAGGATCACCGAACATACGCAATACACTTAAATAATGCCAGTTTTGGGTGGCAACTTGACTAACCATATATTCCCCCATGACTTTAACTAATCCTCCAAAAATAAAATGGATGATTAACAGGGATATAAAACTAATTAAAATTACAGGTAAACCTATCGTAAAAATCTGTCCCGGATTGATCTGCCAATAGCTCTTAACTATTCTCGCTCGATTATAAAAAAAACGCTGTGCCATTTTAAACAAAACAATACCGCCATAATTTAAAAAACCCATCAATCCAAACCAGTATGGCCAGTCTGTTAAATAGAAATCCTTTCCGTAAATCCCATAGTAAACATGCATAAAGGGGGCCAGAAAACAATTTATAAACAAAAATAGTGAGACGAAAAATTTCGGATCAAAAACATCAATCTCGCCTCGAAACCATCGAACAATATCTGAGCCAGCCAAAATACCACAAAAACCAATCGGAATGATCATCCAGTGTCTTGCATTAGGAGTACTTATCAAAAAAAATAAAATTGTTAAAATGACCAATACCGTCGATAGGATATAGTTAGTTGCCAATGCCTCTTTCCACCAGCGCGGTTGCCAGGGTAAAGTATAATGAAAAGTTTCTAGTTGCTCTGCCCGAATGTGGTCAGTATCCAAACTAATTATTGTATTCATGAAAATTCCTTTAGAACTTAATTAAAATCAATTTTGTTTAATTCCAAAGTTTCTACTATTTTATTAACTCTTGTGTTCCAATTATATTTATTTATAATATCCTGCTGGGCAGCAAAACCTAATTTATTTTTTTCCATCAGGTACTGTTTTAGTTATTTCAAAACCTAATTTATTTTTTAGATCACAATTTTCATTCAAAATCTTTATAGCTTTAGACCAGCATTTGATGTTTGCTGAGGGTACTAAGTAAGAATTCCTCTGATGTTCAAGCACTTCCCTTAAAACTGGTAAATCCGAAGCAATGATGGGTTTACCAACGGCCATATATTCAAACATCTTCATAGGGGAAGTCCAATTTCCTATATCATCTCCGTCAGGCATGTAAACATTTTCCTGATTCGGCAATAGTGCGATATCAAAAGAAGCTATTATATGCGGAACCTTACTTTGTGGCGCAAAACCTTTAAGAAAAAACCCTGGCCGAGTG
>CAZITB010000136.1:0-6214 GCA_964542055.1 uncultured Candidatus Kuenenia sp.
ATAAAGCTGGTCAGACTCACAGCCAGAGAACGGCTCAGGCACTTTATAAAACCGCCCGCAGGGTTTTTATTGTAACTCTTCCCTTTGAATTAACCCAAACACATGGCAAAGATTTATATGACTTTATATATGAAAGGTAAAAAGATTATGAAACCAATAGTCATCGTTGCCTTAGGTTCTTCGGCCGGTGGGCTGGCCCCTCTCAAGAAGTTCTTTTCAAAGGTCGAGACTGACTCGCAGACCGCTTACGTGGTAATTACCCATCTTGATCCTCGTCATTCCTCACTTATGCCCGAGCTTCTTTCAAATATCACCGATCTGGACGTTAAACAGGTCGAAAATGATATGAAAATAGAACCCGGCACCCTTTTTATTATCGCCCCCGATACTCAGCTTACCGTTGAAGATGGAAGCTTCAAAACTCAAAAGAGACAATCAAATAAAGGTGCTCATACACCCATAAACGCCTTTTTCAAATCACTTGCCGGGGATTTCGGCAAAAATGCTATCGGTATTATCCTTTCGGGAACCGGAACAGACGGCTCTGGCGGCATAATCGAGATCAAACAGCAGTTCGGGCTGGTTCTCGCACAGGACCCTCAAACCGCCGAATATTCAGGGATGCCTGACCAGGCGATCAAAACCGGGCTTGTCGATAAAGTACTGCCTCCTGAAGATATGCCCGGATTCATAAGAGAATATATAGCCAACCGTTCAAAGAGCGATAAAGATAAAACACAAGATTTCACAACAGAAAAAATCCAGCGAATTTGTGAGTTACTTCGAAACGCTACCGGGCACGATTTTTCAGGTTACAAGGAAAATACAATAAAACGCAGGATTGTTCGCCGCATGGACCTGCACAAACTGGAAAACATCGATCAGTATATCCAACATCTAGAACAGAATAACCAAGAATTGGACGTGCTGTTAAATGAACTTTTAATCGGGGTTACCAATTTTTTCCGGGACCCTCCCGCCTGGGACGTCATTAAAATGGAAGTACTTCCCCAATTATCCCAGAAAAAAAATGATGGCGATCTACTCCGGGTCTGGGTCGTAGGAACTGCAACAGGCCAGGAAGCCTACTCGATGGCACTGACCATTTCAAAGTTCCTGGAAGATAACGATCTGAATCTAAAAACTTCCATCTTTGCTACCGATATCGACAAAACGGCGATTGAAAATGCCAGAAAGGGAGAATTTCCCGAATCCATAAAGGAAGATGTCCCCAAAGACCTTCTTGACAAATATTTCACAAAAACCGGCAGTAAATATGTAATCGACCGCAAGATCCGGGATATGCTGGTTTTTGCAGAACAGAATATGCTCAAAGACCCCCCGTTTTCCAAAATGGATTTGATATGCTGTAGAAATGTTCTCATTTACATGAAAGCCGATCTTCAAAAAAAACTCATGCCCATGTTCCATTACAGCCTAAATGAAGGCGGAATACTATTTCTGGGCTCTTCGGAAAGTGTCGGAGAATTTGACCATCTTTTCAAACAGATCAATTCCAAATGGAAAATTTTCAAACGCATGGAAGTAGATGGTGCCTACAATACATTTGAATTTCCGCTATCTCATCCTACCCCTGCTGTCAAAGAAAGACCTGACAAGATGCCAAAAATAGATATAGAACATTTAGCGGCCCAGGAACTGATGACCACTTTTGTACCGCCAAGCGTGGTGATCGACCAGAATCACCAGGTTCTCTACATACATGGCAGAATCGGCAGATTCCTGGAACCGGCAGCAGGCAAAGTCGGCTGGGATGTCATTCGTATGGCACGTGAAGGTTTGACCAATGCCCTGCCCGCAGCAATTCACCAGGCCGTCAATCAGAACAAGACTATAACCAGAAATAATATAGAAATCCAGACTAACGGCGACAGTGTCACCATAGACCTTACCGTCAGGCCATTGCACAAGTCCCAGTCTGGAAAAAAGCTGCTGCTTATAAGCTTTCACGAAAGACCACCGGAAACTGCCCGGCAAGAGGCAGATATTTCAGCCATTCATGACAAAAGCTACCAAATGCTTGAACAGGAACTCGCCGATGCCCGCGAAAACCTTCAGTCAACGGTAGAAGAGCTGGAAACATCCAATGAAGAGCTTCGCAGCATGAACGAGGAGTACCAGTCAACAAATGAAGAACTAAAAAGCGCAAACGAAGAGCTTGAGACCAGCAGAGAGGAACTTCAAAGCCTAAACGAAGAGCTCACAACGGTAAATTACGAATTACAGGACAAAATCGAGAGCCTCAACCAGTCACAAAAAGAATTGCAGATGTTCCTGGACAGCCTGGAAATCCCGACTGTCTTTCTGGACGAGGACCTCAACATTGTTCGTTTCACCGCTCAGGCAGCCCAGATATTCCATATCATCGAAAGCGATATAGGCCGGCCGATCCACCATTTCTCTTCAAACCTCAAGTATGACAGTTTCCTCTTCGACGTCAAAGAAGTTACAAGAAATCTCCAGCAAAAACAAAAAGAAGTCTCCACCATCGATGGACACTGGTATTTACTGCGAATACTGCCCTACCGCACTTCTGACAACCGGATTCGCGGAGCTGCCGTTAACCTGGTCGATATCGATCAACTCAAGCTGGTAATGAACCAGCTGGAGCGGTCAAACGCCGCTTTCGAAACAACAGCCAGGATCATCGATGAACCTATTGTTGTCCTTGATAAACAGTTCGAAATCATATTAGCAAGCGACAGCTTTTACCGAGAATACGCAATTAATCGCAACAGCACCGGTCAAAATCTCTTTAGCGTTGGAGATGGTACTTTTAATCATGACAAATTCGTACAATACCTCAAACAGGTAAGCCAAGGCGGCAAACCTTATCCGCTGGAAATAGAAAAAGACCAGACGAAAACAGGCAAAAAACTGGTTATCAAAGGAGAAAAGATCGAATCCGAAAAATTTTATTCACTTGTACTGAGAATCGAACCGGAAAAAAAGAAAGAAGGATCGTAAAATGCTGGAAAGTAAGTATAAAGATTTACGAGATAAGGCAGTGCAGCTGCTCGAACATACCGGAAGTGATAAGAGCCATGATAAACTGGATGTTCTTGAACTCATTCAGGAACTCCAGATCAATCAGGCCGAACTTGAAATTCAAAATGAAGAACTGCGCCATGCCCAACAGTCATTGATACAGTCCAAAAATAATTATTTTGATATGTACATTTTTGCACCGGTTGGGTATGCCACACTTGACAAAAAGGGAATAATCTGCTCAGCTAATCTCGCATTGACCGAACTGCTGGCAACACAACGCAAAAAACTAATCGGATACCCCCTTAGCAGATATATTCACAATAATTACCTTATGACTTTTTTTGAATATCTAAAAAAGACAATGAAAGAATCCAAAAGCACCTCCTGTGACTTGCAACTGACTGCAAAACAGGATAGTGCCCAGTTTATAAGGGTAACATCCAGCCATGCCGTAGATGACCAAAGCGGTGAAAAACTGGTCCGCATGGCAATGATCGATATTACCGATATATACCAGTCAAAAAAGTCGCTGGACCAGACAAATGCCCAGTTGACCGAGCAACTGCAGTCAAAGACAAACGAACTTACAAGCTGTCTGCAACAGCTTAGCTCTGCCCAGCAGCAAGAACGAACTCGCCTGGCCAAATTGCTCCATAATGATCTCCAGCAGTTAATATCCGCCGCTAAGATGCATGTCGGAGTTCTCAGTTCAAATGACAATATTCAGGTAAAGCAGGTGGCACAAAATGTAATAAGCTTGCTGGATGAATCACTTGAAACTTCCCGGTCACTGGTAACCGATCTGGTACCGCCTGTTCTGTCCAAGTCAGGACTTACAGACAGCTTGAAATGGCTTTGCGACTGGGTACAGGAAAAACATCATCTATCCGTCAGTTTCGTTTCGAGCGCTTTGACCGATATCACCGACGATGAAGTGAAGCTTTTAGCTTTTGAATCTGTACGCGAGCTTCTCTTTAATGTCGTTAAACACGCAGGCGTCAGCAATGCAAGTATCGAAATGAGCCGGACCGATCAAAAAGTAAAAATTGTCGTCACAGATAAGGGAGTCGGTTTCGATCCCCAAACTTTACGTTCAGGCGGAAAACAGATGCACAGCGGTTTGGGACTGACCAACATGCAGAACCTTTTGAAATCGATCGGCGGGAATCTTGAGATTCAAAGCGAGCCGGGCAAAGGTTCAAAGTTTACTGTAACTGTCCCGCTGCAACAATAACGCTGGATTTTTGGCGGCGAATTCGATACAGACCTGGTTCAAATTAATCGGGATAAACTCCATCTGCGGTTAAACTCAGACACTGATAGCTGACTTCTGACGTCTGACTACTTTCAAATTTTTTTTCAAAATTTTTGAATTTTCCACTTGCCGGGCAAAAACGCCCTTTTTCCCGAAAATCGCGCAAAGTGGCTTAAAGTTGGGTCAAAGTTGGGGTAAACTGGCCTAAACCCGCTCAAAAGTGCCAAAAACCGCACACTTTTTGATTTTACCATAACTCAACATAAGTTCTTCATTTACAAGCACTTACGTTAAATTTCACCCCGAGTCTTAAATACTTAGTGTCATTTTTGAGCTTGCAGCTTTGGTACAATTTCGACCAATTACGCAAATGTTTACCTTCCGTTTCGGGATTCGGATCTTCTTTCGAATTTACCGAAGATCATCCGCCCTGCCGATGTCTGAAGCGAACTGGTAACCGATATATCGATCATCTGCCCCATCATATCCCGGGCACCTTCGATCACTACCATCGTTCCATCATCAAGATAACCTATCCCCTGGTGCGGTTCTTCGCCGTTTTTGATAACTTTAATGGTCATCAGCTCGCCAGGCAAAACAACAGGTTTAAGGCAGTTAGCCAGGTCATTGATATTTATTACATCAACTTCCCGCAGCTGAGCGACCTTGTTAAGGTTGTAGTCATTCGTAACAAGCCTGCCGTCACAAGCCTTTGTAAATGCAACCAGCTTCTGATCTACCGGCGCTTTACTTTCAATACCGGGAGGTGGAGTATCATCAATTTTGACTTCCAGCAACGGATCGTCCCTTAATTTATTGAGCATATCAAGGCCCCGTCTGCCCCTGTTGCGTTTTAGCTTATCCGCAGAATCAGAGATCAACTGCAATTCATTCAGGACAAATCGCGGTATTACCAAAGGGGCATCAAAAAGCCTGGTCTGACAAATGTCGGCAATCCTGCCATCAATAATAACAGATGTATCGAGCACAAGCGGACGGATACCCTTGCTCTGGCGGGCAAATTCAACGTAAGGTACAACAAACCGCACGTCGTCCTTGGTTTTGATAACAAAGCTGATTACCAAAAAGCATACGCAAACCCCCATCACCCATTTAGTGATTTTAAGACCTTCCGGCTCTAAATAGAGAGGGTAAACTTCATTTATTAAATCGATTACATTAGCAAGCCCCCAGCTAACAAGCAGCCCCACAAGCAATCCGAAAAACACCCCCGCAAGACCGCTGATGGCTTTTTTGGGAATGGATAATTCCAAAACTAAAATGAGTAACGCTACAAGAATTCCAATTGCAAAAGGTGCAAAACGATCCAGGATCGTGAATTCTTCGCCTGCCGGATAATATCGCTGGTCAAGCAAAGGGAACAAAATCGAAAAAATCAGAACAAAAAACAGTGCTCGAATAACTGGTAATAACATAATATAAAACCTCCAGGTATAAAAATATAATTATGATGAAGTGTCAATCCTATAGAGAACTGACAGGGGCCAATGAACTTTTTCATGGATAATTTTTGTCTCATATCTTTCATTTATCGGTATTAAATGCAGGTAATCTTTAGATGAACGGATTAATTTGCTGGTAACGCCGATTTGATCTTTAATTTAACTACAGCAACTTGCCCTTGGGATGCTTTAACCGAAGGACTGACCAGCACTATTTGGCCATCTTTTAATCAAAAATTCATATTTTTTCATAGAAGCGTAAGTCTAATTGTATTTTTTGCTTTTGTCAATCAAGGGCAAGGAAATATGCAAAAGAAAACCGATTTCAAAAATAATTGACTTTGTTAATTAAGACATGAAAATCCAGAGCCGATATAAAATGCATGATAAACAAAATATCAATATTAGCAACCATAGCCGCTTTTTTGGGAATATTTGCAGGTTTTTTGGGACAAATTGAGGTATTTGTCGCTGCATGCTCTTT
>CAZITB010000137.1:0-6191 GCA_964542055.1 uncultured Candidatus Kuenenia sp.
ATGATTATATAATCGGATATTTTTTGCTTTTTGTCCAGAGAAATCTGGCACTTTTCTCGATTTTTAAGTTGTTTTTGTAAAAACGCTCCTTTTTTTGCCGCTCTTTCAAGCCTTTTTTGCAAAGAACTTTCGACAAAAACCAGTATATCGCAATTCTTTTCCCATCCCACTTCCATTAATAAAGGAATATCTAAAACTATTGCTGGGTAATCCTGGGATTTTGCTAGGGAAATTTCCTGTTCGACTTTTTCCATGACATCAGGATGTATTATACTGTTTAGTTTTTGCAATTGTTCAGTATCGTTAAAAACAACCTCCGCAAGGGCTTTTCTATCTACATTACCATCTGGATTGAAAACACCATCGCCAAATGAACTTCGGACTTTCTGCTTTATTTCTGTTTTATCTAAAGTTTGATGCGCAAGGTGGTCAGCATTTATGACTTTGCATCCCTTTTCACCAAAAAATTGAGCAACGGTTGATTTACCCGAGCCAATACCGCCAAGCAGGCCAATAATTTTCTTATTATCTTCCATCTAGTAAGTTTGGTTTATTTCCCTATTAATTCGAACCGAACACCAGTTTTTTCCACACATTGTGCAATAATCCGCATCCGGCTCAGAAGCCATTCCGCTTTGTTTACAAGCCTCCTCATGCATAGTTTTTGCGGTTTTAGGGTCCAGTGACAAGTCAATATGATCGTTCCAGTTCAAATTTGCACGTGCGGTGGAGAGTTTTTTGTCACGTTCAAAGGCCTTTTTATTGCCTTTTGCGATATCTGCCGCATGAGCAGCGATTTTCGAAGCGATAACTCCCTGGCGAACATCATCATCATCGGGCAAACCAAGATGTTCACGAGGCGTAACATAACAAAGAAACGATGCGCCGTAATATCCCGCCGCAGTTCCACCAATTGCCGAGGTTATATGGTCATAACCAGGTGCGATGTCTGTAACCAACGGGCCGAGGACATAAAAAGGTGCTCCATTACAGATTTCCTGCTGCAGTTCCATGTTTTTCTGAATCTGATTAAACGGCACATGGCCCGGACCTTCGACCATTACCTGACAGCCTCTTTCCTGCGCCCGTGCGGTAAGTTCGCCAAGAGTTCGCAGTTCGGCTATCTGGGCTTTGTCGGTTGCATCGGCCTGGCAGCCCGGCCTTAATCCATCGCCAAGCGAAAAACACACATCATATTGTTTCATAATATCGCAAAGATCGTCAAAAATGTCATATAAAAGGTTCTGGCGGTTATGGTGAAGCATCCATTTGGCAAGCAAAGCCCCGCCTCTGCTGACAATTCCGCAAACACGGGTTTTCAAAAGCGGCAAGTGTTCGCGGAGCAGCCCGGCATGGATAGTGAAGAAATCGACGCCTTGTTTAGCCTGTTTTTCCACGGTTTCCAATATTATTTCTTCAGTTATATCTTCAACATTTCTGCCAATAATAACTTCATATATTGGAACAGTTCCAAACGGCACAGAACATTCCTGGAGCAGTCTTTCCCTTATTTTATCCAGGTCCCCACCTGTGCTGAGGTCCATTATCGCGTCTGCCCCGTGGTTTACTGCCATTTTCATCTTTTCAATCTCGCCATCTATTGACGAACTAACGCTGCTGGTACCAATATTTGCGTTTATTTTGACGGTACATGTCTTTCCGATTCCTGCCGGAATCAGACTATTTAAAAGATGAATCGTATTTGCGGGTATAACCATGCGTCCGGCGGCAACTTCCGAGCGAACCAGCTGAGGCGAAAGGCCTTCAACCTTCGCTACATACTGCATTTGCGGGGTTATCTGGCCTGCCTTTGCATGTTCTAACTGCGTTATCATTATAATGCTCCATATAAATTAATAAAAAAAGCCGCTTTTAAGCGGCTTAAAAATCGGTAACTTTTTCAAGTCCGCTTTCCTACGCAGGCCCTTCCGAAGAATTAACCTGTTCAGGTTCCAAGGGTTTATCTCAGGCACTAACGGCCACCCCTAGCGACCAAAATTATTATATGAGAAAATCAATCAAAAATCAAAATAAAACCAGATTCTTTGTGAAATTGTGAACATCACAGATTATTTGGGTCATTTGATTGGTTCTGCGGCCCGCCAGAACTTTTTTCATCGGCCAGTTTGTCGATTTTGGCTTCGAGCTGCTCAAGTTTGGCCATAACCTGTCCGATTTCCGCAGATAACATGTGATAGTTGTATTCGGTCTGATCCATATAGCGGAGCATAAGATTCTCAAATGTTTCGATCGCGATTTGGGCATCGGACATTTTAGGAGGGACCGAATAATGCTGGGGGTTTATAAGGATTTGTTCTTCGCGAACCCTCGTAACCTGAGCGTCGGCGGTCTTGATCTCTGCTGGTTGATTTAAAATCAATACCAGAGACGTAATTATAGCTATAAGAGCAAGTTTATGTCTCATTTTAACCTCTGATTAAACATCTATTACTTAAATCGGCTGGAAAATGTAAAATATTGAACTAAATTTAATGAAAAATTTTATAAAAAACGATTGACCGGTTGTTTTGATTCGTATATAGTATCAAATACTATTTAGGAGTTGTTAATTTTGACTTTCGTGAATGGCGAAAATAAGTTTTTGGAAATATGTAAAAAAGCCAATTTAAAGGTTACTCCTCAAAGGCAGGCCATATTCAAAGTGGTATCTGGAACTGATGAGCATCCTTCGGTTGAAATGGTTTATAAAAAAGTTAAAGAAATTTTTCCCAATATTTCTTTTGATACGGTAAACAGGACTTTGAATACTTTTGTTGATATAGGAGTTGCGTTTGTGGTTGAAGGCGATGCCCAGGTCAGGCGTTTCGATGCAGGCCTTGATCCGCACCAGCATTTCAAATGCATAAAATGTAAAAGAATATTTGATTTTCATTCGCCTCGGTTTGATAATATTGAAAGACCTGAGGAGTTAGAAGAGGGATTTGAGGTTTTAAAAACCGAAATTTATTTTCAGGGTATCTGTAAGGATTGTAAATCCGATTAATCAATAAGTAACTATTTATATGGAGATTGTAAAATGAGCTTGAAAGGAACACAGACTGAAAAAAACATTTTGACCGCGTTTGCCGGCGAATCACAGGCAAGGAATAAGTACACCTATTTTGCTTCACAGGCCAAAAAAGAAGGATATGTCCAGATTTCGTCGATTTTTGAAGAGACCGCAAACCAGGAAAAAGAGCACGCTAAAAGGCTTTTCAAAATGCTCGAAGGCGGAGATGCCCAAATCCAGGCCACTTTCCCTGCCGGTAAAATCGGAACAACTTTCGAAAATCTTCAGGAAGCTGCCGCTGGCGAAAACTATGAAAATACAACAATGTATCCTGAATTTGCTAAAGTCGCCAAAGAAGAAGGCTTTAATGACATCGCCGCAATTTTCAAAAATATTGCAATTGCGGAAAAACGCCACGAGGACAGGTATAGAAAGCTGGCTTCTAATATTGAAAAAGGCATAGTATTTAAAAGTGACAAGTCCGTTCGCTGGGTTTGCAGAAATTGCGGATTTGTGCATGAAGCAAATGAAGCGGTCTTGAAATGTCCTGCATGTGCTCATCCGCAGGCTCATTTTGAACTGGAAATGATCAATTACTAATGAACAAAGGTGGATTATGGAACCGAATAAAGTTAAATTTAAGGGTAACAGCATGACTTTGAGAGGGGATTTGGTCGAAGTCGGACAAAAGGCTCCTGATTTTGTGGTATTGGATAATCAGTTAAATCCAAAAAAACTTGAAGATTTTGATGCCCAAATCAAAGTTATTGTCTCAGTGCCCAGTCTCGATACGCCGGTTTGCGATACCGAAGTAAGAAAATTCAACGAAAAAGCAACATCTCTAGGTGAAAATGTCAAAATTTTGGTAATCAGTATGGACCTGCCATTTGCACAGTCAAGATGGTGCGGAGCCAAGGATATTTCGGATGTGGTTACCCTTTCGGATTATAAGGATGCTTCCTTCGGTAATGCCTTCGGTATTTTGATTGATGAATTAAGACTTTTGGCTAGAGCGGTCTTTATTGCTGACAAATCAAATGAAATCAAGTATATTCAATTAGTGTCAGATATTTCAAACGAACCTGACTATGATGAAGTTTTAAGTAAAATTAAATCTCTCCAGGGTTAAAGATTAAAGGAGCAGCTAATGCGCAAAGTAAAATCTGATATCTTTTTTGTCGGTGCCATAAACTGGGACAGCAGGCTATTCGATGAATTGATTCCCTTGCCTGACGGCACCAGCTATAACAGCTACCTTGTAAAGGGAAGCGAGAAAACAGCTCTTCTCGACACGGTTGACCCTGCTAAAACATCCGAACTACTCAATAATCTAGTCGAAGCAGGAGTTGATAAGATTGACTATGTGATCGCGCATCACGGCGAACAGGATCATTCCGGTTCGATACCTGATATTCTAACGCTCTATCCCGAAGCGACAGTTATCGCCAACGAAAAATGCAAAAAGCTGCTTATAGACCTGCTTTGCATAGATGAAGATAAAATCCAGGTCATCGAAGACAGACAGCAACTTAGCCTGGGCAATAAAACGCTGGAATTTCACTTCACCCCCTGGGTGCACTGGCCCGAAACGATGGTAACCTATCTCAAGGAAGACAAGGTGCTGTTTTCATGTGATTTCTTCGGCTCACATTTGGCCACAAGCGATTTTTATGCAGATCCGGTTTTGGTTCATGAGCCCGCAAAAAGATATTTCGCTGAGATCATGATGCCCTTTAGAAATATCATAAAGAAAAATCTTCAGCGAGTGGATGAACTGGACATCGAATTGATCTGTCCAAGCCACGGTCCGATACATAATAAACCGCAATTTATAATTGACGCTTATAAAGACTGGGTCAGCGATGATGTAAAAAACGAAGTTGTCATCCCATTTGTTTCAATGCACGATAGCACCAGACGAATGGTTGACCATCTTTGCGGAGCATTGATCGACAGGGGAATTACCGTTCGAAGGTTCAATCTAACCGGTGTGGATATCGGCAAGATAGCGATTTCACTGGTTGATGCCGCTACTATTGTTGTCGGCTCTCCGCAGGTGCTCGCCGGTCCGCATCCATCGGCTGTTCATGCTACCTTTTTAGCAAACGCATTAAGACCTAAAACCAAATTTGTCAGCATAGTAGGTTCGATCGGCTGGGGCGGAAAAATGGTAGAGACTTTAGCTGGATTACTTACTAACATTAAAGCCGAAGTACTTGAGCCGGTGGTATCTGTTGGTTTTCCAAAAGAGGAAACTTTCAAACAGCTCGATGAACTTGCAGATAAGATTTTAGCAAAACATAAGGAACTGGGAATAGTCTAGAAATTAATTAAGAAAGGGAACGAAAAAATGGCGAAAATCAAAGAAATTTATAAATGTAATCTTTGCGGTAATGTTGTAGAAGTTTTTGCAGGCGGTGACGGTGAACTGGTATGTTGCGGTGAACCTATGAAGCTCATGACTGCAAACACTGTCGATGCAGCAAAAGAAAAACATGTCCCTGTAATTGAAAAAACAGCAAACGGTTACAAAGTAAAAGTCGGCTCTGTTGCTCACCCGATGACTGATGAGCATTACATCCAATTTATTGAATTCGATTGCGGATGCAGCAGTTGTATCAAAGTTTTGAAACCAGAGGATGCCCCCGAGGCTGAATTCGCATGCTCATGTGAGCCTTCAACGGTTTCGGCAAGGGAATTCTGTAATATTCATGGTCTCTGGAAAGGAGAATTAAAATGATATCTAAAAAAGTTGAAGCAGCGATGAACAAACAAATAAATGCTGAAATTTATTCTGCTTATTTATATCTCGCAATGAGGGCACACCTCGATGCCAATGACATGCCTGGTTTTGCCAACTGGATGTATGTACAGGCGCTTGAAGAACTCACTCATGCCGAAAAATTTTATAAGCATATAACAGATCGAGGCGGCGAAGTTAAGCTTACCGAGATAGAAGCACCAAAGACAAAATGGCAATCTCCGCTGGAAATAGCCCAGGAAGGTTTGGCACATGAAGAAAAAGTTACAAGCATGATAAATGACATAGTAACTATCGCAAACCAGGAAAAGGATTATGCTTCAAGCAGCCTGCTCCAGTGGTTCACCGAAGAGCAGATTGAAGAAGAAGCTAATGCCAACGACCTGGTTAGAAAATTCAAAATGTCCAAAGACGCCCCCG
>CAZITB010000138.1:0-6187 GCA_964542055.1 uncultured Candidatus Kuenenia sp.
GCTTTTGAATTTCACAAATGCCCTGTCAAGATCATCGAAAGCATCGATCGTGAACCTGATTTCATATTGTTTTATCAACTTCTCCAGGTGCTGCTGAGAGTTCGCTGATATTGTTATCTGTCCGTCCGGATTTTCGATTTTGATCGCATATTTATAACTCATGGTTTCCCTCTTCTTTGCGAAGCCAGGTCAACATTTAATTTGACCTGGAACCCGTTTTTAGTTTTCTTTACAACACCAAATTCGAATTTTTGAGATTTGCAGTTTTGTTTCTCAAAATGCTTTTCCATAAACTTTATCAGCATTGATCTCAAAACATCTTGTCGGGATTGCCAAGGTTCGATAGCTTCTAAAAGATATTGATTCAGGCTTGAAATTTTCTCTTGATACTTTTTTTTCTCAATTCGAACGGCTGATTCGATTTCCCCCATTTCGCGTAAAACGCTATCAACCTGTATGATGCTATCAATTCCATTTGCAGGGCGGTTTTCGGCGAATTCACCTTTTTTAACCAAGCTGCGTCTGTTACGCTGGTATTCTCTGTTATAATCCCTTATTTTCCTGCTCAAAGCCATTTTAATCCTTTTTAGGCATTATGGTTAACAAAAGGGCGAACGCCCCTTAAACAGAGTTTAAAAGGCGTTCTAGGCCCGTCGTTGAGGCTTATTTAACTTGCAGCGGTTATCAAACCCACTATTGTTCCAGGATTGGTGGTATCGCCTTCGCCATGCACAACGATGTCGATTCTCTCAGTACCTCGCAAGCAAATCTGATCGTTCATGAATAGAACTTCGTCGCTACGATCTATCATAAGCTCTCGCGTCTCACCTAAATATGAACTGAGCGAAAGATCACCGAGCAGAGCACAAATTTGACTGTTTGCTTCCTCACTTGGCATACAGTGAACAAATTCGACTTCGTAGCCCATAAAGTAGCGTTTCTTCTCATTGCTTAGGATCGTATTTAAATCCGCAACACCGGCTGCACGTGCCAGCTTGTACATGACATTATAAAAGAACTTCTTACTAACAAACCATTTTGCATCTTCATCAGCTTCGGCGGGTAATCTCCCTACCAGAGATTCAAAATCATCGAGAGTGATTTCACTGTACAAGTTTCCAGACGCTACTTGAAGACCCGCAATATTTGAAACCGTTTCATCGACTTCCAACAGTTTTTGAGTAACTCCCATCATGCCAAAATATGTACTGGTGCCATCGCCAACAAAGCCGATCTCATCCTCTTTTTTTGCCATGCTTCGAACAACTGATTTAGCCACAATCTCGCCAACTCCGATCACGCTGTCTTCATCGAGTTCGCGATTGATAACAGTCAAGCACGCAAATTTCCTGCAAACCAAACCAACCAGAGATACTTTGAGATCGCTCTTGGTGATCTCATTGCCTTCACCAGGGCAATAGACTGTTAGATCGGATGTAAGTTTGGGTATCTTAGAGCTGCCATGACCTAGCCTGACTACGGTTGTATTTCGACGAAATTTCCCGTACTTAGCAATCATGTCGATTAACATTGCAGCTAATTCATCCGGAACCAAAGCGCCGCCGTATTCGTTGCTGGTGGTTCCAAGGTCTTTGGCCTGTCCGCGTACAATCGCAAGAACAGCTTGGCCAAACTCTTTAGCGTGTTCTTCGGATGGCCAAAAACGATTGTACTTCCGGCCCTGAAACTCTCCAGACATAAACGCCTGGCCAAATCTTTTTAATTGTTTCGACATGGAGCTCAAGTTTTCCCGAACCAAACTCATGTCACCTTCTAAATCCGTTATCTTTCTGCCTGCTTTTTCAAAAGCGGCATCTATACTTTTTACATCTGCATACATATTTTTCATCCTTGAAATTAAAATTTTCCAGCTGCCAGCAAAACAGGGCGGGTGCTGGTAAGCCCGCCCCAGGGTTACATTTAACCCGTCCACTATCGATTGGCACACAAGTAAGGCAGTCGCGGAAAACCGGCCTTAACCCTGCAATCCGCCAATCGACCAGGCTAACTAAAAATGACGAGAAAAATCAATCCCCACACCAACACCAGGAGACTGTTTTTCAATGTCTTCAAGAGGAACAAAAAGCTTTTCAGTTTCAAAAACACTCTCGCCATCGCAAAAACATTTAGCAAAATTATCTATTCTTTCCTGACTAAAACTATATTCAATTTGGTCCTCTGGATAACCCAAATTAACCATCATTTTTCGTTCAAGCTCCTCTAGCGACTCCGCCCGCTTCGACTGTACAAACTGTCTTTTCTTTTCACGGGATTTTGCCAGGGCTTCCCTGTTAGCCGGTACCGCCACCGCAGATATTTCATAAAGTTCAACCTCGTCATAGACGTAGATCGTTTTGCCGTCCAGATTTTCTGTGTGTGATTCTATAACCTGGAATCCGACAGAAACCGCTTTCATGTATCCGTCACGGTAAAGCTGCCAATACTGCTCAGCGAGTGCGGTCTTGGCGAACTCGATCACACACCAGAGCCCCCTTTTATCAATCCAGATTGAGTCTGCTCGACCAATAACAGGAGCGGTACCGTCTGAATGATTATGCTTATGGCAAGCCAGGATTACAGGATTTTTTTTGAACATGTGCAGGCGTTTTTTGAACGCTTCCGGTGGTAATATATCCCCGTGTCGGTCTAGATCACCGGTTGAAGCAAGTACTCTAACTTGTCGTTTTTCAATATCTACGGTTTTGACGGAGACAGCGGAAAAAATCTTTTCCCGCTCGTCCCCATCACTAAACACGGAAGTTTTTAATTTGTTATAGGCGTCCATGCCATTCCCTTTATTATTTAAATTCAAAAATCCATTTATTTACTTTCAAAGCCTAGCCGGCCCAGCGTTTGCAGCCATCTTTCGCGATTCCTGTTCCATCTCATCAAAGCCTCGACGCCGCGTCCAAGAACCTCCGGCTCGACCTCGCATATCTCAGCAGCCAAAAGAATGGCCTCAATCGTAATGTCATACCGGCGGCCGAAAGCAGCAAATAAATCAACGATCGCTTTATCGTCGGCCCTGCTAAGGTCTTTCATTGCCAGCAGATCAGATTCTTTATCAGCTCGCATCAGGCACCCGCCAAAACCGGCCTCGGGCAAGTTATTTTTCTGCAATACTTATCATTTTCAAAAACGGCGAGAGTGTGTTCCTGAGCAATAACAGGAATCATTTGGGCCCGAAAAGAAACAAAGGGAGTTCCATTATGCCTGGTCAAAAGCGGAAAACCATAATTCTCCGAAATCAACTCAGCGTCGTCTGAGAAACACTCATAATTTTCATCAAATTTAAAAATCAAAACATCAGCTCCGTGCCGCTTTTTCATATCCTCAAATATTTTTGCCATTTTTTCCATTTTTTTTTACCTCTGCAAAATGCCAGACTGATTTAATTTTAAAATCCCGATGACAGAGGCAAGGAAATTTTCCTCTGCATCCAATTCGCCATCAGCAGCTACAAGTTCCAGAAGATGCTTTTCAAGCTTAGCAACCACAGCATCACTCAACTCAGGCAAGCTGTAATTCAAGTCGGTTGCAAGCAAAAAAACCAATTGCTCGCGAGTTGTCAGCTTGTTCCCCAACAGCCCCTCCAACTCCAGACAAAAGATTTGACTAAAGTCATCGAGGAACCCGAGGCTTGGGTTGAAACCTGTAACGGTTTTTTTGCCTTTTTTGTTCGATGTTGAATTCATAATTTATTACCTTTCGAAAATGTTGATTTTATAAGAGGGTCAAAACTGATAGGATCATCAGCATTTTTTTCCAGAGCAGAAATCTGCGAAAGCAAACTTTGAAGACGGCATATTTCGCCGTGAAGCTCGTCTAGCTCTAGCAAACAAGGTTCGCCATGCCTGGCTATATTTTCAAGCTCTGAGTGCCGCAATTCCAGGCGATCAATTTCACGGACAATAAGCGACTTGCAAATTCGTCCGAAAGAAATGAGCCTACGCCGATAACCTGCAATAACAGGATTAGCCTCTCCGGTTAGCAACTCGACCATATCAATACAAAACAAACGACAAAGCTCAACTAATCGATGTTCCGGCGGGAGATGACTACCATTTTCCCATCGCTGCACTGTTTTGGCTGTTACACCAAGGGTTTCGGCAACGACCGACTGAGACCAACCGACCTTCTGTCGATTGAGGCGCAACCGCAACCCAAAATCTCGCGAATCGATACTCATTTGCAAGGCCTCCAAAATAATAAAAGGTCTAAATCGGCCCGCATCTAACCAAAATTAAGATTTAAATTTTCAAAGAGCGTGTTCTGTCTGTTCCTTGACCGCTTTATCCAAAGAAAAAATAATTTTTTTTATCCGGCTGCCGATACCCTTTAAGTCATCAGAATTTGACTTTAAAGCATTGAGAACCGTCCGAAACTCCGATTTGATACTTCTAAGGGCATCAAGTTCACCTTCGACGACGGGAGTTTCCTCTCCCAAAAGCAGCCAGTTTAAATCCACTTTAAATATTTTTGCCAGAGCAAGGATAATCAGCAGGTTATCGGGCGTTTGAAGAGATTCCAGGTAATCAACAGCAGCAGCATTTTGCAGCCCGATTTTCGCGGCAAAAGCAGCCTTGTCCAAATTAGCTTTCAGCCTGATTTCTTTTACTCGATCGCCAAAATTGCCTTGCTCTTGATTATTTTGCTCATCCTGGTTCATATAAAAAACCTTTATTTTTTACCTTGTCGTCATCACAATTTAACTATAAAATATCTCAAAACTATTTTTTAGAACCTAAAGACTCGATAATGGTTACAGCTGCGGCATTACTCATGCTTCGTTTTTCTTTATTTGCCCTAGCTTGCACTAATTTTAGTGCTTCTTGGTCGTATAACAGAACCGGTTTGAGTTTTTTGTTTTCCATAAATAATAAGTCTTATTTTAAATTTTAAATCAATAATATAATATATATCGACTTAAATTTTATTTTCAATGAAAAAAAACGAAAAAAATTTATTTTCAGCAAAATTACTTGGTGAAAGACTAAAGAAAAGCAGAGTAAATAAAGGTTTTAGCCAAACCGATTTAGCAAAAATGCTAGGATTTAAAACTAGTGCTTCTTTATCTAATATTGAAAAAGGAAAATCGCTAGTTGACACAAAAATTTTGTGTGAGATCAGTTGTATATTAGATATTGACTTGCATTGGCTAATTACAGGTGAGCAGTCACCGGAAGTCAAAAAAGTAAAAGATAAAAACAAGCAGCTCTCCGAAATGGCATATAAATATATAGCCAGGCAAATTGCAGACTTATTAGAACATAAACATGATCTTGAGCGGAATTTGAAAAAAGCAATCGAATCAGGAAAAAGGGAGGATGAAACCGAAAGACAATACCAGGAATTTATTGAACGGTGGCGGTTGGACATAAGACAGGCCGAGAGAATGATCGAACAGGCTAAAAACGACGAACCTATTTTAAAAGATGTATTGGATAGCCTGGAGAAGTTGGGCTTGATTGATGAACCCCACGAGCAATCTTGATTTTTACTCTTTTTGTGTAAATTTTGGTATTTTGTCGGCATTTTCACAAAGATTATTTTTTTTGCAATGTAAGCCCTTTATTACAAAAGACTTAGAAAAAAGTTAAATTTTTTTTTCAAAAAAACCGCCTCATTTTCCAAAAGACTTGACGATTTTCCTAAATACTTAGTGTCATTTTTGAAATCACCCACTTTCTAACTTACCTATTTTGCCTATTTTATCAAAACCATGTCCGCGAGCATGTCCGAATGTCCGCTCGACACTTCGTTTGTTCGTCTGTTTACTTCGTTTAGATTCCTGGTTTAAATGCGGTCAAATCGCTGTTTTAAATACCGTTAAAGGGGTTTTAAACACTTTTAAAGATCATTGCCGTTTGTCGCATTTCATTTGCACAGAAAGCCGAAAAAAGCCAAAAAGTCGCATTTTAAAAAACCCCTCACAAAATCGCATAAACCCTGTAATATACCGCATTTACCCATGAAATTTCGGCCAATACCGCTTGTCGCATATTATATTACGGTTTACAACCACCCCACGAATTGTTTGTAACCCCCGCCAATACCGCTATTTACCGTTCAATTTCGGCTAATACCGCTTTGTCGCATATTATATTACGGTTTACATGTAGTGTAGAGCGAAATTAAAAATGCGACAAAATGAAAAATTATGCGACAAACCCTGTAAACGTACAAA
>CAZITB010000139.1:0-2701 GCA_964542055.1 uncultured Candidatus Kuenenia sp.
ATAGTTCGTTTCATTATTATTATTCCTTAAATTATGTCATGGATTTACAGGCCATGTTGGAGCCGTTTCGGGATACCAGTAGCATCTGCCGGGCCACTCGTAAGTATCTTCAAATTCCAGCGTTTCAACATGTCCATCTGCAAAAAGATAGTTTGATTTTCCCATATGACGGTCCGATGCGATAAACTTTTTTGCATATTCCACCGAACCTTCCCACGTTTCCGGATGAATGTGATCAGCCAGCTGAAAGTTTTCAGTGTCCGGCGCTTCACTGATCCAAATGCAGTACATGGGTTTGCGGATCGAATCGACGCGATTGTAACGATTCGTAGAGCCGCCATATCTGAAACAGACAGGGTCCAAAAGAGCATTAACCGCAAAACTTGAATAGCGTTTATCCTGCTGCTCAGTGATAGGCCTGTCCCAATCAACAAAGTTTTTGGATTTATCGCTGGGGCAGTGAAACAGCAATTGTTCACCTGTATATTTCGATAATACCCTAAGCCAATATTGATCCGGGTTACTAATGTGGCACGAACTTGGAGGCAGATGGTTTTCGCTGTCGATAATATATGCCTGGACTGCAATCCCAACTTGCCGCATATTGCTGGTGCATACCAGCTTCTTGGCTTGCTGTCTTGCTTTATTTAAGCTTGGAAGCAGAATACCAAGCAGCATAGCAATAATTGAAATCACCACCAAAAGTTCAATCAAAGTAAACCCTCTGGATTGCCCAGCGATTGAACTATAGCCGAGGCAGTTCACGCTGCCCCGGCTATAGCTGTATTTATTTACACGTTGCATTTTTCTCTCTATTTCTCAAAAGAGGGATTACTCCCAAACCCAAAAGCAATAAAGATCCAGGTTCAGGAACCGTTACAAAAGCAAACTCAAAATTATCGGATTCTGTGTACATGCCGCCCGCATCATAAGCTGAAAACGTTGCCGTAACTTTCTGACCAATATCAGGCGTAAGCCAGAAGTTAAAGCTCATGTGCTCATGAATTCCCCACGCATTTTTATCCGACAACCATTTTTTACCAAGCTGATAAGTATCCGCGTCAGCGGTAAGAACAGGTGTGTCATTCGGCAAAAGCATCAAGAAATCTTCCGAAGCGACAGATGTACCTTCGCGTTTTAAATAGATATCCCAAGTTGGTCCAGTTGATTGATCAACACTTGCAAGGTTCCACTTGCCCTGCGGACTATGAGCGGAATGCCAGCCGTCAAGATGCTGCATGCCCCCCAGATCACCATAACCTCCGGATTGGCTGTACATAAATTGACATGTCCAAAGTTGTTTCCCTGATGCGTCACCTTTCATGATCGGATTGCCGCCATCCATAACGGGAACCAGTTGCAGGAAAATGTCGCCGTTTGCCTGTTCCCAATTAGGCCATCCGGGTGTAGCAGCCACCGGGTGAACCGGAGGAACCGAAAAGAACCAGAGCTTATTATCATCAGTCAAGTCCGAGTCGGTAGATAAACTTGCATTTCCCGGATCAGACCAGTCCGGTCTCCAGGTCGGATTGACCCCTATGTGAGTATGGGCTACCGGGCAGTCTGCCAAGCTGACATTTGCAACAACACATAATATAATTATCGCAGTAACGATTTTAAGATTCATCGCTTAATCTCCTAATTGATATTTATACTGAAGAATATGCGCGTGGACATATTCTTAGAACAGTTCTGACGATTTATAAAATGATAGTAAGGAAAATTAGGCGGGTGGGGCTCTTGGTATGATATAACTTGTATTCTGGATTGTTAGCGGTTGGTCAGATTTATATGAAATTGCATGTGCAACTACATTGATATAAAAAACTGTTGTTGGTGATGTGTTTACGATTTTAGCAGAATTAATAAATGTAATCTGACAGATTATGCAATCGTTGCAGTCATGATCATCAGTGCCTTCTGTAGCAATGTGCCATAAAAACAGCGCACCGGTAATATTAGCAATCAATATTGCCAGCATCAGAAAAGAAACAGATTGTTTTAGTTTGGATTTCACTTTTTGTAAATTCTGGCTGAACATTCAGGGCCAATACCTTCGATCATCATCTTTTGGCGCTCAAAAATAAAATCTTCTCCCAGCCCTTTCACCAAAGGTATATGCACGTCAAATAAGCAAGTGATCTTGCCGCAATTAGTGCATTTGAAATGTGGATGGCACTGATGGTCAGTACAATTATCTGCCAGTTCGTATTCCCATGCCCGCTTATCGACATAGGCTTTATGAACTATCCCCTTTTTGCAAAATCTTTCGAGAATTCTATAAACCGTGGTTTTATCGGGATTCATATCCTCCAAAGCGTGCAGAATATCGATCCTTGAAACAGGATGCTCGGCTTGAATAAGAACTTTTAGAGTCGCAATCTGCATTTCGGTGCAATTGAAACCATGATCTTTCAGTATTTTTTCAGGGTAATTCATATTTTTCCAATTTCGATCGATCCATTAAACTGCAACATAGTTGTAATTATAATTGAAGTAAAAATTTCGTCAAGGCATTTTTACCTTGGCTGCGGATAATTTTTTATATTTAAAATTTACAGCTGGTTGTGAAGATAAATTTGAGAATTTTACGAGTTGTGAGACAGTTTTGTAAAATGGGGTAAACTGGGCTTTTTGGGCGGCGATTTTATTGGGTTAATTAGTTTCATATGAGGGTTTTGAGAGTCATTTTTAGGGATAA
>CAZITB010000139.1:2711-6158 GCA_964542055.1 uncultured Candidatus Kuenenia sp.
TATTCCTAGTAGGAGCTTTGCGAGTATTCTAGTTAGTAATCTTTGAGTGATTGACAGCTCTTTTAAATGATAATGATATAGATCGAAATCAAATCAACAGTACCCTCCTCGTCACCAGGTTCGACGGGTCGCGACGGCGGCATGTGAACCTGGTAAAAAGGTAACAGCTTTAAGGCTGATTAGATAAACTGGATAAATTTAATATAAATAAATAAAGTGAAAGGATTATAAAATGTTAGTTCTAAGCAGAAAATTAAATGAGTCAATAATGATCGGTGATGATGTGGAGATAGTGATAGCAGCTATTAACGGAAATAAGATCCGGGTCGGGATCAATGCTCCACAGCATATTCCGGTACACCGCAAGGAAATCTACGAGGCAATAAACAGTAATAAGAAACATCTTGAACTTGCGATCAAATAATTGAAGCGGAAAATTTGAAAGGTAAGGTGTAACTATGAAAATGACAAAGATAATGGGTTGTGATGTTACAGAGTGTGCTTATAACAAAGACAAACATTGCCGAACTTTAGCGGCTACAATCGGTGATATGCACAATCCCAGGTGTGATACTTATTTAAAATCTCAAAGTAAAGGCGGCGACGATTCAATAGACGCAGGAGTGGGGGCATGTAAGGTTGCAGATTGCAGGCATAACGAACGTTTTGAGTGCCAGGCAGATCAAGTGCAGGTTGGTTATCAGGGCAGTGAGCCGGATTGTTTGACTTTTGAGCACAAGTAAAGCAGTAGTTTTACTAATTGAGCAGATTATGACTTTTTGGTCTGAGGGGTCTTAGATTGAGGGTTATATTTTTTTGTCACGTTTCGTGATCACACGTTGAGATGGAATTTGACTGGAAACGATGTAAGTGTAGTTATATCAGATGTTTGAAAATCAGTTTATATGTCCGAGTTCAGATAGGGAATTGACCAGGCAATATCAGGGTTATTCCCTATTTCAAAAGAACTTTCAAAAAGCTATTCTTTTGAAAGTAAAGTTATAAATAAAAAAAAACAGGAGTAAAAAATGATGAATACAGAAAGTTTGAAGTTGACCAAAGATTTGATGAAAGGGGGCTTTGGCAAAAAATGTCCTATTTGCAGGAATTCGATGGACGAGGTAGATCGCGTTATTGAAAACGAAAATCTATTTGTCTGGTATGAATGCATGAACGTTGATTGTGATGGACAATGGTTAGAGAAAAAACAGGCAATTTAAGGAACGTAAAATGATTAGATTAAACCCAGTAAACAAAATCGCATTTATATCTTCATTTCCTCCGCGGATGTGCGGAATAGCAACTTATGTTTCTCATTTAATAGAAAATATGAAACTTGCATCAAATGGAAGTTTCGAACCAGTAATTATATCTGTAGAATCTGACAATAACAGAAAATTCTCTGAAACAGCCGATTATGTTATCCGAAAAGATTGTTTGAGTGATTATATGGAAGCGGCGGATTTGATAAATTCGGCCAATGTCGATATGGTATTTGTTCAGCATGAATTTGGTCTTTTTGGTGGACAAGCCGGTTCGTATATAAATATGCTTTTGAAAAGGCTTGAGATGCCTGTGATAACAACGCTTCATACGGTTTTGAAGAAACCCACGGCTTATCAGTACCAGGCGATGATAGATGTATGTGATTATTCGACCAACCTTGTATTGATGAATAGAAGCGGCTTGCCGATGTTGGAGAAGATATACGGTGTTTCTTCAAACAAGGTTACGCTGATCCCTCACGGTATACCTGAGGTGCCTTTTAATGAGAGCAATAAATATAAACGGAAATTGGGTCTTAACCGGCGTAAAATTATGCTGACGTTTGGATTGCTGAGTCCAGGAAAAGGTATCGAGGTTGCATTGCAGGCGATGCCCAGGATCATCAAGAAAAACCGAAGGGTGTTGTATTTGATAGTTGGCAGAACGCATCCTGAAATAATTAAGCACAGCGGATATGCTTATAGAGATAAGCTCCAGAAGATGGTCAAAGATATGGGTATCGAAAATAATGTCCGGTTTTTGGATGAATTTGTGTCTGATGAGCGATTGATAGAGTATCTTGCAGCGGCGGATGTTTATGTAAATTCGAGTTTAAATGAAGAACAGTTGACCAGCGGCACACTTTCGTTTGCGGTTGGAAGCGGTAATGCTGCTATATCAACGCCGTTTTGGGCGGCATGTGAGCTGCTTGAAGAGGGCCGTGGAACTTTGGTCCCGTTTGGTGATTCGGACAGGCTTGCAGAGGCGGCAGTGGAATATTTGAATGATGAAGTTCATTTGAAGATCACTCAAAACAGGGCGTATAACTTCGGTCGAACGATGACCTGGGATAATGTCGGCAGGCAGTACTGGAGAATAGCGAACAGTTATCTGTCAGAGAAGGCGCTGAATTCTAATTTTGAATATTCGTATTACAGATAATGACTAATGGACTCTTTAAAAAATTCTGCTGATTTGTAATCAGCTAAGTTAAAATAAATTTCAAAAAGGAGATAGTCATGGGAAAATTTAATATTCTAATTGCATCGATGTTGATAGCGTCTGTGATGATTTTTGGGTGTCAGACAGTTCCCAAGAGCCCAGAGGCAAGGCAGGTATTGAGTTCTGAAGTTGATCAGGCGATCGCAATTTTTAAGCAGAGAGATCCTGATATTCAACGTTTCTTTAACGATTCCTATGGCTATGCGGTATTCCCGAAAGTTTATAAAGGGGCTTTCTGGATAGGCGGTGCATACGGAAAAGGTGAAGTTTATGCTCAGGATCAGTTGCTGGGATTCAGCTCTTTATCTGCGGGAACTATAGGATTTTCGTTTGGCGGTGAGTACTTCCGTGAGATAATATTCTTCCGTGATCAACGGCATTTAGAAGATTTTATAAGCGGGGATTATGAGTTTTCTGCACAGGCGACGGCAGTTGGATTGACATCCGGTGCTGCAGCGAAGTCCGATTATCAAGATGGATATGCGGTATTTATAATAGCTGAGTCAGGATTGATGGTTGATGCTTCTATTGGCGGTCAGAAATTTACTTTTGTTCCCAAGGCAGAATTGAGAGATTAGTAATTTAAAGACAGGTCATTTGAAAAGTAATTCAAGAGGGAAAGTCTTCGAGGGGAGAGGCTTTTCCTTTTTTTATATTTTTTAGTTTGCGTAATTGGTCGAAATTGTACCAAAGCTGCAAGCTCAAAAATGACACTAAGTATTTAAGACTCGGGGTGGAATTTGTCGTAAGTGGTTGTAAATGCTAGACTTAGGCTGAGTTGTGGTGAAATAAAAAAGTGTGCGGTTTTCGGCACTTTTGAGCGAGTTTTGGTCAGTTTACCCCAAGTTTAGTTCAGTTTGGGGTAAGTTTGGAGCAGTTTGCGAGATTTTGGGGAAAAAGGGCGTTTTTGCCCGGCAAGTGGAAAATTCAAAAAAGTGAAAAAAAATTTGCCACAGATTA
>CAZITB010000140.1:0-6092 GCA_964542055.1 uncultured Candidatus Kuenenia sp.
ACTGAAAATCCTGAAGAAAAAGAACGTTTCGTAGGTTTGGCATATACAACCTGGCACCGGCAATCCATCTGGAACAGATATTGGGACATACCGGAATTAGGAAAATACACATCAAATAACCGCAATGTCATTAAAAAACATGGCGAATGGCTTGCCTATGCTGATGTGGATTTTATTTTTATTGATTGGTCGAACGATATTGATTACATCTATGGTGAAACGCAAAATCGCCCTGATTTCGATATGATAGAACAATCGGTTCCATTGATTTTTGAGGAATGGGAAAATATTGAAAATGCTCCCAAAATTGCCATTATGCTTGGTTGCCCTAAAAAGCCCGAAGCATTTACAGACGGACGTATGCAACGCAAGGTAAACCAGGTTTATGATATGTTCATTGCCAATGAGGATTATAAAAATCAATACTATACTTACCTGGGTAAACCATTGATCATGGTCTATGTTGGAACACCCTCTCCCTTTCAGCAGGGCCTGCCGCAATGGAATGAAGATGATCGCTTTACCTTCCGTTACCTGACAGGCTTCATCTCAGAACAAATGAATCTGCGCACAACCGACAGGATAAGCAAATATGGTTACTGGTCATGGGAAGACAGGGGCTGGCAAACCTACACCAAATATAAAGGAGAACCGGAATGCTGCACAGTTACGGCTGCATCAAGGCCTCAGCGGAAAGATGAACCGGACCATCCAAATTATATTCCTGCGGAAGGAAGAAAAGATGGAGAAACTTTTAAAAAACGCTGGAACAGGGCCAGAGGATTAAATGTTTCAACCGTATTGGTAGTTTCATGGAATGAATGGGTTACAAATGAACAGCCCTCCCCCGAAGTAAGCAAAGATCTGGAACCTTCTCTTGAATTTGGGCATCAGTATCTTGATCTCCTTAAAGAAGAAATTGAAAAATTTAAAAATCCCGAAAAAAAATAATCATGGTAGAGACGCAATAAATTGCGTCTCAATCAAAAAAAACAGAATATTGCGTTGCCCAAAAAAAACATAATAACCATGTTTTTCAATAAGTAAATCACCATGAAATATAACCTGATCATACTAATATTTCTATTTACTTCCGCCACCTGTACTAAAGATGTGGACCCGGAGCCTGATCCCCCGCCTCCACCTCCCAGATATTATTATCACGACCTCCCTCCAAACCTGAATTATGATGCTGATATTCTTACGAATAAGGAGGAAGAATTTTACGGTACCAATCCCCGTCACCACGACTCTGACAGAGATAAAGTAAACGACGATGAAGAAATCCAGCTTGGAACAAATCCAGTTTTGGCTGAAGATACGGATGAAGACGGAATGTATGATGATTTTGAAAGGCAAATCATACTATTCGATGAATCAGATAGTTATTCTGAATTGTCCGATGTAAATGGTTCAGATGATTTTGATAATGATGGACGAACAAACATGCAGGAGTTTGAATGGGGGACAAACCCGGCATTTGCGGAACCAAATATTCTATTCATTTATCCCGAAGACATGGGATACTATACAAGTGAACGGGGGCTTCGCGAACCCAATTCATTAATAACAGGCATTCATACCCCAAATCTCGACCAGTTAGCCGCTGAAGGAGTAAATTTCATCCATACCTTCGTTGGACAAAGTGTATGTTCCCCCAGCAAGGGCGCAATTTACAGTGGTTTGCTCCCACATTCCAACTGGATCTGGAGAAACAATCATAATGCACACCCGACCCATGGAGGACCTCAAAACTGGATACCGCTGCCTGATCCAATAACCCCGGAAAATGATCCCACTTTTCTTGCAGCAGGAGGAATGCATGAAGATCTTCCAAATTTCATTCAAATGCTTAAAGCAAATGGAGTCTATTGCGCCCTGACAGGGAAATTACACGTGCAACCAGCCCGAAACTTTCCATATGATATTTTCCTGGATAAAACAGACCTGGAAACTGCGATTGCAGAAGCAAACGGCAGACCATGGTTTTTTTGGGCAAATCCAGGCGACACACATGCTCCTTTCTGGAAATCTGTTCAGTCAAAACTGGAAAACCCCAATGATCCAAACTCAGCCCCTACCGATGTTGATCCCGATGAAATAACCATGCTTCCATGGCTGCCGGATACAGAAAAAAGCCGGGTGGATATTGCTCAATATTATTCCAATGTGCATAATATTGATGATTTTGTCGGAACAATTTTGTCCAAATTATCTGCTTCGGGACAAGAGGATAATACCCTGGTTATCTTTTCACCTGACCACGGAATACCGGTTCAAAGAGGAAAAACATCCATTTATCCTGCCGGCACACAGGTTCCCTGTTATGTGAAAGGCCCCGGGGTCATTGGTGGAAGAATGCTTGAAATGCCTGTCTCACAAATGGATTTTTTTCCAACCTTTCTGGAAACCTATGGTATCATGCCTCAGAAAAAAATTCACGGGCAATCCTTATGGCCAATACTGAATGGGGCCCAAAACCATTTCCCGGACCGGGAAACGATCATGACCGAAACAAATGTCAAAAACAGCTCTGCACCCAGGGAGCTTTCCAATACTGTTGCCAGGGCAGTAAGCGATGGCCGGTATTACTACATTAAAAATGTCCTTCAGGATACCTGGACAGGAAAAGAAGAAGAAGCCATCTATATTGGAAGCGGAAGTGGTGAATATGGCGACTCGGCAGGTATCTATTACATTGATCTGCATAATGAATCCATTAGAATAAAAGATGAAAACCCCCTTCCCTATGAGCTTTTAAGACAGTTATGCATGAATGATGCACCGGATGAAGAATTATATGATCTGAAAGCTGATCCCTGGGCTGTGAATAATCTGGTGGATGATCCTGATTATGCATCTGTATTGGGCAGAATGAGAAATGAAATGGATTATTGGAGAAACAGATCAGATGATAAAGATCAACACCCATCATCCTCTCCGAGGAGAGAAATAAAATAAATTATGATACGAACAATTCCCTTTACTTTATTCTTTTTACTGATAATTTCTAATTTATACTCCCAGGAAAACAACTTGAGAGAAGGTATCGACACTTCTGATGCATCTTTGGAAACAAGCTTCAACAGTCCGCCGCAGAATTACCGACCAGAAACCTGGTTTCATTTAATCGGAGGGAATGTGAGCAAACCGGGGCTGACGGCTGATTTGGAAGCGATCAATTCTGCAGGCATATATGGCATACAGCTTTTTCATGGTCGCGGAGGCAGGTGGCCCGGTGAGATAGAGCAGATTGAAGCGCTGAGCCCCGCCTGGGACAATATGATTGAGCATGTGGCTGATGAAACCAGGCGACTGGATCTTCACTTTACGATGCAAAACTGTCCGGGGTGGGCAATGTCCGGCGGTCCATGGATCACCCCAGACAATGCTATGCGGCATCTGATCTGGAGTCGTCAAGATATAGCGGGCGGTGATCATGTTACTGTGCAGCTTGACCAGCCTCAGCCCAGCGAAGAAAATTGGCGAGACTATAGAGAAGTGGCCGTAATGGCCTTTCCCACACCTGCCGGCGATTCCGATCCATATTTGATTCCTTCTGCAATATGCAGTAATCGGGACGATTTACCCTGGAGGGATCTGATCGAAGGCAAAGCAGATACTGAGATTGAGCTCCAGCCCGAAGACGATGCCACCTGGATTAATGTAGAGTTTTCCGAACCGGTTCACCTGCGCACCATAGAGTTGCCACCGGTAAATCATTTTGTGTGGCGCCGGATGTTTAGTCCTCAAACAACCATTCATGTTCAGGCCTTGACAAACGGGGAATGGGTTGAGGTAACCAGCCGTAAGGTTCCGCGTGGCACCTGGCAGGACCGGGAGCAATGGGTATCTCTGGCCCTGGCATTGCCTGATTACAAAGCCTCCACATTCAAAATTATCTTTGATAGCAAGCACCTTTTGAAGCTTCCTTATCTGCGTTTCTTGTCTGCCGCCAGAGTACACGACTGGCGCGGACAGGCTGGCTATGCACTACGCAGTATGGATCGAAGCATAACTCTTGTACAAGATTCTGCAGCATGGCTGCGCGGCGATGCCATTATCGACATCAGCGAGCACATGAGTGCCGACGGCACACTGACCTGGGAAGCACCAGCAGGAGACTGGACTGTTGTGAGATTTGGGCATGTAAACACCGGCGCGAAGAACAAGCCCGCCCCACCAGAGGCGACCGGCTTCGAGTGCGATAAATTTTCTCCTTCCGGCGCAGAACAGCACTTTGCCGGTTATATCGGGCGCTTGTCAGAGCCAGGTGGGCCGGCCGATGACGGGCGCCTACAGGGCATGTTGATCGACAGCTGGGAATGCTATACCCAGACCTGGACACCATTGATGGAGAGAAAGTTTGCGGATCGGCGCGGCTATGCACTGCGAAAGTGGTTACCAGCTTTGGCCGGCTGGGTCATTGACGATCATTTGACCAGTGAACGTTTCCTGCGCGACTGGCGTGCGACAATCAGCGACCTTCTGGTGGATAATTATTATGGCCGTTTGGCTGAACTTGCCAAAGAACGTGGGTTAGAACTGTACTTTGAAACTGCCCTGGGCGATGTTTCACCAGGCGATATTCTTCAATACTACAGCAAAGCTGATGTCCCGATGTGTGAATTCTGGCTTCCCAACGATCCACACAGAGGTGGGTTGGAAACCAAACCGGTGGCACCGGTGGCATCTGCAGCGCATATTTATGGCAAAAAGCGGGTAGCTGCCGAAGCATATACCAATGGCCGTCTGGCATGGAATGAACATCTCTTCAGACTCAAGCATTTCACTGATTTTCATTTCACACAGGGTGTTAACCATATCGTTTTTCATACCTACACACACAATCCGGATCTTCATGCACTACCCGGAACCTCCTTCGGCAGTAGAATCGGAACCCCATTTCTTCGTGGCCAGACCTGGTGGAAGCACATGCCCTTATTCACCAATTACCTGTCACGCTCTCAGTATCTTCTCCAACAGGGGCAACCCGTTGCGGATGTACTTTGGTACCTTGGCGATGACCTCGATCATAAACCGCGACAGAACACTTCGTTCCCGGTTGGGCATCGGTTCGATTATCTTAATCAGGATGCCCTGCTCAACCGTATTGAAGTCATTGACGGCAAACTGCAAACGCCAGAAGGTGTGACATGGAAAGTATTGTGGCTTCCCAAAGACAACTGTCAACGGCTAACACCTGAGACACTGGCACGCCTGCGGCAGTTGCTTAATGATGGAGCGACAATTATTGGTGGCGCACCCCTGGAGAACCCCACGTTAAGCGGCGCCCTTTCAGGAGATCAACAGTTCAACAACCTGGTCAACGAATTGTGGGGAGCCTCACCTGCGTCCAGCGGTGACCGCCGTATCGGTAAGGGACGACTGCTTTGGGGGAGCAGCCTGGAAACCAGCCTGTCTCAATTGGGCATCGTTCCAGATGTCATTGGCACCGGTGCTGCGACCTGGTTCCATCGCAGGGCAGAGGGCAGGGAGATCTATTTCGTTGCCGCCGACCGGTTAGCCCCGTTGAGCGCTAATATCAGTTTTCGCGCCAATGGCCGTCCGGAACTTTGGGATCCGGTGACCGGATCCGTTCAACCGGTCGTTGTATATCATCAGGAACCCAACCACTCGGTCATACCTTTGGAATTACCCGCAGCAGGGTCGGTTTTTGTGGTTTTTAACAACGAGCAAAGTAACCCACAGTTAACCAAAATTATACGCAATGACTCTACACTGGTGGACGCAACTAATTTGAACAGAACAGATCAAGGACAGCCCAGGAGTATCTATGGTGTACAGGATCATGAGGAAGTCCAGCCCTGGGTAAATAACCCGCTGACTATCGGCCATTTTCCGGAGGACGGCAGACGTTTCCTTGCCTGGGAGGACGGCAGCTATCAATTCATACGTGGTAAAAAAACAATCGCATCGGAGGATGTCAGAGGAACCCGAACCATCGCATTGAATGGCCCCTGGGTTTTAACATTTCCTTTGGGATGGGACACCCCAAAAAAAGTTAACATGCCCACCCTAATACCATGGTCTGCATTGCAAGATCTTGCAACCCGGTCTTTCTCGGGTAC
>CAZITB010000141.1:0-6087 GCA_964542055.1 uncultured Candidatus Kuenenia sp.
AGTCGGTTCGTTTCCAAGTTCAGCTTCAAGTTCGGCCCAGGTATGCTTCCATTGATTTATCATTTCGACCATATAAGTCGGGATATTTATTGGCTGAGCATTTAAAAGCAAAGAGCGTTTAATGCTCTGTTTTATCCACCAGGCCGCATAAGTGCTAAACTTTACACCGTATTCAGAATCAAAGGTATCTACGGCTCTCATCAGTCCAAGGTTACCTTCTTCAATAAGGTCTCCATAAGTAAGATTTCTGCCGGTATAATTTTTGGCGATATTTACTACCAACCTTAAATTACTTCTAATAAGATGGTCTCGAGCCTCCAAATCCTGATGCTCGATTATCCGTTTAGATAATTCAGATTCCTCTTCTTTGGTTAACAGGGGAGTGCTGTCAATTTCTTTCAAATAATCTTTCAATGTCGAATCAAAAGCCATTTTTATTCCTCATATTAAAGTATTTATCTTATTATCAGACTTAATTTTGTCTTCCAGGCAGTATATAATTCGGAAAATATTGGCCTCTGATTAACTGGTTTTAAAAATTTAAACAAAAAAAAGCCCGCACAAAGATGCGGGCTTAAAATTAGAATCAATTTGATATTTACTTCTGAGGAAAATCATCAGGATTCAACATCATCGATCCATCTAAACCGCCGCGCCTTTGAACATCCTCTTTGGGCTCTTCTTCGGGAATATCAAAATCAGGTATTTCCGCGTCACGGTGATCTTCTGCAGCCCATTTGACCCTTCTAAGGCTCAGTCCGATTTTACGAGCATCAGTATCGACCCTTAGAATCTTAACTTCCACTTCCTGACCTTTTTCTATAACATCCTGAGGTTTTTCAATTTTCTCATCAGAAAGTTCAGAAATATGCAGCAAACCTTCCAGCTCATCTTCAAGTTCTACAAACACACCGAAATTGGTGATCTTTGTAACTTTACCTTTAACGATCTGACCAGGAATGTACTTTTCAGGAATTGCTTTTTCCCATGGGTCTTCAGTTAGCTGTTTAACGCCAAGAGATACACGCTGTTTATCTTCATCTACTTCTAAAACAACGCATTTTACTTCCTGATCTTTTTCTAAAGCTTCGCTTGGATGATTAAATTTCTTAGTCCAGCTCAAATCTGAAATATGGATCAGGCCGTCAATCCCTGGTTCAATCTCAACAAACGCTCCGTAGTTTGTAAGGCTTGTAACCTTAACATTGACAACGGTTCCAGGAGGATACTTCTTAGCTGCGATATCCCATGGATTTGCTTCCATCTGCTTAAGACCGAGCGAAATTTCCTGTTTTTCTTTATTGACATCTAAAACAGCAACTTCAATTTCGTCGTTTAGATTCAGAACTTCACCCGGATGGGTAATTCGTTTGGTCCAGCTCATTTCACTTATATGCACAAGACCTTCAATGCCTTCCTCAAGCCGAACAAAAACACCATAATTCATGATATTGACTACGGTGCCTTTGACTTTGCTGCCGATCGGATATCTCTTGTCGATATCTTCCCATGGACTTGGGTTTTTCTGTTTGAGACCAAGTGAAACTCTTTCTTTATCTCTATCGAAACCGATTACCACCGCTTCGATTTCCTGGTCGAGCTTGACCACTTCCGAAGGATGGGTAATCCTGCCCCAACTGAGATCTGAAATATGAAGAAGACCGTCAAGACCGCCAAGATCAACGAATACGCCGAAATCTGCAATGTTCTTGACAACGCCTTTACGCAGCTGACCAACTTCGATATCTTTGAGCAGTTTGTCTTTGCTGCTGCTGCGTTCTTCTTCGATAATTTTTCTGCGTGATACGACGATGTTTCGATTTTCTTCATCGATTTTCAAAATCTTACATTCGATATCCTGACCGATGAATCTGCTGATATCACCCGGCTTTCTGATATCTACCTGTGAAGCAGGCAAAAATACAGGTACGCCGATATCTACCAGCAAACCGCCTTTGATCCGTCGAGTTACACGACCGGTAACGAGATCGCCTTCTGCTTTTGATTCAAGGATTTTCTCCCAGCCTCTGATCCTGTCTGCCTTACGTTTGCTTAGCAGTATAGCACCAGCTTCCGAATCAACTTCTTCGATAAGAACTTCGATTACCTTGCCAGGCTGGATCTCTTCGGGATCATCAAACTCATCAGCATTAACAACACCTTCACTTTTGAGTCCGATTTCAACAATGACATCATTACCGAACTGCTGGGCGATAGTTCCTTCGAGAATAGCACCAGGGGTAAGATCACTTACCTTAGAATCGATGGCATTTTCGAGAACCTGGTCTTCCATGCCAACGAAATACTCGCCTACCATTTCTTCGAGGTTCTGATCATTCAGACCTAACTCATTTATTAATCTTCTGTTAACCATAAAAATTTTTCCACTTTTCGCGAGTTAATTTAATTCTGCTGCCGTTCGCGAAAACCGGCACCAAAATTTCGTGCAACCGCTGCACTTTTTTAAGTTAATAAAAAATGCGAAAGCCAACGCAGCTAACGCTTTTACTGTAAATTATAGTTTTTCCAATCCTTCTGCAAATTCCTCAATAACCCAATCGGGAGTAGAGGCACCGGCAGTTATTCCTGCCGTTTTTTTAGATTTCAGAACATTTGTATCTAATTCTGAAAAATTCTGCAGATGAAAAGTACATCCATTATGTTTTTTACACAACTCGGCCAGTTTACGGGTATTAGCACTATGTAAACCGCCAAGAACGAACATTATATCAACTTTTTTACATAATTCCACCGCAGAATTCTGCCTTTTTTTAGTTTCTTTGCATAAAGTATTAACAATTTTCAATTCGCTGAAATCCCTATGTGCTATGGTTTTTATCATTTCAGCAAAATATCCAGGCGATTGAGTTGTCTGGCAAATTACACCTAACTTCTTGTCCATAGGCACTTTGTCTAAATCCATGGGTGTGGCGGCAACATAAATATCATCAGCCCAGCCGACAACCGCCATTACTTCAGGATGTTTTTCGTCGCCAAGCATCAAAACCCGATAACCCTGATCATTTAATTTTTTTGCCAATTGCTGGACCCTTTTTACAAGTCCGCAGGTCGCGTCAACAATATCGAGCCCTTTCGAATGTATGTGCTCGATTTCCCTGCGAGTCGCTCCATGGGATCGAATTAAAATCGTACCTTCATTTATGTCACCAAGCGAATCAACCGTAACAAGTCCCATTTCGGTTAACTTTTTTACCACATCCTGATTATGTATGATATGTCCAAGGCAGTAAACTTTTCCCCGAGTTGCCAGAGTTTCCTCAGCTAGTTTAATCGCATTTTTGACCCCCCGGCAAAATCCGCATGTTTCTGCTATAAAAACATTCATGATTGGCTTTCCTTTTGTTGGGTTTCGACCTCGCTATAATCAAAAGGCTTTTTACCAGTTTGTATGCGGCATTGATTTTGCATTTCTCTCAATTTTTGGCTCAGTACTTTTGCGAATGTTTCATCATCCATACTGGCTGCTTGATCGGATGAGATAGGTTGGCCGTAAATAATATCGATATCGCCTGGCAAAAAAATCTTGCGATGCCTCGGCCATGCTTCGAAAGCACCTTCGATTACTGTCGGAATTATAGCCACTTTACTTTTTCTGGAAAGCAGCCCGAAACCGGGTTTGACATCAATTATTTTTCCATCACTTGTCCGCGTAGCTTCAGGAAACAGCCCTACACCCTCACCTTGCTTTAAAGTTCTCAATATATCTTTTATCGCTCTGGTATCTGCCTGTCCCCGCTTGATAGGTATGGTCATACAGCAATCCATGATTATTTTTCCGAAACTGGTTTTAGAAAGGGTGTCACGTGCCACAAAATGTACGCGACGACTAAGTGGAACTCCGATCAATACGGGATCAAGAAAACTCTGATGATTACAAAGCAATAAAAAGCCGCCTTCTTTAGGAACATTTTCTAATCCTTGTACTCGCATTCTGAAAAAGCTGTAACTAAACATTTTACAGATACATTTGAATAAACTGTAAACTGTTATTTTTATTTTTTCTTTTTTATCGTACATATAATCTGTTCCACAACTTCTTCGACGGACATCTCCGTTGTATCTATTATTACGGCATCATCAGCAGCTTTTAATGCACCTGTCGAACGTGATATATCCTTGTCATCCCGTTTCTTTATAGATTCAAGAATCTCTTCTACCGGGACATCTATGCCGGTTTCCTTAAGTTGAGCTTGCCTTCGCCTGGCCCGTTCGGCTTCGCTTGCAGTTAAAAAGAATTTAAAATCAGCATACGGAAAAGCCACCGTCCCCTGATCTCTTCCTTCGGTGACTATGTTTGTCTGCTGGTAAGCAAAACTTCTTTGCATTTGCACAAGTTTTTGACGTATTAGTTCATCTGATGCAATGAAATGCACGTTTTCAGTAACTTCCGGGTGTCTGATCTTTTCTGTTATATCCGTATTGTTAATCGTAACCAGCATTTGGCCATTTTGTTCTTTGAACTTGAAGTTAGTTTTTGTGATTAGCTTCAAAATTACGTCGGGGTCGGTCAAATCAAATCCAGCTTTCATGGCTGTAAGTGTAACCGCTCTATACATTGCCCCGGTATCCAGAAAAGTTATTCCCAGTTTCTCTGCGACACTTTTTGCTATCGTGCTTTTGCCGCTTCCGGCAGGACCATCAATTGTTATTATCAGGTTTTCCATTGTTTACCTTAACAGCTACAATGCTGGTATCATCCATCTGTTGTGCAAGACCAACAAACCTTCTGCGGTATGCAAGTATGTTATTAATGAAATTTTTTGCAGAATCCTCTGAAAAGGTACGTGCAACTTCCATCATTCTGTCCTTGCCCCACGTCTCGCCTTCAAAATTGCAGGAATCGATTAGCCCGTCAGTATAAAAAAGGATCAGATCTTCTTCCTCTAAATTAACTTCAGTAGTTACATGATCAGTTTCTGGTAAAATGCCAAGCACGAGACCGCCTTTATCAAGTTCAATTTCCTGGTTTTTACGCATTATCACTGCAGGTTCATGGCCGCAGTTGCAGTAGCTGATTTTCATATTTTCAATATCTATAAAACCTATGAACATGGTAATAAACTCACCGTCTCGACACTCTAAACAAGCGGTTTTATTTAATTCTGTGACTATTTCCAAAAGAGAGTGCCCTTTGAATCCGCCATGAGAGTACGCTCTTATGGCACCTCTGAACATGCTCATCATAAGTGCCGCAGGCAACCCCTTTCCTATCACGTCAGCAACAGCAATTAAAATCCGCTTGTCATCTACTTTGATAAAGTCATACAAATCTCCGCCAACATCAAAACACGGCTGATAAGCACCTGCAATATCTAATCCGGAAACTTTGGGCGGCTCCTGTGTGATCATTCGACGTTGGATTGTACCGGCAAATTTCATCTGCTGAGACATTTTTGCGACATCAATAGCTTCCGAAAACAGCCTTGCATTGGTGATTGCGATAGCGCATTGTGAGGCAACCAATCTTGCAACTTTTATATCCGCTTCATCGAAGGGCATAAGTTTTTTACGATAAAGCCGTAAAACACCGATTGGTTTGGTCTTAAATTTCATCACAACCGTTAATTGGCTGACCAGACCTTCACTGACCGCTTCTTTTTGATATTTGACCATTTTTTCGGTCCTCATATCGTCAATAACGATAGCCTCACCCTCAAATGCTGCTTTTATGACCATGTCGTTTATAGAAACCACACCTTTGTTACGGTACTGTTCACTGAGACCATAGCTAGAGCACATTTTGAGGTCGTCAGCCTCATCATCCAGCAATCTGATAGAGCAAGCATCGGTTCCTGTGATATCGACTGCTTCCTCTGCAAGTTTATCCAATACTTCTGATATATTAAAATCACCGGCTACAAGAGTCGATATCTGATAAATTTTTTCGTCTAAATGTATGTTTTTCTTTGTTTTAACTAAAGACAACTTTAAAGTCCTAAATTAATTGTAATAGATACAAAGTATATAATATAGCAATATTTTTTGTATTTTAAAGATTAATTATTTTTATGTTAGAAACAGTAAAACCCCTGAAAAAAAAGCCAACGGTCGGATTCGAACCGACAA
>CAZITB010000142.1:0-5919 GCA_964542055.1 uncultured Candidatus Kuenenia sp.
GCTATGTGCGGTTCTATCGCATTTTATGACACTCAGGGTGAAAGGCTGTATACGATTTACTGTGCGGCAACGCCGGAATATGGCAAAGAAAAATTCAAAGCAAAGCTGTCTCGTGAAATAGAACGTGTCAAAGAGAAATTTCCAAATGTACTTTATATAGGGCTGGCGGACGGGGCGAAGGATAACTGGACATTTCTCAAGAAATATACGAAACGATGTCTTCTTGATTTTTATCATGCCAGAGAATATATAGGCAAAGCATCATCTGCCATTTTTGGCCGTGATATGATTAACAAACAGAAATGGGAAGATAAATTCAGCCATGACCTTAAACATAAGCAAGGCTCAGCGACTCGTTTTTTTAAGGAACTTGAAATTCAAAGAGCTAATCTCGATAAGACAAATTTTATTGAACGCGACGAAGAACTTCATCAGGTCATAACATATTATAAAAATCATAAAGACAAGATGTCCTATGCCTACCATCTTAAAAATAATCTACCCATTGGCAGTGGTGTTACCGAAGCGGCGTGTAAAGTTTTGATTAAGCAACGAATGTGTATTTCCGGGTCGAGGTGGAAAGAAGATGGTGCCAGTTGCGTGCTTGCATTGCGGACATTGAAGTTGACAACAGGCCGCTGGCAACAGTTCTGGAAGTATGTAATGAGGCATGGATGTACAATATATTAAGCGAACACCCAATATGCAACGGCTTGCAATGTAGTGCAAAAAGACCCAGAATACCCCCAAGGGGACTCGAACAAAGAATCGCAAGCTACTGATAACAAAGGACTTAGTGAAAGCGGCAATGCCAAGAGGGTGCAGAAACGGGTGCAGATTGCAGGTGAATATTCAGATTTTGAACAGATAAAAGAGGCTTGGCCAAAGTTGCCAACAGGCGTAAAGAAAATCATCTTGGATTTGATTAAGTTAAAAAATCAATAATTCATTCTGCAGTTACAAAGAAAACCATTGCAGATAGCTTCAAGTAAATATTATCTGCGAAAATGATGGGACATCAAAAATCTTTGCCATTGAAAAGTGAAAAGACATTAATGATACTTAAACCAATAAAAGGATAAAACATTATGATTTCTTTGTTTATGTGAAACGCTATTGATTTTAGTCCTTAAATTTGCTAAGATTTGCAAATCATGTTTAATCAGAAAAATACAATGTGGCTTGCGGGGCTGGTGTGTATCAGCATCGTAAGTGGTTTTTTTACAGTAACTTGCTATGGTTTTGATGGTAGTTTAGCTATTGAGACGGTCGCCCACAACCATTGTGAGTGCACTGAAAACGGTCAAAATTCGGTTGAAATACCTGTTTTTGAAGAAACTGATGAACATAAACATTGTAATGATACGCTAGCTACAGATAGTGTCCTGTTTTCAGGGCAAAAAAATACTAAATTGCCAATTTTCGAAATTTTAACAGGAAAACTTGCTCATAGATTTCCTTTGAATTCAAATAGTCTTTTTTTCACTTGTTATATTCAAATCACTAAGTTGCCCACTTTCCATACGCCATTAGAATCTGTAATAATTCTGGCGTGATACTTTAGATTCATCACAAAATCTAAAAATGTTATATAGGGGATTTAATGTCCCTTTGACAGCACTTTTGTTGATGTCTATTGTAAGGAAGTCTACTTATGAGGAATCCAAACCTTATAGTTTTTACACTCGTTTTTATTTTATTTTCATTTTTATTAGCAGGGTGTTTCCAACAACATTCTGAAAAATTGTATTGCGAAGACTTGCCATATAACTCACCGATTGAGTTAGCTTCTGGAGAGATGAACGAATTTCAAGAAATTATAGGTGATATATTCGAACCTAATGATGTTTTGACACTCAGGCAGGTGCTGGCTTTGACATTAATGCATAATCCTGAGTTAAAGGTTTTTTCGCTTGAATCCAGAGCTGCCCAGGCTCGTGAGTTACAGGCAGGTTTATGGCCTAATCCAGAGTTAGAAATTGAGACGGAAAATGTAGGTGGAACCGGAGAGCTGAGAGGTTTTGATTCTGCTGAAACCACTATTCAGTTAAGTCAGCTTATTGAGTTGGGAAATAAGTCTCAGAAACGCAAGAAAGTTGCGTCATTAGAAAAAGAAATGACTGACTTGGAATATCTAAGTAAAAAAAGGGAAATTTTCAGTGAAGCAGCAAAAGCATTCATTTCTGTATTGAAAGCACAAGAAAAAGTTAATTTATCAGATAAAGTGCTTAAGTTATCCCAAGAGTCTTTTGAAACGGTAGAAAAAAGAGTTAATGCCGGGAAAGATTCGCCTGTAGAAAAAAGTAGAGCATCTGTAGCTTTGGCCAACGTCAAGATATTGCATGAGCAGGCGTTAAGAAATTTCAAGTATGCCAGGGAAGATTTAGTTTCATTCTGGGGTCAGGATGATTCTATTTTTGACCGTGCCGAAGGTGACCTTGATGATGTTGAGCAGTTGCCTGCTTTTGAAAAATTGCTTGATAGTTTAGAAGCAAGTCCTGAATTTGCTCAAACCAAAGTTGAGATTTATAAAAATAAAGCCTTGTTGGATTTAGAAAAGGCCAAATCAATCGGTGACGTTTCTATTGGAGCTGGAATCCAAAGGTTCAATGAGACAGAAGATAACGCATTTGTTTTCGGTATTTCTATTCCTTTACCGATTCACGACAGGAACCAGGGAGCAAAACAAGAGGCTGCTTATAACCTGGCTAAATCAAGAGAACAAACAAAGGTTGCGTGGCTGGATTTAAGGAAAAGGCTCAATCAGATTTATCAGGAATTAGCAAATTCATATAACCAGGTTTTGTCATTGAAAAATGAAGTTTTGCCAGCATCTATTGATATGTTTGAAGCAGCCAATAGAGCGTACCAGGAAGGCAAAATAGATTATTTAAACCTGCTGGATGCTCAACGCACACTGTTTGAAATCAAGAATCAGTACATTGACAGTCTGGCAGACTATCATGCAGCCAAAATTGAAATTGAACGATTTACAGGGAATATTAACCTGATTGAAAGTGAGGAATGATATGAAAACCAATAAAATTATCATTATAACTGCTGTTGCTATTAGTTTATGCTTTATTGGCTATATTTGGGCCAGCCAAGCAGGACATGAAGAACATAATCATGCCGAACATTTGGATACGGATGACATTGCTGAAGAACATGACAGTCATGATGTTCATGAAACTGACGAAGATTATGAAAGTCAGGAAAGTGCAATAGAGTTAACTGACGAACAAGTAGAGGAAATCGGCTTGGAAACAGCTATTGCTGGCAGTGGAGTCATAGATATCAAAATTAGTTTACCTGGTGAAATCAAGATTAATCAGGACAGATTGACATATATTGTTCCCCGTGTACAAGGTATTGTTACAGATGTCAGAAAGAACCTTGGTGATGTTGTTAAAGCGGGAGAAACGATAGCTGTAATTGAAAGCCGTGAGTTGGCAGACGCTCAAGCTGAGTATATGTCTGCGGTAGAAAGATATGAAATAGCCAAAATCAGTTTCGAAAGAGAAGAGAAACTTTGGAACGATAAAGTTTCATCAGAGCAGGATTATTTTGATATTAAACAGGATTTGGCTCAAGCATCTATAGAAAAGAATGTTGCCAGACAAAAGTTACTTGCTTTAGGTTTTGATACATCTTATTTGCAAAAGCTTTTTGAACAACAAGGAAGTCAGTTAACCAGATTCGAATTAAAAGTTCCCTTTGATGGCACAGTAATCGAGAAAAACATTGTACTTGGCGAAATAGCAGGGCCGGAAAAACAGGTTTATACTGTAGCCGATTTAAATTGGGTCTGGGTGGACTTGCAAGTTTATCCTACAGATATCCAAAAAATAAAACAAGGCCAAGAAGTTGTTATCTCCGCTGATATTGAAAGTCCACAGGCAACTGGTGAAATAAGCTATCTGGGGCCTACTGTTCAAACAGAATCCAGAACTGTTTTAGCAAGGGTTCTGTTATCTAATAAGTCGAAAATTTTCAGGCCTGGTCTTTTTGTAACAGGCAAAGCGGTTGTTTCTGAAGTTCAGTCGGAAGTTGTAGTTTCAAAAGAGGCAGTACAAACACTTGAGGGGAAAAAATGTGTCTTTATCAAAGATGAGCATGGCTATGAGCCATCATTTGTTCAAATCGGTCTTGAAAACAAAAGCCAGGTTGAGATTCTTTCAGGCTTAGATGCAGGACAGGAATATGTGACCCAAGGTGCTTTTGCATTGAAGTCAAAAATTATTACCTCAACTTTAGACAGCCATGCAGGACACGGACATTAAAAGGAGCTTAATCTATGCATCATAAAATAGTAAGTATATCATTACGGTACCGTTTCTTTGTTATATTAGCTATATTGGGAATTACGGGCATTGGTATTTACCAGTACAATAATCTGCCGGTAGACGCATTTCCTGATATATCGCCGGTAATGGTGCCCGTATTTGCAGAAGCACATGGAATGGCACCGGAGGAAGTTGAAAGATTAATTACGTTCCCCATAGAATCAGCAATGAATGGGCTTCCCGGAGTTAAACAGATAAAATCTACATCTGCATTTGGGATGGCTGTTATTTACGTTTATTTTGAGGATGATGTAGATATCTATTTTGCCCGTCAAATTGTATCTGAAAGATTAAATGAGGCACTTTCGCAACTTCCTGAAATGCACGAACCTCCTAAGTTAGGACCAATATCTACCGGCTTAGGGCAGATTTTCATTTATTATCTTACCTTGGATGATGATGTTGATACAGAAGGCAAAGACAAAAGTGCATATCTTCGTGAAATAAATGATTGGGTGATTAAATACCAGTTACAAGCAGTGCCGGGGGTTACTGATATACTTTCAATTGGCGGACATGTACTTCAATATCAAATACGCATCAATCCTGACCAGCTTAACAAGTATAAAGTTGGTCTTGAAGATATCGTTACGGCAGTGACAGAGAATAACAAAAATGCGGGCGGACAGTTTATGGTACTCGGCAGTGAGGAGTATCTTGTAAGAGGCATTGGTTTACTAAAAGGCCTCGAAGATATAGGGGATGTTCATGTAAAGGTGGTAGAAGGTACGCCAATCAAAATCAAAGATGTTGCCCAAGTACAATACGGTAAAGAAATCCGTAGAGGAGTTGTTTCTAGAAACGGTAATCAGGAGGTTGTTTCAGGTATTGTTATGAAGCTTTTTGGTACAAATACTTCTCAGGTAATAGAACAGTTATACGAGAAAATACCTGAAATCCAACAAGCACTTCCAAAAGGAGTTAATCTAATCCCGTATTATGAACAGGCCGAGCTTGTTGAGCAAGCGACATGGACTGTAAAGAAAGCACTTTTGCAGGGAGGTATCTTAGTTATCATTGTTTTATTCCTTTTCCTGGGCAATTTCAGGTCAGCTTTTATAGTATCCCTTGCGTTGCCGTTATGTGCATTTATTTCCATAATTCTCATGCGGTTTACCGGCATATCAGCAAACCTGATGTCGCTTGGAGGTATTGCTATCGGGATTGGTATGCTTTGTGACGGAGCAATTGTCATGGTGGAGAATATATTCCGTCATCTCAATACAAATGTCGAGAAAAATCTTGCCAGAAAGACCGATATCATTTATGAAGCTGCAAAGGAAGTTGCCAAACCGATCATTTTTTCGATATTAATTATCATAACTGTTTTTCTTCCTATTTTCAGCCTTGAAAATGTAGAAGGTAAAATGTTTTCTCCCATGGCTTTTACTTTATGTTTTGCACTATTTGGCTCATTGCTAGTTGCAATCATTGCTGCTCCTGCATTATGCACATATTTGCTGAAAACAAATTCTCATAAAGAGTTTGCACTTGTTACTTATCTAAAAAAAATCTATAAACCACTGCTGATTTGGTCTATCAACAATAGGAAAAAAGTTTTACTTTTAGTGGC
>CAZITB010000143.1:0-5904 GCA_964542055.1 uncultured Candidatus Kuenenia sp.
AAACAGTAGAAATAATTAGTGCTTGTAAGAATATAAACTTTATCCCCTACAAGCCACATCTCACTTACATTTTCGTTTGGTTTTAACGAAATTCTGCTTTCCCAATCGTAATTCATCCCCGCTTTTAACAAAAGTTCGTTATCGAACATTGTAGTTTTTTGGGCCAAACAGTTGCTGCAAAAAAAAGCCATAACAAAAATAATTAATTTAAAAAACTTATTACTCATCATACACCTATATAAAAAAATGATTCCAGAGACTTCCGGCTATTAGATATGAACATAATCAGCCAAATCAATGTCATGCTCCTGTTCATAAGCCTTGAGCTCATTTATTCTTTCAATATCATCGTTAATGCGGTTAGCCAGCTTGAAAACATAGGGTTTTCCTTCAAGACGGTTTGTAAGGTCTTCAAGCATGTCATCCCAGCTTCCTGAATAAAGCTGACGCTTTAAAACAACCAGCATCTTGTGTTCTTCACTAAGCCGCTCTATATAATCCATAACTGAACTGTTTGTCATTAATTCGCCGCTTTAGAGAAATAGAAAATTCATACAAATACAATTCTCATAGGATTTTAACTGATTTTCAAACCCAATGCAACCAAATATCTCCCCTTTCATATTTTGATTGTTATAAATTGACCGGCGGCGGATTATTGATATAATGATTCCAAATATGGAAAATCATAAAACATTAGGAATGATTGCAGGAAGCGGCAGATTGCCGGTCATTGTTGCACAAAATGCAAAAAATGCCGGGTGCAAAGTGATCTGCGTCGGGTTAGGAGATATATTCGACGAAAATCTGCATTCTAAAGTGGATGTTTTCTATCCCGTCCCCCTTGGCAGACCAGGTAAATGGATTAAACAATTAAAAAAACACCATGTAACCAAAACTATTATGGTTGGCAAAGTCGAGAAAAAAAGGCAATTTGCCCCTTTTCGCCTGCTAAAACTTCTCCCTGACTGGCGAGCTATTAGAATATGGTACATCAGGCTAAAAGATAAGGATAAAAGACCGGAAACTGTCTTGTCGGCTCTGGCTGATGAACTGACAAGCGGCGGAATTATACTGGAGAATTCTACTATGTACAGTGAAAAAGACCTCGCAGAAGAAGGTTTACTGACTAAAAAGAATATAAACGCAAATATTCAAAATGATATCGAGTTTGGCTGGAAGATCGCAAAGAAAATCGGAGAAGCTGATATAGGTCAGGCAGTAACCGTAAAGGAACAGGAAACCATTGCAGTTGAAGCCATCGAAGGCACTGCAGAAATGATAGAACGAACCGGTCATTTATGCCGCAAAGGATGGACACTTGTAAAAGTAGCAAGGCCTGTTCAGGATATGCGTTTTGACGTTCCGTGTATTGGAACTGAAACCATAAAAAGTGTGCATGAAAACGGGGGTAAATGTATAGTTCTCGAAGCAGGAAAAACATTTATCATTGATAAATCAGAAACTATCGAACTGGCAAACAAACTCGGTATTGTGATCATCGGCAAAGAAAATTAATTATTTGCGGCCAAATCCTTGTATATATTTTCTAGTTTTTCAGCTGCCACTTTGTGATCATAATTTGCTTCAACCAGCCTGGAAGCCGCATTAACTATATCAAGTACACGATTATGCGACATTGTCGCTAGCTCGATCATTGCTTTGGCCAGCGGTTCCGGTTCAAAATCTGAAACAACTATCCCACATCTTCCCTGATTAAAAAGCTCCTCTATGCCTCCATCCGAAGGACCTATACATGGAACACCTGCTGCCATCGCCTCAAGCAAAGTTCTTGGTATGCCATCATATGAAACCTTGGCAGATACAAAAATGTCAAATGCTTTTAGACATTTTTCAATATCATCTCTGTGTCCAATAAAATGGATAGCATCACCAACACCGCTGGCTCTGGCTTGTTTTTTCAAAATTTCAGCCTGACTACCGTCCCCGATAAACACCAGGTGGGCGTTATTAATTTTTGATTTTACTTTCACAAAAGCTTCAATGACCTCGCGGTTGCGTTTATCTTCGATTAATCGGCCAACAAGTCCAAAAATCAAAGCATCATGAGGGAGATTGAGCATTTTTCTTGCTTGCTCTTTTAAAACAGTATTGGCCGAAAATTTATCATAGTCGATTGAAGTGTCAATAATTTTAATTTTTTTGGAATCAATTCCTGAATCGAAATTCATCAATTTCTGCCTGTCATCTCGTCCCGAAACTAAAATGCCCGAATATCTTTTCAAATACATCGAGCTGATAAATCCGATACGATTCTTTATCATTTCTACAGGATTAACTTGTAAAATTACAGAATTTACTTTTGATATTTTAGCAGCGGTATAACCGCAAGTGGCACTTTGAAATCCAAAACAATGAAGGATATCTACATTTGTCTTCTTAAGAATTTTTGAAAGGTTGTAAGTGGCTTTGAAGAAATTTACGGACCTGCTGTTTGATATATAATGAACTTTCATTCCATATTTTTCTTCAAACTGATTTTCGATCCCACTTCTCTTACTAAGATAAATGCAGATGGTTTCAAATTCGGATGAATTGATTTTGCCTATTACCGGCTCATCCAGAGGCAAAATACCCGCATATCGTGACCAAAGTCTTGCTATTACTATTTTTCCCTGTTTCATATTGGCCTGTGAAAGTGACTTAGTTTAGAAACTCAAAATTGCCTGAGGAATCTCAAATCATTTTCGAAAAGAAGTCTGATATCTTTAATCCCGTATTTTCTCATTGCAAGCCGCTCAATACCAAACCCGAATGCCCAGCCGGTGTATTTCTCGCTGTCAATTCCAACTGCTTCAAAAACATTTGGATCAACCATGCCGCATCCTCCCATCTCAATCCAAACGTCATTACCCTGTTTGTCTTTCATGAGCAAATCAACTTCTGCGCTTGGCTCTGTGAAAGGAAAAAAGCTCGGCCTGAATCGCCAGAGAGTATCAGGACCGAAAAAGGCGTGGATGAATTGATCTATAGTTGTTTTCAAATCTACCATTGTAACGCCTTGGTCAACAACTAATGCTTCAATCTGGTGAAACATAAACATGTGAGTTGCATCAACCGTATCAGGTCTGTAAACCCTGCCCGGCGCAACAACCCTGATAGGAGGTTTTTTATTTTCCATCACACGAATTTGTATAGTAGAAGTCTGACTTCTTAATAATGTTTGTTGATCTATATAAAAGTTATCAATCGGGTCCCTTGCTGGATGTTCAGGAGGGATATTTAACGCAACAAAATTATGAAATTCATCTTCAACTTCAGGTCCGGTTGCAATGTCAAAACCCATCCTGCCAAACAGTTCGAGCAATTCATCAACTGTTTTGGTTATAATATGCTTTTTTCCTATTTGAGGCTTTTTGCCCGGAACTGTTACATCGAAAACTTTTTGAGACTTTTTCTTAGACGAACCCGCTATCTCAGCCTGCAATTTTTTGAATTCGGCATCAACCTTTTTTTTGATTTCATTTACTAGCTGACCGGCTTGGGCACGCTGTTCAGGGGGAAACTGTCCGATTTGCGAAAGCATCCCGGTAATGAGCCCCTTACGTCCGAGGTATTTTATGCGGTAATCTTCAAGCGATTGCGCATCGTTTACACGGTTGAGCTCTTCAATCGCTTCTTTTCCGATTGTTTCAAACTTGTTAAGCATAAAATTAAACTTTCGTTTTTATGCCAAAGCAGATTTTGCTTGCTCTACTATCTTGTCAAATCCTGCTTCATCATGAATTGCGATTTCACTTAAAATCTTTCTATTAAGTGAAACATTTGCCTTTTTGCAACCGTCTATGAACTGGCTGTATCGAATGTCTCTGCTTGCACAAGCTGCGCTTATACGGATGATCCACAAACTGCGGAAATCTCTTTTTTTACGTCTCCTGCCGACCTTTGCAAAAGCTTCTGCCCTGGTGGCCGCCTCTTTAGCAAGCCTGATCTGCTTACCCGGCGCCCCTACGTGACCCCTTACTCTTTTTAAAATCCTCTTTTTTGCCTGCCTGTCAGCAGCACCTTTTTTTACTCTTGGCATATCAGCTTCCTTTCATAAAAATAATATTAGCCCGCTGCGGCGCTGACATAAGCCGAGAAGCTGGGCTTTGAATATTTACATACCCAATTCAGATTTGATAGTATCAGCCATTTTGCCCAATACTATGAAGCTGCCGCGCAATCTTCTGCGTCTTTTTGAATCTCTGCTGCTCATCAAGTGACTTGTAAAAGAATGGCGACGTTTAACTTTACCATTTGCGGTAACTTTAAATCTTTTCTTTAAACCTTTATGGGTTTTATGTTTATTCATTAGATTCCTTAACCTTTCTTTAATTACGCACAGGCCTTAAATATTGTAAGCTAAGCATTTTATACAACAAAACCAACCTGGTCAACCAAAAAAATTAAAAAAACAAAGCCTATTCGTTAGAAACTGAGCTTTTTATAATGCTCCCGTCCGCCACTTCTGTTGACAGTTGGTCGCTTTGCTGCACCTCTTTGGCAGACTTGACAAGTTTTCCAGTCCGTTTATTCATAGTTATGCTATAACCTCTTTTCAGAACAGACTTTGGATTGATCGCTAAAAGCCTGTGCTCCAGATTTGATAGTAAATTCTGGGCTTTACTTAGCTTGTTTTGGGTCGCAGTTGATAATTTGTATCCTATATTTTCGTAAATTTTAGATCGGCTGTCAAAGAATTTGCTTGTATGATCGATCAAAACTGTCTCAAATCGGTTTAGCTCCAACAGTTTGTCTCTTAGAAGAACCTGCGGTTCCAGCCGTTTTATTCTGTCTGAAATATGGTCAGTTTTAACTGTTTTTTCAGCAATTTTCTTCATTATTAAACTGCACAGAGTGTTTGTTATTTCATCAACCTGCTGCTTTTGAATCTCGATAATAGAAATTGGATTTCTAAACACCCTGGAAGCCTCAACAGCTCGTAAGTTTGCCAAAGACAATTCGAAATTTCTTAAAACCAGCCCCTTCAAACGATTATCAAACTGCGATAGGTCAGATAACACCTGCATTTGGTCGGGTACCGCTAAAACCCCAGCTTTTGTAGGGGTAGATGCCCTTGCATCAGCTACCAGGTCTGCAATAGTTGTATCGTATTCATGGCCGACTGCCGAAATCATCGGTATTTTGGAATTAAATATCGCTCGGGCCACAATTTCTTCATTGAATGCCCATAAATCCTCCATACTCCCTCCACCGCGACCAACGATCAATAAATCCAGCTTATAACTCTTATTTTTCCGGTTAATGGTGTTAATGGCTTTAGCAATTTCGCGGCTTGCACCCTCGCCTTGGACCGGAACAGGGTATAAAAACAGCTCAACTGCCGACCATCGATTGTATATACTATCTACAATATCCCCAATCGCCGCCCCCGATTCACTTGTCAAAATACCTATTTTTTCGGGATACCTAGGTAGCGGCTTTTTATGTTCTTCACCAAAAAGCCCCTCAGCTTGAAGTTTGCCAACCATCTTTTCAAATGCCAACTGCAGCGATCCGATCCCTGCCGGCTCAAGTTTATCCACATAAAACTGCAGTTTGCCTTGGGGAGGATAAATATCCACATAACCGGTAGCTAACACCGAAATCCCGTTTTCCGGCTCAAATTTGCACTTTTCAAAGCTGCTTCGCCACATAACGCAGGGTATCTGCGAACCATTTTCTTTCAAACTGAAGTAGCAATGACCGCTACGATGCTCGTTCCAGCTGGATATTTCACCCGATACCACCATTCTAGACGGTAAAGCTTCTTCCAAAGCGACTTTTATTAAAGTATTTACTTCTGAGACTGAATATATTTTGAGATTTTTTTTCGCCATAAACATTTTTGTGATTAATTTCAATTTGATCGATATTTTAACATGAAAATTGGAAAAATAA
>CAZITB010000144.1:0-5883 GCA_964542055.1 uncultured Candidatus Kuenenia sp.
GGTTGTTTCAAAAAATTCCATTTCTTTTATCTCGCAGCCCTTCGGCATTTGTGCGCCAAGCCGTTGCTTATACCCCTGTTCACTTATACTCTGTTGGTAATCTATTTTAGCGACCAGGACTTCCTCACTACTTTCAACCCCCAGCGGTCTCGGCAGAGGAAGTGACATTCTTGGATGAGGATTAAACCCCTGTGAAAAGCAAATATTAATGTCTGCCCGTGCAAATGCGCGCTCAAACATCTTCATGGTCTGCCGATGCGATAAATACCTGACCATACCAGTGATACGAAACTGGGCTCTCAAAGTTTTAACTGCCAATATTTAAACCAAATAAATGTTATTTAAAAAACCAATCAAAAAACTTCAGGAATAACATTTATTGCCGCATCCCTGAGATAATTGGTCACTTGTCTTCTTGAATCCATGGTCAGCACCTTTCTTGCTATACTGTTGCAAGACTCGATCGAAACGCTCCTGATTACCTGCTTGATCTCCGGTATCATCGAAGGTGCTATTGACAGAGTCCTAACTCCCATACCCAATAGCAAGATAACAAATTCCGGTTCGGATGCCATTTCGCCGCATACACTAAGATCGATCTTTGCCTTATGGGCATCCAAAATCACATTACGCAGCAGCATCAAAACTGCCGGATCACCTGCCGAATACATCGTTGAAACCAGCTCATTGCCCCTGTCCACCGCAAGAGTATATTGAACCAGGTCATTTGTACCGATACTGAAAAAATCCACATCACGAGCCAAAATACTGGAAGTCAGCGCCGCAGAAGGCGTCTCAATCATTATACCGATAGGAATATCCGGATTGAACTTTATCCCTTCTTCATCGAGATCTTCCATAACATCGTGAAGGATCATCTTCGCCTGCCTGACCTCCTGAAGATTGGTTATCAGCGGGAACATTATCTTGACATTTCCAAGAATCGATGCCCGTAAAATTGCCCGCAGCTGTGTCTTAAACATTATTATATTCTGCAGGCAGAATCTGATCGACCTGAGTCCCAAAAACGGGTTCGGCTCACGAACAAATCGCCTGCTTTGCGTATATTTATCCGCACCCAAATCCAGAGTTCTTATCACAACCGGGTTATCGCCCATTTCTTGTATTACCTGCACGTAAGCATCATAATGATCTTCTTCCGTAGGCTCTGTTCCGCTGTACAAATACAAAAATTCGGTACGATACAAGCCTATGCCAACTCCGCCCTTTTCCATGATAATTTTAGATTCGTCCGGAAATTCGATATTACCAAGAATATCAATCTTAACACCGTCTCGGGTAACCGCTTCAAGATTGCGAAGACTGTCAAGCTTGTTTTCCAGTATCATAAATTCTTGTTGAAGCCTGATATACTGCTTGGTCGTCTCTTCATCAGGGTCGATTACTACAACGCCTTTATTACCGTCAATAATGACTTGCTGACCGGGCCTTATCGTTGACGTAACATCCTCAAGCGCAACAACTGCCGGAATACCAAGAGAACGGGCAACTATGGCAGTGTGACTTGTACGTCCCCCTGCATCAGTGGCGAAACCTTTTATGAATTTCCTGTCAAAACCCGCCGTTTGAGTCGGACTAAGCTCATGTGCAATAACAACAACCTCGCTATTGAGGTGAGCCATATCCTGTTTTTTTTCACCAAGTAAATGCTTTATAAGCCTTCGTTCGATATCATATATATCAGCCGCTCTTTCACTGATGTAATCGTCATTAACTTTTGTGAAATGGTCGGCAATATCTCTAAGAACTGTCGAAACTGCATATTCGGCGGTCAAAGATTCGCTCGATATTATATCCGTTATTCGTTTGCGAAGAGTCTTATCTTTCAAAAACCTCAGGTGAACCGCGAAAATATCCTTGATCTGATTTTCGTTTATATCCTGTGCATTCTCAAGCTCTGATAACTCATCGGCAGCCCCCTTAAACGCCGCTCTTACACGCCTTACCTCAGAAACCTTTTCTGAAGGCATGATTGAACGTCTTGGAATACGATATTCCTCCGAGTCGATCACCAAAGGCTTGGATATCGCTATACCGGGCGAAACAGCTATTCCTTTTTTTATTTCCATAATATTTCTACGCAAATGCTCTAACTTTGTTGCTGTGCGAATTTAACTTCTACTAAGTCTTTCAACTCGTTTACAGCTTCTAGCGCATCTTCACCATTGGCTAAAATTTTCAGTCTTGTACCTTGCGTTGCCGCCAGCATTGTCATCTGCATTATGCTCTTTCCGTCCACGGCAGTATCGCCGCTGCTGACTGTAATATCACAATGATACTTGCTCGCTACATCTACAAACTGCATCGCAGGACGCATATGCAATCCATCGGAGTTCTTTATCTCAACTTCGATTTCTATCTTTTCATCCAATTATATACTTCCCTGCTCGAAATCTACAATAATTTCTTTGACATGCTCAACCGTAGTTGACTGGCGCAAAAACTTCCTGCATTTATCATTTTGAAGCAGTTTAAATATTTTTTCCATTGCCTGTAAATGATTATCAGGATTCTCTGACGAACTGACCAACAGAATAATCGTGTAAACAGGCTGTTTGTCAAGCGATGAAAAATCAACACCTTCTTCTGATATACCTATTGCCGCTACCGCTTTTTTAACTGAATCCGTTTTTACGTGTGGAACCGCAACACCTTTGCCAATGCCGGTACTTGCATCGTTTTCTCTTTTAATGATCGACTGCTTGATCTCTTCTTTATCTGCTTTGCCGAAACAACCATTGGCCGCTAGACTATCTACAAGCTCTCCGATGATAGTATCACGTTCTTTTGACACCAATGGAACAACTACTGAATCGAAACAAAACACGTCACTCAACTTCATACTAATCTTACTCCTTTTAGCAGACACTAACTTTGAAACTCATTGTTAGATATATGCTTTTTATTTCTTTCTTTTTCCTTATGCTTGGTCAGCTGGCGTTCAACCTTATGAACGGCCTTATCTATACAAGTGTACATGTCATCGCCGATCTCAGTGCCGACGAAAACAAGATTATGTTCTGCGCGGGCGATCACTTCCACATGATGCCTGTTCTTGGCTGCCTCGATAACAACCTCTATGAAATTGAGACTGTCGTAGTAGCGCGGCAGTTTTTCGGCCTTATCTTCAACATGTTCCCTGATTGCATCTGTAATATCAAAATGTTTGCCAGTTATCACAATCTGAAAATCTTTTCTCTTTTCAACCATCTTAAGGCACCTTTCAAACTTAATTAATCTCGGTTTTTTCAGCCTTGTTCTGTTCATAAATTTTGTGCTGAGTTGGAGTTATTACTCCACCACTTATAGTATACCTCAACGCCTCTTCAATTGAAATATCTAAAAAAAGAACGTCCTCTTTGGCCACCATAACAACATAACCGGTAAATGGCGTCGGAGAACTGGGTACAAAAACGGTAATATACTCCCTATCCTGTTTCATGGAAACCGACCCCAAACCCTCGCCGGTAACAAGCACGATCGACCAGATACCTTTTCTGGGATATTCCACCGCTGCAACCTTTGTAAATGAGAGTTTGTTCTGCGTAAGAAAAAAATCAGTAATTTGCTTTATATATGGATAAACTTTACGCAAAAGCGGGGTTTTGAGCAAAAAATGCTCAAACCGTCTCCAAAGAGCCTTGCCTACAAAGCTCGCTAAAAAGGCCCCGAAAAAGAAAACTCCAACTAAAGCTATCAAAAATCCAGTTATCTGGCCTGGTCCATGAACCCAGTAATCCTCTGCTTTTTCAATTCTGGCTCCATAAACATACTTCTGTTGATTAACTGCCTCGTCGAGTTCATTTCGATCGACGTTTTGATTGATAGCGTACAGGCGGATTTCCTCTTCGCTGGGATTTGGATAAGAATTGGTCCCATTGACAAGTACAACAACAACCGCCCTGTTAATCGCCGCACTTACATTATCCTGAATAAAGCGATATGATTGCACGAAAATCCATATCGTCAGAATCGTAGGCAGCAAAACAGCTATGCCTTTGAAGAAATAATCTTTAAAATTTTTAAACAACCAACTTCCCCCGAAACTTTTTTGAGTTCATCGTAAACTCCACTTATTTTATATTTAACAGCAAAAATTGCTGGTTTATTCCACAAAAGGTAATTTAAACTATGCTTTCATTAGAGTCAACAAAAAACTCCTCTCCCGGCAGGTGTGCCCCGGCCAAATGAACACATATTCCCGGCAACGCCACGATCAGCAAAATCGCCCTTTGACAAAGAGATAATGAAAATGCAGCCTCTGTATCAGCACCTGCAGCTACAAATAAAATAGTCAAAAGACCTTCGATAACTCCTATACCACCTATACTTATAGGAATTGCGCCAACAACCCAGCTCAATGGAAAAAAGACCAGGTAATACTTAAAACTTACATCTATACCCAAGTTACTGCCCAGTAACCACAATCCAACTATACTTATCAATTGAGATATATAAGTCAAACCAAGAGCAAATAGCATCGAAAATGGCCTTTTAGCATAAATCCTGACCGAATAAACTACTCGTTTTATAATACTTACAGCTTTTTCGAGAACTATCCTTGTTACTTTTCTGCCCTTTCTTGTTAATCCCACAACCACCGCCAAACCCAAAGCAACCGATAGAAGTATATAAATAGTTGGAAGATATCCGCTGTAGTCCTGCTTTTGATCTCCAAAAATCTTAAATTCACGTCCATAGATAACCAGAAAATAACCAATCATAGCCAAAACGAACATCCCAAAAAGCCCAAGTGCTCTATCAAAAAACACCGAAAATGCTGCCGCCAGACGATGTTCCTGATCGGTATGCTTGGTAACGTACCATGCACGCAAAAAATCTCCACCGATAGCGCTTGGAAGAAAATTATTATAAAAAAGCCCAAGCATCCCCAGCTTTATAGCTGTAAAATTAGATATCCTTACAGATTGCACCCTCAGCAGATAATTCCATCTAAGCATAACTATAAGCTGACCCAATGTAAAAAAAAGAACCGCGACAAAAAAGTAAAAAAGATCCAAATTTGAAAATATCTTTTTTATTTCACCCCAATCCTGGGCGCGTCCAACCAGCCATAAACATATTGCCGCTACAAGGATTTTTAACACCAGCAAAGATGTTTTTTTATAAGATTTCAATAAATAAGCCTTTTTTAAGCTAAAAATCAGAGAAAAATCTTGTTTTCGAATATATTAACGTTTAAAACTTCAAAAGCAAGATAACTTATATGTAAGTAGGAGATTTTCAAGTGGCAGCAAACCCGGAAATAGAAAAAGGTTTAAAATTTCAACCTAAATTTGACGCCAACGGCCTTATAACAGCTATCGCCCAAGACCATAAAACAGCTCAGGTGCTCATGGTAGCGTATATGAATGACGAGGCACTTAAACTGACAATCGAGTCAGGAAAAGCGGTTTACTTTAGCCGTTCCAGAAAAAAACTCTGGAAAAAAGGCGAACAAAGCGGACATTTTCAGGTTGTAAAACAGATACTCGTTGACTGCGACCAGGACTGCCTGATTCTGAAAGTCGAAGTTGACCAGGGCCAGTGCCATGTGGGATACCAGTCATGCTTCTACCGCGGATTGAAACCACAAACTTCCGATCAGCTTGAGTTTGTAGCCCAGCCGGTTTACGACCCGGAAAAAGCTTACGGAAAATAAGGTTGCACACTACACTTGGTGTGGTAAAATTTATGTATAGAATATAACTCTTGCCATAAGGGAGGCGAGCAGTATGCAAAAAAACACCAAACCAAATGTGGTTAAAGTTAAAACGTATGACGATCTGGCTCACAAAGCTTTCGATATTTTCGTAGATGAAGCTAAAAAATCGATTGAAGAAAGGGGGGCCTTTTTCGTTG
>CAZITB010000145.1:0-5862 GCA_964542055.1 uncultured Candidatus Kuenenia sp.
ATATAACGGAGAGGGCGGGATTCGAACCCGCGGTACGGTTGCCCGTACACACCCTTTCCAAGGGTGCTCGATAAGCCACTCCGACACCTCTCCAGATGTTAGATTTTGTATTTTAACAGAATTGTCGAGTTTTTCAACAGTAATAATTATGATTAGGGATGATCGCGAGCAAAAAAACTAAAGCCAGCATCGAACGGGAATCCATGTTCTTACTCATGTGCATATACTGGGCAAGAGGTAATTTTTCATTACGACTTTCTTTTTCATTTTGATTACTTTACAAAATTGAAAAAATAGTATAGTTTAATTGATATTTGTTTTATGACAGGGATGTCGATGCCGATGGTAAAGGAGGCATATCAGCGGGCTGTTTCTATGCAAGAGCTGTATTGAAAGATAAAAATAAATAAGGGATGAAATGGAAACCAAGAAACTGTTGAAAATCAAAAGCTGGAAGTTTTTTATTTTGAATGTGGTTATTTTAACGGGGTTTACCAGTTTTTATATTGTGCAGGGTAATGCGGAGTTTGTGATATATGCATCGACATTGATTTTTTTGATATATGCTGTTGCGGCGGGTGATAACGTTTACAAGTTTATGGCGGTTGGAAAGGTGGGGTTTGTGATATGGCTGTTTTTGCATCTGCTTGGCGGTTGTTTGCATATCGACGGGGTACGGCTTTATGATTCGGTTTTTCCCAAGTTGATTGGTGAGCCGTATCATATTTTGCGATATGATCAGTACATGCATGTTTTGTTTTCTTTTATTGTGGCGGTTCTGGTGTTTTCTGTGATCAGGTCGGTTTTTAAGGAAGGGTCGAATAAGGTGATTTTCGGGATGAATTTGATACTGGTGGTGATGGGGGTTGGCGCAGTCAATGAGATAATTGAATTTTCATCGGTGGTTGTGTATGAGTCTTCGGGAGTGGGCGGTTATTACAATAATGCGCTTGACCAGGTTTTTAATTTTACGGGCGCGGTTTTGGGACTGGTTTTTTTGAAATTCCAAGGTGCACTTAGCAGGGTTTAATCTTTTTTGAGGTATATCTGGAGGACGGTTATGTCGGCGGGGGTTATGCCGGAGATTCGGCTGGCAAGGTCGAGATTGTGGGGTTTGAACTTTTTGAGTTTTTCTTTTGCTTCGGCGCGGAGGTGGGGGATTTTTGTGTAATCTATTTTTTCGGGCAGTTTTTGCTGGCGGAGTTTTTTCATGGCGTTGACGGCTTTTTGCTGGCGGACGAGGTAGCCCTGATATTTAATGTCAATTTCGACGGCTTGGCGGACCTGTTCGGGAAATGCGTTTGGGTCAATCTGATCGGATTGGGAGAGCAGGTCATTGAGGTTTGTTTCTGGGCGTTTGAGGATATTGTAAAGCGGGGTACTGTCTTTTTTGATGCTTTGGAGTTGGCTGGTTAGGGTTTGTATGTCTTCGATTTTCCGGTTGTATTTTTGCCAGCGGGTTTCATCGACGAGGCCGATTTTTTTGCCGATGGGTGTGAGGCGGCGGTCGGCGTTGTCGCTTCTTAGCAGCAGGCGGTATTCTGCGCGTGAGGTGAACATTCGGTACGGTTCGTCGATACCGCGGGTTAGCAGGTCGTCGATCATTACGCCGATGTATGCCTGGTCGCGGGAGAGAATAAGGGGCGGTTTGTTGTCGAGTTTGCGGACGGCGTTTATTCCGGCGAGGATGCCCTGGCCGGCGGCTTCTTCGTAGCCTGATGTGCCGTTTACCTGGCCTGCGAGGAAGAGGCCTGAGACTTTTCGGGTTTCGAGATTTATTTTGAGCTGTTCGGGCGGTGCGAAATCGTATTCGATTGCATAGGCATAGTGGATGATTTTTGCGTTTTCGGTGCCGGGGAGGAGTTTTAGCATTTGCTGCTGGACGTCGCGAGGGACGGAGGTGCTTATGCCGTTGCAGTAGATTGTTTTGTTTTCGGAATCTTCGGGTTCGAGGAAAACCATGTGGCGGTTTCTGTCGGGGAAACGCTTGATCTTGGTTTCGATGCTGGGGCAGTAACGGGCGCCGGTGGATTGTATCTGGCCTGAGTAGAGTGGTGCCCTGCCGCTTTCTATGCATTCGGTTAGGAGCTGGTGGATTTGGGGATTGGTGTATGTTATCCAGCAGGGAAGCTGGGGGCGGTCGATTTTGTCAGCTAGAAAGGAAAATGCTTTGGGGGGGTTGTCGCCGTGTTGAACTTCACATTTGTCATAGTCGATTGTTTTTGAGTCGAGCCTTGCGGGGGTTCCGGTTTTTAGTCGCTGGAGTTTTATGCCTGCTTTTTCGAGGGATTGGCTTAGCTGGTTGCTGGCGGGTTCGTCGCGGCGTCCGCCCTGGAATTTTTCTGTGCCGATGTGCATAAGGCCGCGGAGAAAAGTGCCGGCGGTAATTATTACAGAGGGGGCGAGAAAGATATTTTCATCGCTGCACTGGACACCGGTTATGGAGTTGTTTTCGGTTAGGATGTCGGTTGCGATGGCTTGGTGGATGTCGAGGTTGGGGGTTTGGAGGAGGTAATCGCGGACGAAATTTTTGTAGAGGTACATGTCTGCCTGTGCGCGGGGAGACTGGACGGCGGGACCTTTGGATGAATTTAAGGTGCGGAACTGTATTCCGGTGGCGTCAATTGCCAGGGCCATTATGCCGCCGAGGGCGTCGATTTCGCGGACGATCTGGCCTTTGGCGAGGCCGCCGATTGCGGGGTTACAGCTCATCTTGGCGATCGTGTCGAGCGAAATTGTTATGAGCAGGGTTTTTGCGCCGAGTTTTGCGGCTGCGTGTGCGGCTTCAGCTCCGGCGTGTCCGCCGCCTACTACAATACAGTCGTATTTTTTATTGGTTTGAGTCATGCTGAGGGTCATGGTTTATGGTTAGCGATTTTATTTCGAAGTTGTTGAAGACGGCGACCATGTCGAGAAAGTCTGCTGGTGAGCCGTTTGAGATGTGTATGGCGATATGGGTGGGGGTGAATCCGTTTGAGTTTGTGGCCCGGGTTGCGTCGAGATTGATCCATTTGCCGTCGATGTAAGCGGCGGTCCATGCATGGGGGCCGAAGATGTTTTGGGCCTGGATGAATGAGTCGGCGTAGATCATCCCGGTGACAATCTGGGCGGGGATGCCTGTCGCGCGGCAAAGTGCGGCGGTGAGTACGGCGTGTTCGGTGCAGTCGCCCTGGGCTGATTTGAGGACTTCCGATGCGGATGCGTATCCTACGGAAAGGTCTTTTTTGGAAATGTGGGAATTTACAAATTTTACAATCTGCAAAGCGGCGGTGTAAGGGTCTGTTTGATCGCCAACTATTTGTTTTGCGGTTTTGATGATTTGGGGATCGTCAGATTCGATGTACATGTTAGGTTTTAAGGCAGCAAGCGCTTCGGGGCTTGAACCTTTATAGGGAATTGGCTGGTTGGATTCGGGGGTTTGCTGGCGATTTACGGTTAGCTGGAATTTTCCGGGTGAGATTTCTTTTACGGTTTGGGAGTTTGTTTCGGGGAAGAATATCTCGTTGGTGTCTTTGGCATGGATGGTGTAAGTTATTGATTTTACTTTTTCTAGATTGTCTATTTTAACAGGCGAGACGATCATGGTTTCGAGGATGTTGAACTGGTCGGCGGGCGAAAGTGCGTAGGCTTTTTCACATGCGATTATTTCCATGTTGATGCCGGCGACGGGCAGGGTCATTTTGAGGGGTATTCCGTCCGAATTAAGATACGCGGTGGAGTTAATGGGGATCATGGCTTGCATGGATGATTTGGCTTGGGTGAGTTCGACGAATCGGCCGAGTAGGTCAACGGTTTTTTTGGGCCCGATAGTTACCTGGGTTTCTACAGGTATCAGCAGTGAAGGGGAAAAGATTTTTGCGGTGTAAGCTGTGCCGGGTTCGAAGCCTTTTTTTATGGTCAGGAGCCGGGCAGCTTCGGACATTATGGCATCTTTGGGGAAATCTATTGTTTGCTTTGCGGTTTTGCCGTTGTTTTCTATTGTAAGCTGGGCGGTGCCGTTGGGATTGATTTTGCCTTTTATGATTTTCGGGCCTGTTCCGAAATTTTCGGTTGATTCGAAGGCGAGCGGTTTACCGTCGGGGGTTTCGTAAGATGTTTCGGTGGTGGAAATATTCAGGGTGAAGTCGCCGCGTTTGATGGTGAAGTTGGTCTGTTCGGATGTAATGACCATGTCCGGTTTGGCGGTTCGTGTGTGGATAGAATAGCCGACTTTTGCACCGTTCATAAACAGCGCATAGTATTGGGTTTGGGCCTGGGCTGCGGCAAATGAGCAAATTGCAAGTGTGTATAAAGTGATTAGTTTTTTCATAGGTGATTATTTTAGCGTTTAAAATTTATTTTGCACGAATTTTATGGTCACGATTATGTTATGGGGTTAGAATGTAAGTGGTAGAAAATTGTCGCAAAATGGTTTTGCAGTTAAGGCGGGTGTGTTTTTTTACGATGTATAATTCATTAGAACGTGAAAAGCTATTTAAACTCTTCTATGGATATTTATGGGTCTGATTTTAAGGCATAAACTTGCAATTATCGGTCTTGTTTTTTATTGGCCGTTTATTTTTATTTTGACGCATATTCCTGTTCCGGGGATGGTTCGTACGGCCCAGGTTAGCGATAAAATGATGCATTTTCTTGCTTATATGGTGTTGACATTTTTTTTGTGGGTGGCAATTTCTCCTCTGAAGAAAGTTAACTGGCTGAGTTGGTCTGCGTGGATAACTGTTGGAATTGCCTTGCTTTACGGCGGGCTGGATGAATATTTTCAGGGTTTTGTGGGTCGAAATACGAGCTTGACCGATTTTGCGGCAAATGCTTCTGGAGTGCTGGTGTGTATGGTGATTTTGACTTTTTTCAATTTGTGGCCAAGCGGGTTGATTATAAGCGGGCTTTTGGTTTATCTTTTGCCGAATTTTACGACCGGTAATATGTTCGCTCAGAATGCCGTGATCGGTAGTTTGTATCATTTTTTGGGTTTCGCGGGTTTTACAATGGTTTGGATACAGTTTATCGACAGGTATATGCCGATGCGTGAGGTTGATTTTAAATGGCCGCTGGCGGCTTTGATTTTGCCGATGGTGCTGTTGGCGTTGGTTAAAGTTACTACGGTTTTGCTAGGTAAAGATATTTGGATGGTGGATATTGTTACGGCTGTTATAGCAATTATTTTAACTGTTGGTGTTTCATGGCCTGCGGGTATTTTCCGGCATAAAGTTTCGCAGGGTCGCAATGATAATACTGCTTACAAGTGGTAGTTAAGGCTGGGCTAGAGCGACAGCGGAGGCGATGACAAAATTTGAGGTGTGGGTGATCGAGATGCTGACCTGTGAGATTTTCATTTGGTCGGCGATTTTTTTTACTTCGCCTGAGAGGGTTACCTGGGGTTTTCCGTAAAAATCGTTCACTACCTGGATGTCGGTCCATGCTATTTTTCCCCGCCAGCCGGTGCCGATCAATTTGAGGACGGCTTCTTTGCAGGCAAACCTGCCGGCGAGTTTTTCGGTTTGGTTTTTCGATTTTCCTGCGTTTTCCTGTTCGGCGGGAGTGAAAACGCGGTCGAGGAATCTTTGGCCGTGGCGGTCAATCATCTGTTTTATCCTGGGCAGGTCCACCAGGTCAATACCATGTGCGATTATCTGGCTCAAGTGAGTTCCTTATTTGAATCGGAGGTAAGCTTGTTTGATTATCGAATCGACGAATTCGTTTATGTCGGCGAGGTCGACCTGGCTGGTAAATCTGTTCATCATGTTGTCGATCATTTTTTTGCGACGCATAAATTCCAGTTCTGAGGTAAGTCTCTGCTGGACTTTCGCGAAAGGGACTACTCCGCCGGGGTTTTTGAATTCGAGCTGGATTATGAAAATG
>CAZITB010000146.1:0-5842 GCA_964542055.1 uncultured Candidatus Kuenenia sp.
CGCAAAAATAGCGTTTTTTCGATTTTATCTCTCTCGTGGTGTCGAAGTTCCGGCAGGTGTATCAGCCGCTAAAATTACATCACTGCTGCCGTCACCAATGTCAAATCCCATAACAGCCGAAAGCTGCTCTGGTGACATACAGCTTTTATGGGCCATGAAAATACCACCTATACCATACCCTGCAAAAGGGCCCATTATGAAACCTGACTTACCCTTACCCTGGTACTGTTTGTAGTAGCGATCCTCTATCTTAGTAATAAGCTGTAATGACTGGGATGAACAGGCCAGCATCAGCCACCATTTGCGGCTTTTTAGCTTCTGCTTAATAATTTCTATTACCTGATCCTCTAAAAGTACAGTTTCTGATTTATGATCCATCTTTTTAGCCATTTAATACCAATTTATACGTACACACTCCGAGAGTGTCTATATAAAAAGTTTAAATCAATATTTAGGCAAATGCAATTCTTAAAATGAAAGATTATCTGTTCTGTTTCAGCCCTGGCAAATAGATGCGGTATTCTTCGAAGATAAAATGGAACTTGATATCAGCCAGGGACATCTGAATTATTGCTGCAATACAGAGCTTTCTAACGCTTTTATTCCAGCATATTGATGCGTTGGAATATTCGGCAAATAAATGGTGAGTAGTCTTACCTTAGCCGGTTGTATAATTCCAATCTCATTGCTGCCGCGATTGAGCTTTTGGAAACTTATAGATTAATTCTATCTCATCGCTTCCGCGATAGAGCTTTTATATAGGTTGTGGGGTTATTTATTTTTCGGGTTGTTGCGGGGTTTAAGTTTGTTCATTTGGGAGTTTTTGGATAAATCAGGGTCAGGCTTTTTTCAGTTCCAAAAATCTTTCGAATGGTTTATGCCATGTCTCCGTATCTTTAGGTTGATATGTTTCTACAGGGAACGAATCGCGAATAATTTTTCTGCCTTTTGCCAGCGACTCGATGTGTCCCAAGCCAATTGCCTGCATCATAATATTTCCTGCAACGGTGGCCTCGACAGGTCCCGCTTCCACGGTTAAACCGGTCGCATCGGCAGTGAACTGATTGAGAACTTTATTCTGTATTCCGCCGCCGACGATATGTATTTTTTCAAAGTCTATTGCGTATATTTCGACCAACTGCTGGATTACCAGGCGGTACTGCAAAGCCAAACTATCCAGAGAGCACCTGATATATTCTCCCTTGCTCTGAGGTTTTGGCTGGCCGGTACGCTCACAGAATTTGTCAATGGCCTTTGTCATTGAAACAGGGTTCATAAATTCATCCAGATCAGGATTTATCAGGCATTTGAAAGCCGGGGCGTTGGCTGCCATCTCTGTAAGCTGGCCGTAATCGAACTCACTTCCAAAATCGGCCCGGCAGCGTTGCACAAGCCACAATCCCATAATATTCTTAAGGAAACGTATTGTCTTCAGCACGCCGCCTTCATTTGTAAAGTTATACTCAAAGGCTTTTCTGGTCGGCATCGGTTTATCGGTTTCGATACCCATAAGCGACCATGTGCCCGAACTTATATACGCCCAGTTTTTCGAGTTGGCTGGTACAGCCGCAACCGCTGATGCCGTGTCATGTCCGCCGGGTGCGACAACCGGAATCGGGCCAAGACCTGTAATTTCCTGTATCTGTTTAGTCAAAGGTCCGATAACTGTACCGGGTTCTATTAACTCGTTTAGCAGTTCAGGAGATGCTCCCACGGCTTGCAGGATTTCGCTGTCCCATTTGCGGGTCTCGAGATTGACACCCTGTGATGTACTGGCAATAGTATATTCATTTGTCATCTTGCCGGTGAACAGGTAATGGAAAAAATCAGGAGTCATCAAAAGATGTCGAGCCTCTTTCAAAGCTGTGCTGTCCGAAGACGAAAGGGCGAGCAGCTGATAGATCGTATTGAACTTCAAAAAAGCGATACCCGTTTTCTCGTAAATTTTCTCAGCGGGTATTGTCTCAAAAAGCTTTTCCATCATTCCATCTGTACGGCTGTCACGATAAGCGACGGGAAATCCCAGTGGCGTTTTATCTTTGGCCAAAAGCATAAAATCGACTCCCCACGAATCCACACCAATGCTTTCTATTGGAGTTTGGGAATCTGCACATTGTTTGAATGCTTCAATCATCGATTCATACAGCCGCACCAGGTTCCAGCAATAATTTCCCGCAATCGGAACCATTCCATTTGGAAAACGGTTTATCTGCTCAAGCTCCAGTTTGCCTTCTGAAAGAGTGCCCTTGATCACACGACCGCTCTCTGCGCCGAGATCGACAGCTAAATATGCATGTTTTTTTGCCATAAAGACTCCCGTTATTTCGCTGTTTTCAATAACTGTTCTTCGGCTTGCTTTGTCCACAGGCCATTATTCAATTTTTCTGCAACATCGGGCATTTCATCTTTGAGATGTTCGAGATTTACCAGGCCAAGCTGCTCGAGTTTGGGATAAACAATTATCTTGCCAGCCATCAGCCTGTTTTCGACCGCACGGACGCCTTCAATAGCTCCTGCCATACCGCAAACCGCATCCACAGACAAATTCGTATCCAACTGCCCGGACGAAACTTTGTTCATAACAATTTTCATATCGTCCAGCGTCGAACCGCTCGTGCCGAACATATAGCATTTATTGCTGATGTAAGTATCAAGATCGATCAGCTGTTTTGTTCCCGCCGGTATTCCCGCGAAAATATTTATTATCGCATTTGGAGCAGCATCTTTTATCGACTGAGCTATCAAGCCGCTTACCGGAGCCATAACGCCAAAATAGGTGAACTTATCTTTCAAAGGATTTTTGCTGGGATTGACAAGTTTAAGCTCGACAGAATTTTGGGCTGCGGGTCCAGCCGCTTTTTTGTTCAATGATTCCAGCCGCTGATCATCAAAATCAGTACCGGTTATCGAAATGTTTTCAACTCCGCTGCAAGCCAGACGAATAACATGCATCTGCCCCATAGGGCCTGCGGCACCAATGACCAGAATATTATCGGCTTTGCGAATCTCGCCGGTCGCCGGTATATGCTTATAGCTCATTTCTGCCGAATCGCTCATGGTGCCTATCCAACGAGTCAAACCGTAATGTACGTTACCGACATCAACCGCGGTTTCTTCGCCAATTTGGTTGCCGGCGAGAACTATATTTATCACTCCATTTTTGGCAAGTTTGTCATTTAATTTCTCAATCGCAGCTTTGCTGTTGCCAAAATAAATGATATCTAATATCGACTCATTGTCAATTTCATCTACCGAATCAATTTCCTTAACTTCAATCCCAATGTTTTTCAAAGCTGCCAGCTGGTCCTGATCCGCACAGCATGCCAGAATTTTATTCGGCGGAGCATCTTTCGAAAAGCTTTCCTTGACGCCTTTGATCTGATAACCTTTTTCAGCGGCAACGAGCAAAGTTTTGCCTGGGGTGACAGTCTGTCTCTCAGGCGAAATGTATGAACTTTCCACGCAAGTCCACGGCTCAACAAGAGCAATAGCCGAGGGTGAAGTTTGTGTATCAACATCGAGAAGATAACTTTCGTTATGCACAGGATCAACGAAAATCCGCTCATCCAATGTTATATACTGCTGTAAAGCACCTTCTATGTTGTAACCGAAGGCACCATTGGAATGTTCAGTTTTCAACCATCTGAAATCGGCCTGTACCAGAACATGCTGCCCAATTTTATGATATTTAACTTTCTCGCCAACTGCGATTATCTTGCAGCAGACTTCATGGCCGGGCACTGTCGGTTCATCATCGGGCCTGTAAGACTTTTCATTTTCAAGGACCTCGGTGTCAATGCCTGATACAATCGGTCCTTTGCGAGCATGCTTTGCGAACTGCTTCAAAAGTTTTACATCGGAATAACAAAGCCCGACCGCCAGAACTTCCGCAACGATCTGATGCGGGCCGCAATTGTAAACTTCTTTGCTTTCATTCAAGACAAGATTATCAGGGGCAGTTAATTGAATAGCGTATTGTGTTTTAGGTAAATTCGACATGTGTTGCTCCTTAATGCAGCATGACCTGGCCGCCGGTAACCGGAATCGCCTGGCCTGTTTCATATTTCTGTTCAATTACATAATAAATCGCCTTCATAACATCGGCAGTTGTGCAGCCGCGTTTCATAGGCACTTTCGCTTCATAAAACTTTTTAACGTCACCGATATTTTTCGCGCCCGGAACTTTGCCGGTTCTCAAATACTGAGCAAACAATCCGTTTTCAGGATGTGACCACAAGGGTCCATCGAAAAAGTTACCCGGGCAAATCGAATTGACCTTAACTCCGTCTTCGATAAGCTCCAGTGCGAATGACTGGGTTAAACCTATTCCGCCGAACTTGCTGCCTGCGTATGCGAAATTCTTGTTCGAACCTTCCAGGCCCGATTTTGAATTGATCTGTATTATATCGCTCATGCAGCTTGGATCGGCCTGATGCTGAACGGCCAATATTTTTGAAACTGCCTGGGTGCATAAATAGTATCCCTTGTAATTGACGGCGGTTGTAAGATCGAAATCCTTTACCGGCTGAGTCTTGACACTTTCAGCTCTTAAAATTCCCGCGTTGGCAATTAACACATCTATTCCTCCGAAGCGCTGGACAACTTTCGAAACTGCCGCATTGACCGATTCGATATCCGCTACATTTATTTCAATCGCGATCGTTGAATCGTTGTTTACTTTTTCGTTTATCTTCTGGGATTCCTTTTCGGCCTGGCTTGCGTTTATATCAGCCAGAACTACATAAGCGCCCTCATCCGCCAAATGCTGTGCGATTTCAAGCCCGAAACCCTGTGCGGCCCCGGTAACTATGACTACTTTTGCGCCGGCTCTTGCTTTGGCAGCTTCTGGTGCACTTATCTCAAAACTACCCAAATTTTCGACATTCAAAACGCCGGGACTTTGTTCAGAGTTCAAAACTTCTTTTAATTTATTTATGACCTGATCCACACTGTCATTTTCATCAATTGAAACATTTAGCTGACTGTCAGCTTGTTTTTTACTGAACTTTATCAAAGGGCAGATGCCGTCTTTCTTTAAAAGCATTCTAAGTGCAGGGGAGATTACGTTTACTAATTTACTTGAAGCCATTCGATCCTCAACTATTGTTTTAAAAAGCTATCTATTACATTTGAGCCGATATTCGCAAAAGTCTCAATCAGCTCTTTCGAATCAGCAAAATTGGAATTGGTATTGCCGTTTTCGTCAACAAAACCGGATTTGCCGTTTGCGATCATGTATTGATGAGCCGCAAGAATGTATGTGCCCTCATCGAAAATTTGCTGAACCTTTTCTGGAACTGCCTGTGAATTTTTGCAAGCCGGTGTTACGGGTATCAGATCAGGTGTGTTGTGCTCTGTACCTGAAACTACTGCTATTGCCGCATTTCGGATTGCGGTTACATATTCTGCCAGAACTTCCGGGCTGTTGCGGGTCGGTATGAATTCTACCATCGCAAAGTTATTCGCCTTTAAATGGTCGATTAATGACTCTGGGGTTTGCTCATATTCGCAGGGTTCTTTTGAGCCGTCAGCTAAAACGGGGTAACAAGGTATCCCGCCCAATTGGCAAATTAAAGTCTGGGCTTGTTTGAGATTTACAAAATTCTCTTTTGCATAACAGGGTTTGCCGGACTTCATCAGGTATGAACGAATCTGGTTTTGTATCGCAGCCGTATCGTCAGGGCCTCCTGAGATTGGCCCGCCAAGAACCTTTTCAAGGACCTGCATGCGGTTGTCAGGGCTGGTCAACTGGAAAACGGCTTGTTGGAAAGCCTCTGCCAGGTGGCGTTCCTGGAGCACGATCGTATCTTTGGGCCTTTGGTATTTTTCAGCTATGGCGGCA
>CAZITB010000147.1:0-5837 GCA_964542055.1 uncultured Candidatus Kuenenia sp.
AGCGGCACGTGCCGGTGAAGCCGGTAAGGGATTTGCTGTTGTGGCTGAAGAAGTTCGCAATCTTGCAATGAGATCGGCAGAAGCGGCGAAGAATACATCTGCAATGATCGAAGAATCTGTGAAAAATTCTGAAAATGGCGTAAGCATTGCCAGTGAAGTTGGTAAAGTGCTTGAAGGAATCGTTACAAGTGTCGGTAAAACCAGTGATCTTGTCAGCGAAATAGCGGCAGCATCATCAGAGCAGGCCCAGGGCATCGACCAGATCAATACCGCGATGACCCAGATGGACAAAGTTACCCAGCAAAACGCTGCCAATGCGGAAGAATCTGCAAGTGCTTCTGAAGAACTCAGTGCCCAGGCAGAGCAAATGGACAGCATTGTTCGGGAATTAGCGGCTTTGGTTGGCGGGTCAAATTCGACTCAGAGTAAACCCTCAGCAAAGAAACTAAAAAAAGAACTTTCTAAATCGGACCATGTTTTTCATGAAATCGCAGGTTCATCAACTCCGAAAAAGGTAAAAAGCAGTGCACCTAAGGTAAAAACAGCTATTCCTATGGATGAAGATGGATTCGACGATTTTAACAGTTAATTTTTGCTGGTAAATTCACAAATTTAAGCGGGTTAAGTAAAATTAGCCCGCTTTTTTTATTAGCAATCTTTAAAAAATCTGATAAAATTAGCAAATTGTTTGAAATTAATTAAATTAAGGACTGTTTTTTGGCATTTACCTGCGTAAAATAGTATTTTGTGGCTTGACAGAGTCAGAGCGATTGATATAATGTGGTGCTTTGCAAAATATAGCGGAGATAAATAAGTATTATGAAAACTTTTATGGCTAAAAAAGAAGATGTCCAACGCAAATGGTGGGTTGTTGACGCCGAAGGTGCAACTTTGGGACGCATGGCATCCAAAATAGCGATGGTGTTGATGGGAAAAACCAAGCCGACATATACGCCGCATGTTGATACGGGTGATTATGTTGTAGTGTTAAATGCTGAGAAGGTAATGGTTTCCGGCGATAAGGCACAAACAAAACATTATCATCATTATACTGGTTATACCAGCGGTTTGCGGACTGTATCTTTTGCGGATATGATGGAAAAAAAGCCTGAAAAGGTAATTGAGCTTGCGGTCAGGCGAATGCTTCCCAAAAACAAACTTGGTCGGCACATGCTTGGAAAACTCAAAGTTTATCGTGGAAATGAACACGAACATGCGGCTCAGACGCCGGAAAAACTGGAACTTTAATATTATAGGCAGCTAAAATATGGAAAATCAAAACGGAAGTCCTCTTATTAATCCTGAAACGGCGGCTAATATAACCGGTCAGCCGGAGTCAGATTTTTCACAAAATGAAACAACAGCCGAAATATACCAAAGTAAAGGACCTGATAAGGCAGGTTTTTACTGGGGAACCGGAAGACGCAAAAGCAGTGTCGCTAGAGTAAGGATCAAACCCGGTGACGGCAAATTGATTATAAACGATAAAGAACTGGATGAATATTTTAAACGTGTTGAGCAGAAAAATTTTGTTCTAGCTCCATTGAAGGCAATTGACAGCGAAGGCAAGTTCGATGTGTTTGTTAATGTCAATGGCGGCGGCTCAACCGGCCAAGCCGGAGCTATCATGCTCGGTGTTGCTAGGGCGCTTAGAGATTATGATACATCTTTACTGTCTCCATTGCGTCAAGGCGGGTATTTGACTCGTGATGGTCGAATGAAAGAAAGAAAGAAATACGGCCAGAGAGGTGCAAGAAGGCGATACCAGTTCTCAAAACGTTAATTGCGTTTTGGCAAATTACCGATTACAATGGCCGCGAAGCGAAAGTTTTGGCGGCCATTTTTTTATTAATTAACATTTGAGTGTAGGAAAAGATATGGTAAAAGTAGCTATTATTGGAGCAAGCGGTTATACAGGGGCTGAGTCTATTGAAATCTTGATCAGGCATAAGGATGCCGAGTTGACATATTTGACTGCTTTGCCGGAAGAATGCGGTAAAGTGGAAGATATTTTCCCCCAGTTTCATGGAAGGTGTGATCTTGATGTCGAGCAGTTGGATTTTGACAAACTCAGCGATTTGGCTGATGTGGTACTTTGCTGTTTGCCGCATAAGGTGTCGATGGGGTTTGTTCCTAAGCTGCTGGGAAAGGGGTTAAAAGTTATTGATTTCAGTGCAGATTACAGGCTGAAAAATGTTTCGGTTTACGAAAAGTATTATAGCGTTGAGCACACTGACAGGAAAAACCTGGAAACGGCAGTTTACGGTTTGCCAGAGCTTTTCAGGGATCAGATTAAGAAGGCTGATTTGATAGCTAATCCGGGATGTTTTCCGACAGGTGCTATACTTGCACTTGCTCCGCTTTTGAAAAATGGTTTTATCGAAACCAAAGGGATAATTGTTAATTCAGTGACGGGTACCAGCGGTGCGGGTAAAAATCCTTCGGTGCCTTTCCATTTTCCAAATATGAACGAAGATTTGTTCGCATACGGGATAGGTGTTCACAGGCACATGCCGGAAATGGAACAGATAGCCGGCGAGATAGCTGGTGATGATGTGGAAATTCTGTTTCAGCCGCATGTCGGGCCGTTTGACAGGGGAATACTGTCGAGTGTTTATAGTGATGCTAAAAAAGAATTGTCACAAGGGCAGTTGATCGATTTGTACAGTGATTTTTACAAAGATGAAAAGTTTGTAAGAGTGCTCAAAAGCACAGCGCATTTGAAAAGCATTGCCAAATCGAATTACTGTCATATATATCCATCGTTTGTAAAAGGTAAATTTGTTATCTTTTCTGCGATCGATAATCTCATAAAAGGTGCATCGGGTCAAGCGATCCAGAATATGAATATAATGTACGGTTTGGATGAAATGGAAGGGCTTAGTTAGTTATCCGAAATGGCAAAAGGTATTTTAAAAATTGCGACGTGTCAGTTTGCGGTCAGTGAGTCTATTGAGCGTAATGCGGAAAATATCCAGAAATTTATCCGGCAGGGGGCCCAAGGCGGGGCGGATATTATCCATTTCAGTGAAGGTGCGTTGAGCGGTTATGCTTGCCAGGAGTTTGTGAGTTTTGAAGGTTTTGGCTGGGATAAACTAAAAAAGCATACCGAAGATATAATGCTGCTCGCTAAAGAGTATCGAGTATGGGTGGTATTGGGCAGTTCGCACAGGTTAACGGAGCCGAACAAGCCTTATAACTGTTTATACCTTATCGATGAACAGGGCAAAATTCGAGACAGATACGATAAAAGATTTTTGACGGAACAGGATTTAGAGCATTATTCCGCAGGTGATCATTTTGTTACTTTCGAAATAAATGGTGTGAAATGCGGGCTGCTGATATGTTTTGATCTTCGGTTTCCGGAAATTTACCGGCAAATTTATAAACTTGGTGTGAATGTCCTTTTGCAATCATTTTATAATGCCAGGCAAAGCGGGCCGAGTGTCCATACGCAAATAATGCGTCAGACAATGCAGTGCAGGGCGGCGACTAATAATTTCTGGGTGAGTATGACAAATTCGAGCGGGTATTATTCGCCTTATCCATCGTGTTTCATTCGGCCCGATGGTAAAATTTTGCAGCAATTGAAAGCGAATAAATCGGGAATGATGATCAATGCTGTTGACATGTCGATGAAATTTTATGATCCAATGGCCAATTTTAGAGATTTGGCAATAAAGGGCTGCCTGAATAACGGCAAAACAGTTAAAAATGATAAGCGGGCAAAACAAAGAGATATAATATAATGAGTTTGAAGGACATATATTGTCAGGATAGAGCGATCGAGGTATTTCAGAAGGCACTGGCTTGCGACCGTTTAGGACACGCTTACATATTCGGGGGCTTAGAGGGAGTTGGTAAATTCAAAACAGCTTTTGAATGGGCCAAGGTGCTGCTTTGCGAAAATCGGTTGCAAGAGCAGGGGTTTTTTGACAGCTGTGGAAAATGCAGGTCTTGTAAACTTTTTGAACAGCAGAGTCATCCGGATTTTCATCATGTTTACAAGGAACTTTACGCATTTACCGAAAAAGGAAAGTCCAGCAATAAAACGCCGGTTCAAATGCCCGTTGATGTTATACGTGAATTTTTGCTTGATAAAGTAGCAGGTAAGCCGGCGATAGGAAATTACTCAATCTATGTAATTAGTGAAACTGAAAAGCTAAATGCAGCAAGCCAGAATGCAATGCTTAAAGTTCTGGAAGAGCCGCCTGGTTATTGTATTTTGATACTGCTTTGTACCAGTATGGATAAACTGCTGCCGACCACAAGATCGCGTTGTCAACTTGTGAGATTCAATTCAATTGATGAGAATATTATAGCGGAGCGTCTTGCCAATGAAGGAATTGAAGATGAGCAGGCCAAGTTTTGGGCTCGGTTTTGTCAGGGTAGTTTGGGTAACTCAATTGTATGGTCTGGGCTTGGGGCTTATGAGTTTAAATGTGATATCGTTAAAAAAATCTGTATTTCAGATAAACGAGATATCGGAGATATTGTGGATTTGATAACCGATAACGCAAGTACGATATCTGGCAAATGGTCTGAAATGGAACCGCAAACAAGTAAATCAGATCTGAACAGGAGAGTTCAAAAAGCCGTAATAGAAGTGTTTGCTTCAGTTTACAGAGATTGTTCGAAAATCTCTATGGGTATTAAAGAAAGGCTGATCAATAGCGACCAGATACCTGATATAAGGAAGTTAAAAGATCGATTAGAGCCTGAAAACTGCTGTGAAAAAGTCGAAAAATGCTATAAGGCTTTGAAATGGGTCGATAGTAATGTTAACGAACGGCTGATCTATGAACGATTGTTGCTAGAATTGGCAAAATAGGGTATAATGAACTCAAATTTTGGAAGTCTAGACAGCTAGCTGTCTTTTTAAGGATAAATAATTAATGACAAATAACATTAAAGATAATGCAAAACATAAAAACCATAAGTCAGGCGACAAAAGAATGCTTGTTTCTTATGGGAAAATGAAACAGCTTATTTGGGTTAGCCATAATTTGACTGACATTCCTAAGACCAGCACTCATGTGATTATGAAAACTGACAGGGGGCTGGAGATCGGTAAAATAGTTGGTCTTGTGGTTTATAAGTCAGGTCAATTTAGATGGGATGAAAACAGGGTAAGCAGTTATTATGAAGAGCAAAACCCCGGAGAAGTTGTTGCTGATGATGGAGAACTTATCAGGATTGCAAACCACGAAGATGTCAGTGAGTGGCGCCATTTAAAAGCCTCTACCAAATCCGAAATAGAAATCTGTCAGAAAATTGTCAAAGAGATGCTTTTAGAAATGAAGATTGTTGAAGCCGAGCATATTTTTGGCGGTGAGCGGATAATCTTCTATTTTACAGCCGATGGCAGAATCGATTTTCGTGAACTGGTAAAAAGGCTTGCCAAAGAATTTCAGACTCGTATCGAAATGCGGCAAATCGGAGCAAGGGATGAGGCAATGATCCTTTGTGATTTTGAATCCTGTGGCCAGGAGTGTTGTTGCGCGAGGTATTTGAAAGTTCTAAAGCCCGTAAATATGAGGATGGCGAAGCTGCAGAAAGCTACTCTTGACCCATCCAAAATTTCAGGGTATTGCGGCAGATTGAAATGCTGCTTGAGATACGAAGATGATACTTACAAGCATCTGAAAAAGAAGCTGCCAAATAGAGGGACTTGGGTCAAATGTGATGAAGGCACTGGTCAGATAGTAGATTCACATGTTATAACTCAACTTGTTGTAGTTCAAGGAGCTGATGGAAAGAGGTTTGCTGTTGGTGTTGATGAAATTGAAATAATCGACAGACCGGATATTAATAAAAAAAATGAAGAAAAAAAAGCT
>CAZITB010000148.1:0-5764 GCA_964542055.1 uncultured Candidatus Kuenenia sp.
TGGAGCTATATTACTTTTGTTACTATGGCTATCAATTTCATATGTGCTTTTCCGATCTGGTGAAACCCTGGACAACAAGAAACTACTATTTTCATGTATAGGGTGGATGCTGTTCTGGATAGTTATATTTGACTGGTTGAATTTGAGAATATGGCATATTGAATCAATTAAATATTACAGAAGCCAGAACGAAACAGATTAAAAGTACAAACAAAGATCAAAGGAAATTCAAATGAAAAAAACTACATGGCAAGATAATTAATAAATCGCAAAGTTGCGATAATTTAGATTTGTTTGGCTATTATTTTTTATTTCTGGAAGGATGCTATGAAATTGTTTAAAGAGTTTAAGATTTTCGCGATGCGCGGAAATGTGGTGGACATGGCGGTGGGTGTGATTATTGGTGGTGCGTTTGGAAAAATCGTGACGTCGCTGGTAAATGATATCATTATGCCGCCGATCGGGATGCTGGTTCGAAATGTAGATTTTGCACAGATGGCAGTGATATTGAAGCCTACGGAAGTTGATTCCACGGGGATAGCGATACCGCCTGTTACTTTGAGTTACGGGGTGTTTATCAATGCGATTGTGAATTTTTTTATAGTAGCGGTTTCGGTTTTTCTGTTGGTAAAAGCATTAAATATAGCGAAAAGTAAAGAACAGACTACCCCGCCGCCACCGCCTGCAGCACTGACTACTGAAGCTAAACTTTTGACCGAGATAAGAGATTTGCTGAACGAGAAATCTAAAACTGAGCAGGCATAAAAAGAAATAACCATATATTATATGGTTGTTTCTCAGGATGATTAATAATTATAAATCAGTTATGCGCATACAGCGAGTGATTCGAGATCGACGGCAAGGAGATTTTCCAGGTAGTCATCGAGTTCTTCAAGAGAAAATCCTGCTAGAAATTCTGCCTTTGCACTTCTGTTAATTTCCATGATGAAGTCAATTATTTCTCTTTTGCTCATAGCCGCAACCCTTTACATTTAATTACCATTTTCTGATGATTTTGTATCGTCATCGTGTTTGAATTTTCTTTAAATTAGAAAATCAGAGTAAACTTTTGACGAGAAATGAAGTATATACTAAATATGTTAATGTTTTTGAGGCAAACACATTATCTTGTATCGGCAGAGACCTGGTCATTTAACCGGATCATCGAGTCCTATAAAATCAGCGGCAATGATGCAAATATCGGTCGGAAAAAATTTAAAAAAATTTATAATTGACAGAAAATCACAAACAAATCAGTATAAGCGGCTATGCTTTACAAAAATTCATACAATGAGAAACTCAGCAGAAGTGACCGTAAATTTAAGATATGGCGGTCGGCTGGGTTGATGCTTACCTATAAATGCTCGGCGGCATGTAAGTTTTGTTATTACAATTGCAGCCCGTCTCAGCAAGGAGTTATGCCGGTCGAGACGGCAATTAAAGCCTGGAGCGGTTTAAAGGGATTAGCAGGCGAAAATGCAAGGGTCCATATTACCGGCGGTGAGCCGTTTTTGTATTTCGACAGGATGGCGGATATCCTCAGTGAAGGCAAACGGCTCAAGCTTGGCAAAGTTGAGCAGATAGAGACCAACGGCAGCTGGGCAGATGATGAAAACGATATAAAGGAAAAGGTCAGGTTTTTAGATGCTCATGGGATGGAAGTTTTGAAGATAAGCTGCGATCCTTTTCATAGTGAGTACGTTGAGTCCGATAAGGTTAGAAAGCTGGTTGATCTTGCGGGTTCGGTTATCGGACGTGAACGGGTTCTGGTCAGGTGGCAGGAATATCTGGATGACCCGGTTGATATGAAGGGGATGGATAAGGGGCAGAAAATGGAAGTTTACCGCAGCAGCTATGAGAAATATCCGTTTAGATTTACATCCAAGGCGGGCATAGAACTGGGGCCGTTGTTTGCGAAAAAGAGCGTTGACGAGATCGCAAAGAACAATTGCCGGAAAAGTTTTATGGATTCCAAGGGGATACATATTGATCCGTTTGGCAATATTTTCAGCGGCGTTTGCAGCGGTATGACTGTTAATAATGTCACAAGCAAGAGTTTGAAAGATATCTGGATTGAGATCGACTGGACAGAAATGGAGTTTTTTTCGGTCCTTTTTCATCGCGGGCCGGTTGGATTGCTTGATGAAGCGGTAAAAATGGGATATAAGAAAAGTGACTTGTACGCTTCAAAATGTCATCTTTGTTCAGATTTACGTCAATTTTTCTTTGACAATGGACGATATAAAAAGATAATTAAACCAAATCAGTGCTATTTAGATAGCGTTTCGGAGCAAAATTAGTAATGAATGATACAAATAATGACACTTTGTTTGCCAGGATAGCCCTTGATCAGGACTTTTGTACTGAGGAAGAGCTTAAACGGTGTCGGCAGGAATACCAGAAACGGGTTAAGGATAAACCGACCACGCTGGAAGATATTCTTCTTGAGTTCGGTTTTATGACGCGGTCACAGGCAAACAGGGTTAAATCTAAAATTACCGAGGCAAAGTCGGCTTCGCACCAGATACCGGGATATAAAATTCTAGGTAAATTGGGCGCGGGTGCGATGGCTGTGGTTTATAAGGCCAGGCAGTTGAGCCTTGACAGGACTGTGGCAATTAAAGTGCTTCCCAAGAGGTTCAGCGAGAATCCTGATTATGTCAGTCGTTTTTATAAAGAAGGACGCGCGGCTGCGAAGTTGAATCATAATAATATCGTTCAGGCGATCGATGTAAATGAAGCCGGCGGTTATCACTATTTTGTGATGGAATACGTCGAGGGCAAAACGATTTATGATGATCTTGCCAAGGGTAAGATTTTTTCTGAGGATGAGGCGATCGATATCATTTTGCAGGTTGCGGACGCCCTTTCGCATTCACATCAGAGGGGTTTGATCCACAGGGATGTTAAACCCAAAAATATTATGATCACCAAGGATAATGTTATCAAGCTGGCGGATATGGGTCTTGCGAGAGAGACTTCGGATGTTAAGGCAGCTGAGAGCGAGGCCGGCAAGGCATTTGGCACACCTTATTATATTGCTCCAGAACAGATTCGCGGAGAGTTGGATATTGATGCGCGGGCGGATATTTATTCGCTTGGCTGTACGCTTTTTCATATGATTACCGGACGTGTGCCCTTTCAGGCGGATAACCCGTCTGATGTCATGCGTAAACATTTGAAAGAGCCTTTGATACCGCCGGATCATATCAATACCACCCTTTCAGCAGGCATATCTGAGGTTGTTGAAGTTGCGATGGCCAAGAAGAAACAGGACCGATATGCAAATGCCCAGGAGTTGATCGAGGATCTTGATGCAATAAGAAAAGGTGAGCCGCCGCTAAGGGCCAGGCAGAGATTCAATGTTGGCGATTTGGATGCTCTAGGCCATGGAGAGACGGTCGAGTATGAAGATGAAGATAGCGAATATATATTGCCCGAGACCTTGACTAAGTATAAGCTGGCGTTGGTAGGAATGGGGGCGACGATTGCTATTTTGATTTTGATAATATTATTTATGGTATTAGCAAACAAATAGCAGTATCATATTGTGATGACCAGAGGTGGTGCAAATTTTACATCAGATGAACTGGCGTTAGTACTTAGCCATTATGAGTTGGGGACTATCTATTCAGCCAAGCCTTTGCATGCGGGGAATTTGAGAGCGCCTAAAAGGATAATCGTTTCCGAGTACGGCAGGTATATTCTCAAAAGAAGGCCCCACGGCAAGGACGATCTTTACCGGGTCGCGTTTGCTCATTCGCTTGGCAAGCATCTTTACGATCATAATTTTCCGGTTGCCAGGCTTGTACCTGTTAAGGACAGCAGTAATACGGCATTGAATTTGAACAATCATGTTTATGAATTATTTGAATATGTGGCGGGCAAGCGGTTTGATCAGTCTCTTGCGGGGACTTTTAATGCAGGGAGACAGTTGGCCCATTTCCATCTTGCAACGGCAGATTTTCCCAGCCAATTCGAGCCGCTTAAAGGGACATACCATGATTCCTCTATTGTTCGAGGGCATCTGAAAACTATATTGAAGACGAAACACGAAAACAAGAAACCGGCTGAGCTGACAAAAGTTGGTGAATCGCTTTCGATGCTTTACAATTTTTCGAGTACGAATGTGAATCAGTTGGGCTTTGAGCAATGGCCTCAGCAGATAATCCATGGTGACTGGCATCCGGGGAATATGCTTTTTGATGAGGGCAATGTAGTTGCAGTGCTGGATCTGGATTCTGTTAAAGTCTCTGCGGGTGTTTCTGATCTGGCAAATGGAATGCTGCATTTTTCGATTGTCGGGGGCAGGCCCAATCCTTTAGACTGGCCGGATTATCTTGACATGGAAAGGCTGATACAGTTTTTTGATGGGTATGTTTGTGAAATTGAGCTGGAAAAGAATATGATCCTGTGTCTTGGGGATTTGATGATCGAGACGATGATAGCAGAGGCGGTTTTGCCGATTGCGGCAACGGGTTTTTTCGGGCATTTGTCAGGGGATGATTTTTTAAAGATGATCTACCGGAAATGCAAATGGATTGACGAAAATAAGGAAGGAATTTTAAAAAGGTTACAGAAATAAGTGGTTGGATGGATAATCAAAAACTCAAAACAAAAGACAAAATTCTGAATTCAGCGAGACTTTTGATCAGTACCTACGGCTGCGATAACACGACTATAGATGATATTCTTACTTCGGCAGGTGTGACCAAGGGGGCGTTTTACCATTATTTCAAAGGTAAGGAAAATCTTTGCTGCTGCGTTGTTGATGATGTGATTGAAGATTATAAGAAGTTGGCCAGGTCTTTGAATAATGAGCTTTCGCCGTTTGAACAGTTACATTGTTTTTTATTGCAGATTCTTGAACTAAACCAGGCTGGGCATTGGGTCAATTGTAAATTGATGTTGAGGTTGAGTTCTGATTCGCTTGAAACGCATACGCCGATCATGGAAAAGGTTCATGAATTCTGGAATTGGTATATTTCTTTTTTGCAAAATCTTTTGCAGCAAGGCCGCAGTCAAAACGAGATCACCAAAAATTACCCAGCCAATATTCAACTTCACATGATCCTTAGTTTAGTTGCCGGCAGTATTTTAACAGAGCAGGTCAACCCGGGAGCACCAAGTCCGAAAGAAACTTTAAATGCATTAGCCCAGATGCTAGTTGAAAAGCGTTAGAGTTCTTTTTCGGCGAAGTATGAACTGCGTGTAAATGGGGACGACATTACCCAATTGAAGCCTAGCTGTTTGGCTTGTTGGCTCCACCAGTCGAATTTTTCGGGTGTAACGTATTGTTCGACCGTCAGAGAATCTTTTGAAGGCCTTAGATACTGGCCTATTGTTACCCGGTCGCAGTTGACCGATCGAAGGTCTTTTAGAACCTGGATTACCTGGTCATCGGTTTCACCCAGGCCTAGCATGATCGAGGATTTGGTTGGTATTTGCGGCCATCGCTTTTTAGCTTTGTCAAGCAGTTCAAGAGAAAGCTGATAATTGCCGCCTGTTCTTGCTTTGTAATATAGGGCGGGTACGGTTTCGACGTTATGGCCGAATACAAAAGGTTTGACTTTTTCGAGTTGGTCGAGTGCGGCGTCCTGGCAACCTTTGAAATCCGGGACAAGGATTTCGAAGCGGATATCATCTACTGTTTGCCTGACTGCCTGTATAACTTTTGCGAATTGGCTTGCTCCGCAGTCGGGGAGGTCATCTCTATCAACGCTTGTGATCACGAGATATTTGAGGTTCATTTCCTTGGCAAGCT
>CAZITB010000149.1:0-5754 GCA_964542055.1 uncultured Candidatus Kuenenia sp.
AATCACCGTACTGAGCTACAGTTGCCAGAAGATCAGTCTTACTGAGCCTCTGACCTGAAGGTGTTACACCCTCGGCAAGCTGTGTGGTTGCAGTTGATAGAGCTGCGTACCTTCTGAATTTGATTGTCTTATTATTGCCCTTGGGCAACGATTTTTTTTGTGCAAATTTTGTATGCACAAGCTTGGGTCTTGCGTTTTTAAGCAAAACACGGTCATAGTAAACTTCTACACCTGAATCAACCTGAGTAGTGGTTGTCAAATTATCCATGACTTACTATCCTTTCTACCCCTGTGACAGAATTTTGGCTTCATAAGCCGCGAATTCTTCATCTGACATTGTTGCGAACCTGTTAGCCGCATTGAAGCCGCCGTTAGTTCCGGCCATTGAAGCTGAACCGGGTCTTGTTGCCGAGTTAATAGCTGCAGCGGCGGCGGGATTAACTTGCGGCTGCTGCTGATTGCCGGTATTCAACTGCTGAGCCTGCCCGTTCTGAAAAGCCGGGTTAGGCTGCTGTTGATTATCGCTTAAACCAGACTGAGCCATTTTCGCGTAATTGTAGGCAGTCAGCATAGGATTCGGGCTGTGCCTTATTTCTGTCATTATTTGAGGGTTTTTCAAAATTGCCTGTTTTAATGGTTCGCCGAGTTTTTGCGGTGAACCAACTATTTCATTGTAATCCGGATGCTGAACCAAAAATTGTACCTCATTGATGGCACTGCTGAACTGCTGTACCATGGCCTGGGTAGCTTTTTTTGCTTCAGCTACTGTCATAACATCATCTTCTTCAAGACCTTCATAGAAGTCCGGCAACTGCTTTTGCTGTTGCTGCTGATCCTGTGGGTTCTGCATATTGGCCTGGTATAAAGCTAACTGCTGCTGAGACATTTGAACCTGCTGCTCAAGCTCCTTAACTTTATTGTTGACCTCTGTAAAACGCTCATATGGAATCGATTCAGGTGCCTGCTGTTGTTGCTGAGACTGACCTGCATTCTGATTCTCAGGCTGCTGAGACTGCTGCTGATTGTCTTGAAACTGACTTTGTCCCTCGGCGGCAGGAACATCTTTAACGCCCGTCTGCTGATTTACTGTTTGTTCATCCATAATAAAAACTCCTGAACACTTGCGACTTATGGTTCGGCTTCAACCTTTTGCCGGTCGGCGAATCCGGCTGTAACGCCTGAAAGCCCGCATCGCTGGTTAATATTTTCCAGGGCAACAAAGACGGCCCCAATACAGCCGCTTAATTGTTCTTGCGTCGCTTTAACAGTGATCAGCCGTTAAAACAAACCCCGATATTCACTTTTTAAATAAAATTATTTCTTAGATTTCTCAACAAACTTGATCAGATCATCAGTGGTTGGTTCTTTTTTGGCATTCTTTGTTTTTGCGTATTCCGCTTTGATTTCTTCAACTTCCCTGAACCAACCTAGAATTTGTAAACGTGACTGTCCGTCCATAATACTTCCCTTTCATTAATATATAATTGGACTGTTATTGTTCTTTGCCGAATCGAATACACCTTCACTTCCCTGATCTGACATCTCAACGTGATCTGTCGGAATATCCTGCGGAAGGGCGTACATAACCTTGGCAATTCCTTTCTTGTTATTGACGTAAACACATATCGTTCCCAGCATGGCGGGGGGCTTTTCCAGCATGATCACCAGGCGGGTACGCAGTACATTTCTTTGGGCGGGATCCCAGTCGCTGTGAACCAGGATAAAATATTTATCATGCTTCTTGGCATTGTCATTAATTACCTTTTCGATAGACTCCATTAATTCTTTGCCAAGTTCTTTTCTTAAATCTCCTGTATATATTCCAGCCATAAGTCAATTATCTCCGTGTTCGGGCTTTCTTTCTTTCCTGTAAATTACTTTTGTTTATATCCGCAACAGCTTTAGCGGCTTTTGAAAAACCGTCCATCTTCATTTTATGTATTTCAGCGGCGGTCTTGGCCCTGTCAAGTCCGGCTGACGCTATGTTCTGTTGAATTTGTGCCCTGCGTTCCTGTGCCTGGGCAAGATTTTCTGCTATCTGAGACTGCATAAGCTTTTGGGTAATCTGATCATTCTGCTGCTGGGATTGTGCTGCCTGCTGTTGCTGCTGCTCTGCCATTTGGATATGTTTTTTAAGATGTTCTTTAAGCTGTATCGGAGCCGCATCGATTATCGCTGTAAATGGTATTGGTGCACCGGCTTCACGCAGTGCCTTTAATTCCTCGTAATACATTTGACGTTGTGAATCTGTAAGTAGTCCTTCCTGTACACTTAAATCGTACCGGCTCAGGTCAGGGTCATAAAATTCCTTTATGGGTTGTTCGTTCAGTATTCTCATGATCTTTTGCGGCTGATAATTCCTCTGGATAAGTTTGATTGTCTTTCTGCCAAGCAGTTTCTTACTGTGTCGATAGTTATCAAATAAATCCTGCAAAATTGTCAATGCCCCGCCCTGACGCAGCTTTGATAAAATGCCGGGTATTTCCTTTTCTTCAGTCCCGAATAGTTCTTCGTTTATGCCCGGAATCTCTGTAAGCAGTTTATCCAGTGACTGGTTTAGCTGGAACAATCCAGGCGGTATATCGACAGCCTGTTTCTTACGCATAGCGTCAAGACCTGCTGGGTTGCCCTCATTTTTAACCCAGGTTACCTTGCCTTGTCCGGACTGATAAAGTGATTCAGGGTTGACGATTGTATTCTCCAGTGCGTCATAGCCTGAATTGATCTGGCTTTCGATAATATCTATTTCCTGGGATATTCTCTTGTTGAACTCTGTCTGCGGGTCACGAATTGAGCGGATGATACCCTGAAGCTTGAGCTTATCGCTTTCAACTTCCGGATACCAGAAACCCATCAGAGGAACGAACCTGTATTCATCGAGTCCGAACGGGTCAGGCCCGGAGTAGAACTGTTCTCCCTGAACAAATATTTCAAGCTTTACAGTTTCCTCCCAGCGGTCAATAGCGGTTACCATTGGGTACTGAGATAAAACGAAATCAAGAGCTTTCTGGCCTCCCTGCCATACTTGCTCCTGGCCGGTCATTCTGTCGACGAGAACCTTTTGTTTTCTGATGTCTTTACGCCAGAACTCATCGTAGCTTAAAAGCTGCTCTGCATACCGCTTGTTTGCGATAGTCATCTTAGGGAATTTCTCATCCCTACCCGGCTGAAGATTATCAATATCCCTGTCATGGCCTGGAACCAGCATTTTAGCTTCGTCTTTACTTACGTATTCACGCCTGATGAAATAATTGCAGTCGCTGAGGTCACGCTGCGAGAATGTAGGGTCAGGCAGGCATTTATTGTAAGGCAGCCTCTTAAATTTAACATCTCCCTTTCGGTCAATAAAAGGTTCAACAAAGTTAATACCAGTAATCAGGGGTCCGCACTCAAAAGCGTCGCTCATTACATTATACCCATCGCCAATCCTCATAGCGTCCATCAGAACACCTGTAAGCTGACTGGCTGCCCTGTCATCCTCCATGCCAACCGGATTGATCTTGAATGCTAAGCGATTCTTACGCTGATAACCGGTGATGATCTTTACCACTCGGCGTATACGGTTAAAGACAAGGGCGTTACGCCGCTGATTAGCCAGATACTGCTTTTCCTGCGAGTTCCACTGATCACCCGTCATGAATTCAAAGTCTTGTTTGGCCTGTTCCAGGTATTCACTCCACCCGGAATTAGCCATATTATAGGCTTCGTTGAAATCTTTTTTAGTATCTTTTTCTGTTGCCATATCTTTTTTATCCAATCACCGGTCTTGCATACTGTTCATACATCTCTTTAGCCTGCGATTCCGTCATGGTACTGCCGGTCTGCGATGCTCTTTTAACTGCAATAGCAAGATACCTGAAAGAATCAGCACCGTGGCTTGCCCAGTCATGCAGAGGGACGTTACTGTAAACATTATGCTTTTCATCAAAACGCTTTCTGTAATTCTCAAGTGCCTTAATACCGTAAGCACAATTACGTTCATCGAACCAGCATCTAGGCAGGATAGCCCTTACCGCTTCGATACCAGCGTCAATACTGATCTTTGGCAGGGTATAGAACTGAATACCCAACTGGCGGGCATAGTCTTTACGTGATAGCCCTGTGCCCAACTCACGTGCTTCAATATCATGCGGTGCATAATGAGCCTGGTAAATCCAGTTATTCTCAATTCGTTTATTCTCAAGTATTGACGCATAATGGGCCAAACCCTCACCGCTGCGTTCGTAATAATCAATCAGGTGAATTTCGCCACCGATAAGCTGATAGAACCATATCGCCGTCGAGTCACCAATCCCCAAATCCCAGACAGTAAAGACAACAACCGCAGGGTCGAACGGCACTCTGCAGATTCGCCCGTCCTGCAGGGCCTTTGTCATGTATTTCCCGTAATAACTTCCTTCCTGACCGAGTTCAAAACTGCAGTAAAATTCCTGCTGAACCATATCCTCAGACATTCCCGAATCACGTTCTTCCTGTATCGCCTCCTGGCTTATCGCTTTTGTATCATCTACGGTCAGGACTTCTGCGAACCATTTCTCATTAGCTTGAGCCATTTTAAGCAGATCGTAAGCATGATTCTTGCCACGCGGTGTAAAGTTGAATATCGCCCAGCCTCCATTTTCAGCCAGGATAGGACGGATTAAATCCCAAGCCTTTTTGTTCTGAAGCGAAAACTCACTGAAATTACAGCCGATAGGATTCACACCTACATTTTCAATATTGTCCGTACCGATAATTTGAAAGATTGACCCGTTTTTCAATGTGATCTTCATTTCGGACTGGTTAGGGTCTTTAGCTAAGAGGGTTTTTGGGAAGTGATCAAGGAACTTAAAACCTGATTTATCCATGCCATCCCACAGAATCTTACGCCCCATAGCTGTAGTCGGAAAGAAATAAGGGTAGTAACCTCTTTGCTGTGCGGCTCTTTTGATCATAAAATTAAGGTCAGTCTTATCTTTGCCCGCACGTCTGTGCCACACCTTGACCGCACGCCTGCAGCCGTTATCCATCGCCCTTAAAAACGGAAGCTGATAGTTTCGCGGCGTATAGTTATGTGGTAGGGTTATCGCCATAATTAATAATATCAATCTTAATATCACCTGAATGCTCCAGTTCCTGCTTATCTCTCCATTTGTCGGGTTGACGGTTTTTAAGCCAGAATATAGCCGCTGTCGGGTCAGGGGGATAATGCTTGTCGTATTCTCTTTCATCTGTGATATGGCCCTCGTGGCTGGCAAACTTGGTATCTTTGCATTTGTACCCTATTGCCCGTTTGTACAGGCTCTTTGCCACATCCGCGTCAGCTTCAGCCTTACCCCTTTTTAAGGACTGTAAAAACTTCTTATGCGTTTTCTTCCAATTATTAATGGTTTTTTCCTGAACACCTATGATCTCGGCCATGTCATTATCTGTAGCACCCAAAAGACAGAGTTTGTATGCAAGCTCGGCGTATTCAGCCTTATACCTGGTCGGCCTTCCCCCTTTGTTCTTTGTGTTCTTTGATTTGGCTTTCTTTTTTGCCATTTATCTCGGCCTTCGCCTCTGGTGGTATCTTAGCATTTTACGTTCCCCTTGAATTTAACCGTAACTTTAATTAACTTGTGATACAGGGATTATCGTGTAAAGCTTAGTAAAAATGGAAGTGTGCTATTCCAGAATCTGGAATTTGCTTTATTTTTTTTGTTCGATGGATTTGAAGTGATTACCGCATTTACGGCACTTGTGATAGCGTACAGGCGGCTTAGTGCCTTGTAC
>CAZITB010000150.1:0-5726 GCA_964542055.1 uncultured Candidatus Kuenenia sp.
TTTATCGGATATACAGGTTCATTTTCTTGAGCTTATATCGCGCTGTAGTACTAATTACTTGCAAGAATAGAGGTTAGTTGAAATGATGGCGGTAATAAACATAAAGAATCGCACATAGTTCAGGGATCAGGCACTTAATCCTATGATAGATTTGGGATTGATCGAAATGACCATTCCCGATAAGCCCAGCAGCAGTAAGCAACTGATAAAGGCAGGCAGGCTGTAAAAAGCCTAAACAGTAATGAGCAGCAATAGTATTGCGAGCATGCGGCAAAGAAACTTCTGATGAGGACAGATTTTATGGATGAAAAAATAGCTATCACTTTATCAAAGAAACAGCAGGATTTGCTCCTTAAGTATGAATCTTATTTTAATGATTATGAACTATTTAGAACGATTTCGGTTGCTGTTAAAAGGGGTAAAAACTACGAAATGTATCTTGATGAGGAACAGTTGGAAGATTTATGCGATCAAATCTTTGATATTTCAGATAGCCAAGAGGACGAAGAAATTGCATTTCAACTAAATGAGTTAAGCGACTATTTGGAAGAATATTGTAATGAGTTTGAAGACTATGAAGACGATGAAGACGATGACTACTCTGAGCAATCAAATAACACAGGATCCGTCTGTGTGGTAAAAGTTGCTCTTGCTTATTCCAGCAATATTTGGAGAAAGATTGCTATTCGAGAAGGCCAAACTCTAAATGACCTGCACAATATTATCTTTGATGCATTTGACAGAGATGATGAGCATATGTATTCTTTTTTCTTTCCCTATTCCAAAGGAAAATTTAATCCCCGAAACATTTATCAATCCTCAGATGAATACACGCATCCATACGCATGTGAAGATCAGGGGCCGTTTGGCAGTGAGGGCCAAAATGCATCCAGAACCAGCATAGAGTCCCTTGACTTAGTTGAAGGACAGGTATTTTACTATCTTTTTGATTTTGGGGACGAGTGGTGGCATGAAATCACAGTTGAAAAGACGGATGGCCCGGCGGATGATAAAGAATATCCCCGTGTAGTAGAAAAAAAAGGAGATTCTCCAGAACAATACGAATATCCGGAAGATGAATAATAATGGCAAAGCATAAATGGAAATTTAAATCCTATTTTCGAAGAGAAGTATATGGCTGGAATGGGACAGCTAAAGCTTCCAAAAGAATGAGGGAAGCTGTTTCAGAGATCAAAAAAGCTGCTAAAAAAAACTCTTCGCTGGCAGGTGAAGGCGTTGTTGAATTGTTTGTTCGGCTTTATCCTACAATGATGCATATAGACAGTTCATCAGGAGCATTGGGAACTTCCATTAACAAAACTATTGATTCTCTTGTGCCGATCCTTATTAAAGCTGATTAGGACTTAAATACAAGGGGTAAAAATCTGGAAAGATTTTATGAGGCCATAGTTGAAGATGGGTGGGGTATTTTTGATGATCTAAGAGATCAATGGGGTGAAATCTGTGTTTATCCTGGCCTTGCCAATCTCTGGGCGGATCGATTAATGGATTGCGCAAATGATGTTTTAGCTTCCAGCAACCAATACAGCCGCGGTGTTGATATGTGTCTTTCGTGTCTTGTTTATACAAAAAGATATGAAGAACTCAAATCATTTTTAGAGCGTGATTCAAGATATTCATGGCTGTATCATAAATTCTGGGCCAAGGCACTGGTTGAACAAGGCAAGTTTCAGGAAGCTTTTGATTATGCACAGCATATTTTATTTCAGCAGGGAACTGTCAACAGTCAGTCTGAAATAGACAGATTTTGTGAATCAGTTCTGATCAATATGGGCAAAATCGAAGAAGCTTATGAAAAGTATGGATTGAAAATACCATCTTATGGCACTAATCTTAATATCTACAGAGAACTCTGCAAAAAATATCCAAAAATCGATAAGCGAAAGATATTGCTTGATTTGATGAATAAAAGCGGTGTTAAAGGAAAATGGTTTGCAGCGGCTAAAACCGCCGTTCAGCTTGATATAGCTTTAGAATGTGCTATGGCAGGTAATAGTGATCCCAATACCTTGATAAGGGCAATGAGAGATTTTGCCGACAAAGATCCTGAGTTTGCTGTGAAGGTTGGCATTGAAGCGGTAATGAGATTTTTAACAGGAAGTTTCTATGATCCTGTAAGGCCAATTGATATTCAAATAGCATTTAAGAAGCTAATGGGATGTAGCTGATAACAATGGTAATCGCCAATGGGTACTGGCAGAGCTGTCCAAAAGAGTTTTAAAAAGTTCAAACCTGATGTATGCTAATCTAAGACAAGTTATATGTGAGCTTTTAGAAGATCCCGAACAGACTATACAAAGTATTTGCTTTAGAATTTATTCGATTTCAACAAATGTTATTGCTGTCAGGAATAACATTAGAGCCTCATGCATATTTTTTATTTGCAAAAATATCATTGAATTTTTCAAAAACCAGGTTCAAGTCAAATTTTTCTCCGGCCCGAATTACCGGCAACAGGTCTGTATTTATCTGCCTTTCTAACTGAGTGATTTGTTGGTTATCAAGTCCAAAGTTACTTCGAAAATTTTCAAAGTAGCCATCGTTTTCGAGTTTTGCCTTAAACAGTTTGATAAATTTATCCTGGTAAAAATCAAATCCGGCCTCTGCAATATGCCAGATGTCATAATAATCCCGAATCGCTACATCTTTCCTGGCAATCGCGGCTTTAAGTTTCTCTGCAACGGCCTCAACAAATGAAAGTGCCCAAACACTATGTGTTGGAAGCAAGTCAGCACCGCTGAACGGGTCCTTATAGAAATGTTTGAGACTGCATCGAACCGGAGGTTCCAGGGGAAACTGGCGAAGTGAAATCTCAAGTTTAACATTTTCATCTTTGGCTGTTATGACCGAAGCGTACTGTATGCTAAAAAGATATTGGGTGGAATTATTAAATCCCTGGCCTTCGGGTATTTGGCTTTTAAGCCCCATCTTCTGGAGGAATTCTGGCATTTTATCGCGAATAGGCTTGATTGCCCGCGATCTCTTGGAGCGTGTATCCAAATTGCCGGTAGTGCGATAAGTAAAATCCAGATCTTCACTAAGACGATGATAATTTAAATGCACCTTATTTAGCAGAGTGCCGCCTTTGAAGACAAGCTTATCTGTCAACAGGGATTCTATATTATTCAAAATTACAGTTAAATAGTAATCCTTTTCTACAATTGCAGGCCTGAACTTATGTTCGGCGGCAATTACAGGGATCAATTCTTTAAGCTTTTCTTTATCAATTAACAATTATCCGCCACTCCTTACTTATAGTTCCTTTGCGGGATTTTTTTGTCGGATCAAGAACGACATAGGTTTGGTCATCTTCGGCAATACTCCTGCCAAGCCGTTTTAATATGGATTCATCACAGCCGATTTTTTCTAACAGATATCCTGCCCGCTTTTTGACAGTGGTAACGGGGAACTTTTGAAGATATTTAATAAATTTATTGACATCAATTTTCTTTATGTTTTCCTTCAATACGTTTTCAATATTGTTAAATGAACCTATCGGGTTATAAATAAAATCTACCAAGGTACGTTCTTTATCGCTTATGCAAACCTGGGTATTTTCGATTTTTATCTTTTTTACACCGTAGTACTTTTTATTATCGATTTTGACGGCCTTGAATAAAACCTGCCCGATAAGTTTTTCACATGACCTTTTGGTATTCAACACAAATACTGTTTGTGGGATCTGTTCGGTAAAACCCCAATAATTATACATGGTAAAATATCCGATATAGTATGGTATATCTTCCATCCACAGGGCGGCCAGTAGAAACTCATTAAATGCCCATTGCTGATTTGGGGCTTTGATAGGAACAAGAAGGTATTTGCCCCGCTGGATCTGTAGTAATCTTCCCTTTTTTGTCAAGCTAGTCAGAACAGATGAAGCCTTATTGGGGTCACCGAATAGTTTTATGGCAAATTCTGTGGAGATCAACCTTTGTTTCTCGTACTCTGCACGAGAAATCAGATATAATTCATCTTTAGAGATTCCTGTATACTTTTTTGTCATTGTATTTCTTTTAAGTAATTGTCATTATTGGCTAATTATTAAAATATAATATAATGTGTTATCGGCTCAGGTCAAGGGTTATATTAATGAAAATTGGCATTTTTAGCCAAATCAAGCGTATGTAATCTGGATGTTATCCTCTTGCCGGGCCTTCATGATTCTTGAAGGAGGACACCATGGATATTCCTTAAATAGACAATTACGGCTTTTTTTGACGGCATTGAAGATATCTTTAGGGGCAAGACCGTTTTTTAGCATGTCGGAGAGCTTTAGTTGTTAATGGGCAAATCTTATAATTTAGGGATTTTTCAATAATAGCTCACTGATTGTTCGCTGGTCGACTTCGCTAAAAAATGTAAAAGGCACTTACAGCTAACCTTTTAGATTTTGTGGTTTTCTGTATTTTTTTGTCAAACCCGCTCAGGCAACAATGTTCGGAAATTCTTTCCTCACGTGGGCACCTCTTGTAGTAAGGCCCAAGGTTTCCTTGGACCCAAATGGTGCAACAGTATCCATGTGTGTGGGTTGAAGGTAAGCGTGAAGATGAAAGGAGGTATATAAAAAGATGCAAAAACAAATACAAGACGAAAAATATTCGAACATTAAGATAACTCGGGCAGCAATGGAGGCAGAGCTTGGCGATAATTATAAAAGATGCTGGGCAGTTGCTTTTAAGAATGCAAATGAGGAACTTGATTTTGATATCCAGGTCGAAAACCTATGCAAGGAATTTGATGTTTTAAGGCCTCAGGCTGAGTGGTTTGTAAATGGTGCTAATTCGATTTTATTTAAGCAGGAAGCAGAGCAGACCCGTCAGGCAGACTCCGAAGATGATAAGCCTGAGCAAAGACAGCTTGCAGATTTTAAGCAGAGACCTATAAAAGCCAAGGCCGAACAAAGGTATGTATCGCAGCTTGAGATGATGAGTTTCCTTGAAGATGTAGAGGAAATGGCCAGCGACCCTGAATTTTCAGAATTTTGGGAGCAGCTTAGCGAAATAAAGCAGACAGTGATTGAACAGAGTTGTGCTACTGAAAAGGAAGTTTTGAAAATCTTCCGGATTCGTTCAACAGTTGAAAGAGCTCAGGAAGAAAACTATCGGTTCTTTGATGCTTACCCTGTAAGCACCGATGCCTGGGAAAACGGATATTTCGATATTGCCGGAGAATTAATTTACAATTAGGGGCTTAAAAAGCCCTTAATTTTTCTTTTTTAGTGATAGCTTTGCCGCTGTTGCGGCGGCACTCACTATCGTTCGTGCCAATTGGCGTATTAATGCTAAAGCTATAGCTTTGCAGTAATTCACCGGTGGTTGACTTGTTCGGCTTGAGCTATTTTAGAGCGGAGCAGGATTCAAACATCACCTCTTTTTATGAACACGATTTTTTCCTGAAAGTTGTGAAAAAAATCTTATTAAGAATTATAAAATGAAAGAGTTAAACACAAAAGTCATAGCGGTTTTGACAGATCAAGGCTGTTTAAACATTCATTTAATTGATATTGATAAAATTAAATTAACATCAGATGAAAAGCTGGCCAATAATGAAGGCGAGGCAATAGAATCATATTTATCAGGATTCTATGATTTAGACTCAATACAATGGCAGCAGATAATGCAGATAAATTTCAATTATCCTGATGTTTTTAATACTACAGCGCGACATGACTATATCTCCCGCGGTATACATGACTGAATTCT
>CAZITB010000151.1:0-5659 GCA_964542055.1 uncultured Candidatus Kuenenia sp.
TTTAAATTCTGTCCAGTCGCTTCCGGTAAATCTTTCTGCAGATGAGCATATTTGTCATTGTAAACATTACTCATATAAATTCGCCCATTTCCAGGATCATGAGTTGTATAAAATCTGTTTTCAAAATGCGCATCGGGAGCTTCATCCAAAGTCCACCCCGCATTACCGGCCAGTCCCAATGCTGCATCAGTAAATGTATCCTCATACACTACCACAGCAAAGGCATTTACACCAAAAATCAAGATCACAACTAACGAAATTAACATTGCTTTGCATCTCATCTTACCTTACCTCCAAAAAAGTTAATAAACAGTTACTGCAACTAATATTCAGTTTATCGATAAAACTCAGGGCTGTCAAGCAAAATTTTCTTTTTTTCATATAAATTTGAGCTATTCGTTTTTTAATCTATTGCTTGCAGACTCAGCTTTAATCCTTCTCAATTTTGCTAAATACATGCTTTCCAAATTCCGGCATAAAAACTTCCTTGAAATGATCTGTTTCAATCCACTTTTCTGAAGTTTCCCAATACAAATCAGATTCAAGAGGCATACTATTCATTTGCCAAAATTGGGTCATCTTGCGCTCTTTTAATCTTGGCTGATCAGATTTTTCAAGGAGATAAGACTTGAACGTCTCCAAATCGATTCGCGTTTGGGGCCTAAAACAATCGCTGTTAATATAAGAAAATAAAGATTCGAACATGGCACAAGAAGCGGGGGTGTCATTGTGAATGCCTGTAAGATTGAAACCGCATATGAGCAATTCACCCTGGCCTACTTTAATTTCGAAAAGATAGCCGAATTTCCGCATGACAAAATCAGGCTGAAGTTCTGAAAGCTTATATGTAAAAACATCGAATCTGTCCCGACTGGCTTTATCCACACCTTGAATTATTGGATCAATTTTCACTGGGAAGTCATCAAGATTGATCTTGTCACAATCGTCAATTATGTCATGAAATTGTAATTCTATAAATCCATTGTTTGGAAACATATTTAAAGCATCATTTTCACGGATGAACCCGCCGCAATTTGTTCCTCTGTCCCATATGACACCTTTAAAACGATCCCATGTAGCCGGCAGATAATATTTTTCTTTTGGGACGCTAGGATTGATTCGAGCTCTTGTTTCAGGAACCCGATACAATACCATAGCCTTTTTGCCATTTTTTAGATGATTGAACAATTCATCATCAAAGCGATTTGTTACCATCAAATCTGCTTCAACCCGGTTTTCGAGCTGAGGGTATCTCATGAAAAGATTTAAATTGTCTAATTTAATATTCACCTCTTGTGGTTTTACATTAGCTGGCCTATTCGGATAAAGCCATAATTGCCAACTGTTGTCTACCTTTGATTCATTACAGGAAAGCTCAATTATAAGCTCAAATTCTTTTGCTCTTGATTCACGAGGCATCTGAAGTTTTATTGTACAGATTTCTTCAAGTCCATCCCACAACTCAATATCTTTCATCTCCGATTCAATAAGCGTTTCACAGTTTTCTTTGTCAATTAATCTAAAAGCAACTACGCCTGACCCCTTGACTTTTTTATCAAAATTCGATAGAAATACCGGAATTTCAACTTCATCACCTTCAAAAAATGTCCTCTTTGGCAAATCTGCGAGAATAACAGTATCAGCATTAAATTTTGTAAATGCCTGACTGCTAATGTCTTTAACATCATCAAAGCAGTCAAGGATACCGTTGCAATTTTCGTATTTATCAGTATCCGAAAGTTGAAGGAAATGAAAGCCCGACAACAAAGGGCTTCTTCGTACAGCTTCTATTCCAAGCTTCCAGCTTAACTTTTGAAAAATTGTGCTTGCTTTTAATATTTTATCCCAGTCTTTTTCCAAATCCTTCGATTTTCTTAGTTTTTTTAATTCCTCCAGCCACCAAGGTTTTTTATCTGGGCATATATTTTGAAATTTTTCTTCAAGTCTGTCGATATCACGCATTGCGGCATAATGGCAGATTTCATGCCCTAAGATAGGTCTATCTGCCTTTAAATTTCGGGTTATTTTAAACCCTTTACCTTCTTTTACAAGATCATGACCTTTGCATGAGCCATAAATGTTCCAATTATAAGCATGATCAAACATGTCATAGTTTGTCCCGAAAGGATAAAAATAACTCATATGCTGCACATCAAAATCCACATAATCCCTGTCAAACTCTCCGTGTGCACATGTGTCGATAAATAATTTTGAAGGATCTAGTTTTTTAGTTAAAGAAGCAATTTCAGAAATAAATGGATTTGTACCAGGATGACGAATTTCATTTCCCAAACAATAAGCCATTACACAGGGATGGTTTCTTAAATAAAGAACAGCATTAATCCATTGATCTCTATCAATTAGTTCACCTTCATCATTCATCATTGATCGTTCTTTCTGGTACTTTCCATAATACTTGCGAAGCTCAACATGAACGAACATACCCAATTCATCCGCCATTTCCAGACACTCGATTTCAGGAACTCTTGAATGAAATCTTATCAGGTTAAAGCCGAATTCCTTGGCAGCTTTGATGTTTTTGGCATAGTATTCTTTTTTTGAAAGACCCGATAGATTTTGATGATCATGAGCTTCTCTGCCCCTAATATAACCTTTAACATAGAATCTGCTGTTATTTACATAAACCCACTTCCCTCGGGTTTCGACTTTCCTCATACCGAAACGATGATCAATCATCTTCTTCTGTTGTTTAGCCCCATGTAATGTCATTTCAAATCTATAGAGATATGGATTATCTATTTCCCACAAGATAAAGGTCCCCATTTCGATTTTCAGGAAATTTTCTGCATCAGGCCTTAGTTTTACTGAAACAGAGGTTTTTAGAAGTTGATTGTCAAATATGTTTATTTCGCAACTACTGAAATCTTCGGGACAATAAAATGAAACTTCGAGAATGCCATTATCAATATCAGATTTTAAAAATAGATTTTTTAACATTTATTTTTTTCCTAACATTTGTATATCCTAATTCTAATTATAATTAATTCTTAGCTATTAAAAAAGTTTATTATTCAGTATGATCTGTCGATACTCTGGGGAAAAGTTTTGCCTTAACAACTTTCATTTTTCCGGTTTCCTCATGATTAGTTAGCTTTATCAAGCTATCCAACGCAATTTTCGACGTTTCTTTGAAATCACAACCAACTGAAGAAAGCGATGGTCGATAAAAACGGGAAATATGTACATTATCAAAACCAATCACTTTAATGTTTTCTGGAACTGTTATTCCTTCTTGTGTAAGGCCGGCTATCAAGCCTATTGCCATTAAATCGGTTGAAACAACTATCGCACTAGGTATTTCCTTCATTTGTGCCAACTTAAACCCTGCAATTTCACCATCATCAACATTCCAAGAGTCTGTTTCTAAAATCAATTTAGGTTTTATTTTAGCTCTTTCTAAAGCCAAATTGAATCCTTTGAAACGGGTTGCATGCGGATAGTGTTTTGTACTGCCCAAAAAACCAATTTTGCTATATCCCAAGTTCACTAAATGCTCTGTTGCTAGAATCGCTGCATTTAAATCATCTCTTAAGACACAAGTAACATTTTTAGAATGAAAATTCCGATTTAACAAAATTGTTGGGATACTTGTATTTTCAAGTATCTTTCTATCTTCATCTGATTCGAAATTTGTGGCCAAAATGATTCCTTCTATTCCGATCCCTTTAGCTTTATTATAGATTTCGGTAAGGGATTTTCGGCCTGTTCCGGCTTCAAACAAGAGCTGAAAGCCCAATAACGAACTTTGCTGGGCTAAAGCACTGAACAGTTCAACAAAATAAAAATCATGTGCGAAATCCACGGAAGGAAAGTTGAATACAAAAGACCAGGTTTTGGTTTTCCCGCCGACCAAACCTCGAGCAAGAAGATTCGGCTCATAATTGAGTTCTTTAGCAATTTTCAGTATCTTTTCTCTTGTGGACTTACTTATTTTTGGACTGCCTTTAAGAGCTAGGCTTACCGCAACCCCACTTTTACCTGCTTTTTTACCTATGTCATATATTGTCACACCCATATAATTAATACCTCATTAAAAGATTCAATATTGAAAAATTTTGACACGTTAACTTTCGCATTTTTTAGGCGTTTTAGGCCATGAATCATAAACAAAAAAATGGAAACCATCCGATCTTAGTAATGGAAACGTTACTACATGAAGGTTGCTATGAATGTTACATATATTATTTCGACATGGACGGATATAATTCAACAGTTTTTTCCAATTTTTACCGCTCCGGGTGCCCATATTTTCTCTCGACTGGCGACCGGCTGGATTCTGTGTACTGCTCGAAGAACCGTACCCGGTATCGTGCCATTTGCCTACCCATATTTTCATCGTGCTCAAGATGCTGATCACCGTTTTTTTCCAGATGCCCGATGGGACATCAACAAACTCTGACAAATTCTGACACTGATGCTGGTCAAACTTTTTTGTTCGACAGGTATCATTACTGTCGCTCTGGACGATACTTTGTTTCATCATTGCTGCAGAAAAATCAATGGCGCAGGTTACTGGCAGGATGCTGTTCGCTCGACAAAAAAGAACATTGTATGTGCCTGTGGTCTCAATCGGGTAGTTTTGACATTGCAGATTCAGCCGCCACGGGGTGCAGAACCGTTGGGACTGCCGATAAATATGCGATTGCATCGAAAGAACGGGCCAACACTGGTAGAACTTGTCGAGGAAATGATCAAACAGCTTCATCAATGGTTGCCCAAAAAACGGTTTCGACTGGTTGCAGACGGCTTTTACGCCACTTTGGCTAGAAAACAGATGCCCAAAACACATCTGGTTTCGAGCAGAGTGAGAACTTTCTGGTTTCAACCCTGGTACAGACAGCAATCGACTCCGAGCTTTGCCGATGCTTTGTGCTGCTTGCGGCGTGAGCTCTGGAGCCAAAGAATAAAATATATCTTCGGTAATTCTGCCGTTCATGATAAAAAATTCGAGTTTTTAATTAGAAGCCTTAGCTTCCGCTGCTTATAAAAGTTATAAATGCAAAAGTTAACTTTACACGAAATTAGTTATTTTATCGATAAATCTGAAAAAATCAACTATAATCGTATTAAAATATTAATACTGTCCTATTTAAAAATTCTAACTTGTTAATATTAAAGGGCTTATGTAGAATACCATGTACAGTGTAAAAATTCATGAATGTTTAAATCGTTGTTCTTTAAGAAGTTAATATTGAAAATTTGGTCAGCAAAAAATACAAAAAGCATCTGAGTTTGCTCACGCAAACTTATCGAAAGCCATTGAAATCGATGGCGAAGATACTATGAAAGCCAGACACTCGCGTTATCTTGACAATTTTGTATAATTGTCCATTAATAGAGGAAACTAACCGTAAGTTTCCCGATTTTCGAGTCCTTATTTTCAGGAGTATCTGGCCATGGAAAAGATTTTAGCAATTGATCTGGGTAAATTCAACAGTGCGGTATGTGTAATGTCAAAACCTGAACTTCAACCTTCATTTAGTACAATCAAAACAAATGGACTAGCATTTCGAAAACTATATCTCCCATTGCCCCTTATCGCCGGGTTTGCCCTGGCCCAAACTCACAAGCGGAAAACCTGTGTTATTCTCTATTTTTAGGCTGAAAAGATTCTTAAGTCTTTGACAAATAGATGTTT
>CAZITB010000152.1:0-5624 GCA_964542055.1 uncultured Candidatus Kuenenia sp.
GAGCTGGTCCTTGATCGCGATGACGATGCCGCCGCGAGCGGTGCCGTCGAGCTTTGCAAGAAAAATACCTGTCACGTCAACGGCCTCGGTAAAGAGCTTTGCCTGGTTGATGGCGTTTTGCCCTGTGGTTGCGTCAACTACCAGAAGAACTTCATGGGGCCCATCGGGAATCTGTTTTTTTACAACATCCCGGATCTTTGTAAGTTCTTGCATCAAATGTTTTTGCGTATGGAGCCGCCCGGCAGTATCGAGGATCAGGAAATCGGCTTGCCTTGACACTGCGGCTTTGCAAGCATCAAAAGCGACCGCCGCCGGGTCTGAACCTGACTTGTGCTTGACTATTTCAACTCCGATCCTTTCAGCCCATATACTTAGCTGTTCCACAGCAGCAGCGCGAAAAGTATCACAAGCAGCAACGATCACTTTTTCCTTATTACGGCTTAGAGTATAAGCCAGTTTCGCGATGGAAGTTGTTTTGCCGGAACCATTTATGCCCGCAACAAGGATTACGGTCGGTTTAGTTTGCGAAATATTCAACTGCCTGTGCGCATCAGGCCAGTAATCAATCATGCTCGTTTTAAGAAAAGGGATTACATCATCAGTGGTTTCGATTTTTTTGCTTTCCAGGCTTGTCGCAAATCACCAATTATCTTTTCAGTAGTCTCAACGCCGATATCATCGCTGATAAGCGTTTCCTCGAGCTGCTCGAGAATATCTTCATCGATTTTTCTGCCCATGGCAAGGACCGATGTAAGCGACGTCGAAATCTTGTTTCTCGTTTTTTCAAGTCTGTCTTTTATATATCCAACGGTTTTTGTAAAAATTCCCATTTATTTATCCTTAAGTTATTAAAAAATTGAAATCAATTACAAGAGTTTGCCATAAAACATTTTATATTTCAAGTGGCTAAATTACAATCTGTTTTGGTTTGACAAAAATAGTAGTCAATGTTAGATTGTCCTTTTGCCTGAGCAGGATGCAAGCAGCGCTGCTTTGATTTAGATCATCTCCGGGCATTTCTCAAAGATTAAAGCTTGATTTTCAATATTTTAAGGATTTTTTCAATTGGTAAGCAGGCAGGACGTAAATCTGTTTAATGATATAATGATAAAGGTCAAAAAATCTGACCCGGTAAATATTCGTAAATGGTTTGATGATCTGGTCTTAGTGGATTTCGACGGGGGAATGCTTGAGATCGGAGCTACCGACCAGGCCCAGGTTGACTACCTGGCAGAACATTGTGGGACTATATTTACCCGAATCGCTCAGCAGATAACCGGGCACCTGATTACTGTACAGTTTTCGACACGCGACGGTGAAAAACTGGTCGATGATCAGAGAAACTCTGGCGAGATAAAACTCCATCCCGATTATACCTTCGAAAATTTCGTAGTCGGTCCGGGAAATAGGCTCTGCCATGCAAGCTGTGTGGCAGTAAGCAACTCTCCGGGAACAACTTACAATCCGTTATTTTTATATGGAAATGTCGGTCTGGGCAAAACTCACCTTCTCCATGCCGTATGCTGGGAAGCACGCAAAAACAATAAAAACACTGCCATTCAATTTTTAAGCTGCGAAAAATTCATGAACCGCTTCATCCGTGCTATAGAAGGCGGAACGTTGGTGGAATTTCAAAAACAGCTTCGCTCGGCGGATATTTTGATTATCGATGATATTCAATTTTTGCGCGAGCGTGAACAAAGCCAGGAAGAATTTTTCCATACGTTCAACGCCCTTTACGACAAACGCAAACAGATTATCCTTACCGCTGATTGTGCCCCGGGCGACATCAAATCCCTCGAAGAAAGGCTTGTCAGCCGTTTCAAATGGGGCCTTGTGGCAAATATCGATTCTCCCAGCTTCGAAACCCGCATAGCTATCGTACAGAAAAAAGCCCATCTTCGCGGACTGGATATAAATGAAGAAATCGCGGAATACATAGCCAGCCGCGTCGAAGCTAATATCCGCGAACTTGAAGGAGCCCTGACAAGCGTTTACGCACTGGCCAAGACCCTTGATGAGCCCATCAGCCTTGAACTTGCCCATGAAGCCCTCGGCGACAGAGTCCCGATAGCCGAAAAGCAAATTTCCATAACTGATATAATCAATGAAGTTACAAACATGTATAATGTCCGCAGAACCGATCTCCAGAGCAAAAAACGAAGCCAGTCGATCGCACTGCCCCGGCAGGTCTGCATGTACCTGGCAAGAAATCTTACAAATCTGAGCCTCGAGGAAATCGGCGGCCACCTTGGCGGACGCGACCATACTACGGTAATGCACGCCTGTAACAAAATAACCGAAAACGTCAAAACCGACCAACGGCTCAGTGACCAAATACAAGAGATATCCGGCAAACTCAAGCAAAATTCATAACCGCTCAAAACAAACGACTTTCATATCCTCGACCTTTCGCGATGCTTTCTCAAATAAAAATAAAACGATAAAAATTCACCCAACCTCAAAAATTCACTAAAAATAAATCAAAATGGCAAAAAACCAAGGGATAACCGTTGACAGAATCTCTTGTGGGCTTTATATTTGGGCTCCCCATAGTATGACAGTTTCCTATAATAGAGTTAGTATATTAACGAATAGCCATATTTAAGTTCAGGAGAAATCGAAATGGCCAAAAAGACTGAAAAGAAGGTTTACTTCTTCGGCAACGGCAAAGCCGAAGGTAAAGCTCAAATGAAACAATTGCTTGGCGGTAAAGGCGCTAACCTGGCAGAGATGACCAACATTGGTGTTCCTGTTCCTCCAGGGTTTACAATCTCAACTGCGGTTTGCGGAGAATACAGCAAAACCGGCGGAAAATGGCCCGCAGGACTCAAAGACGAAGTGGCTAAGAACGTCAAAAAACTTGAAAGAGCAATGGGAAACAAATTTGGTGATCCCAAAAAGCCCCTGCTTGTCAGCGTAAGAAGCGGTGCCGCTGTTTCTATGCCTGGTATGATGGATACTGTTTTGAACCTCGGTCTAAATGACGAAGTGGTTGAAGGTATCATCGAAAAGACTCAGAATCCAAGATTCGCTTATGACATTTACCGCAGGTTCATCGACATGTTCGGCGACGTTGTTATGGGTTGTCATCATGAAAATTTCGAAGAGGCTCTTCACAAAGCAAAAGGAAAAGCCGGCGTTGAAAATGACAACGAGCTTTCTGCTGATCAGCTAAAAGAAGTTGTTGAACAGTATAAAGCAATTTACAAAAAAGAAGTTGGCAAGCCGTTCCCGCAGGATCCATGGACACAGCTCGAAGCTTCTATTAATGCCGTTTTCAATTCATGGAATGGTACTCGTGCAAAAAAATATCGCCTGCTTAACAATATTACCGGCCTGCTTGGAACAGCAGTAAACGTTCAGGCGATGGTATTTGGTAACATGGGCAATGATTGCGGCACAGGAGTTTGCTTCACTCGTAACCCCAGCACCGGTAAAAAAGAATTTTACGGCGAATTTCTCCTCAATGCACAGGGTGAAGACGTTGTGGCAGGTATCAGAACTCCTATCCCTCTGCAGAAAATGTCAAAAATGATGCCCAAAAGTCATAAAGAAATCACAACTATGATGACCAGGCTGGAAAAACATTACAAGGACATGCAGGATATTGAATTCACCATCCAGGAACACAAGCTTTACATCCTTCAGACCCGTACCGGTAAAAGAACAGCTGCGGCAGCGATCAAGATCGCGGTTGATATGCTCAATGAAAAACTGATCAACCAGAAAGAAGCAGTCAACAGAGTTGCTCCTGAGCAGCTCGATATGCTTTTGCACCCGTCTTTCGATCCGAAAGCAAAACGCGAAGTAATCGCAAAAGGTCTTCCCGCTTCGCCAGGTGCGGCAGTTGGTCAGGTTGTTTTCGATGCTGAAACAGCCGAAAAGATGGACGAAATGGCTCACAAGGTTATCCTTGTCAGAGTTGAAACAAGCCCTGAAGATATCGGCGGTATGGCAGTTGCCCAGGGTATCCTCACTGCTCGCGGCGGCATGACAAGCCATGCAGCGGTTGTTGCTCGTGGAATGGGTAAATGCTGTGTTGCAGGTGTTGACGCTCTTAATATCGACTACAAAAAGAAACAAATGGTTGTTGGCAAGCAGACCATCAAAGAAGGCGACTGGATCAGCCTCGATGGAACAAAGGGTGAATTAATGCTCGGTCAGGTTGATACCGTAGTTCCAAAACTTTCAGGCGATTTCGGCAAATTCATGGCGATCTGTGACAAAATACGCAAACTTGGCGTTCGCACAAATGCCGACACTCCCGCCGACGCTAAGAGAGCTCGTGAGTTCGGTGCTGAAGGAATTGGTCTTTGCAGAACTGAGCATATGTTCTTCGAAGGCGAAAGGATCTGGCCTGTTCGCCAGATGATTTTGGCAGCCGATTCTTATGCGGAAATGCTCTTGAGAATAGAAGAAGCAGCTGATGACAATACGGCAATTGCTGAAATCAAGAAAGAATACAAAACAGCAGCTGATCAATTTGAAGGTGCATTGAAGAAACTTCTGCCTTATCAGAGGAAAGACTTCGAAGGTATCTTTACTGCTATGGCTGGATTGCCAGTAACCGTTCGTCTGCTCGATCCTCCGCTGCATGAGTTCCTGCCTCAGGACGAAAAGAGCCAGGCGGAAATGGCGAAAATCCTTAAAGTTAAACCGGAAGTTGTAAAAACAAAAGTTGAACAACTTCACGAGTTCAATCCGATGCTCGGCCACCGCGGCTGCCGTTTGGCGGTAACATATCCTGCAATTTACAGGATGCAAGCCAGAGCTATCGTTGAAGCGGCACTCAATGTAAGGAAAAAAGGAAAGAAAGTTATTCCTGAAATTATGATCCCCCTTGTTGGTGAAATCAAAGAACTCAAAAACGTCAAGGACGAAGTCGTTGATGAGATCAATCAGGTTATCAAAGCCAAAAAGGCAAAGAACTTTAAATACCTCGTTGGTACAATGATCGAAATTCCAAGAGCGGCTCTTACCGCTGATCAGATTGCTACCGAAGCAGAGTTCTTCAGCTTTGGTACAAATGACCTTACCCAGATGACCATGGGCTTTAGCCGTGACGATGCCGGTAAGTTCCTTGCTGAATACGTCAGAAAAGGCATATACGAATCTGATCCATTCCAGCAGCTTGACCAGGTTGGTATCGGCAAACTGGTAGAAATGGCCGTAAGCCTTGGCCGCGGTGTTAACTCCAAGCTCAAATGCGGTATCTGCGGCGAGCACGGCGGTGACCCGGCTTCTATCGACTTCTGCCACAGAGCGGGACTGAACTACGTTTCATGTTCTCCGTTTAGAGTACCGATCGCGCGTCTCTCAGCTGCTCAGTCAGCAGTTAGAAACGCATAGATTATATGTGATTGAAGTATTCCAAAGGTGCGTTGAATTTTTCTTCGCACCTTTTTTATTTTCTATAAAAGTGGATATAAAAGCCTTTTTGCCTGGTAGCACAAGTTTTGTTTTCTATCTATTGACTTTTGTCACTGTTCTGGTAAAATGCTTTGCTGCATAGTATTTGTTAGGCATCAAAAATTGTGGTGAGAGTAGCTCAGCTGGTTAGAGCACCAGATTGTGGATCTGGGGGTCGCGGGTTCGAATCCCGTCTTTCACCCTTTCTAAGT
>CAZITB010000153.1:0-5520 GCA_964542055.1 uncultured Candidatus Kuenenia sp.
ATCAAAACAGTGAAAACCTTATAAAACTTCTAAACGGCCAAAGAGTAGAGAAACCTCCCTTATGGGAAGTATGGTTTTGTATGTATGACTTCTGCAAAAGGCATTTCGGTGATTATTCCCGAATAGAAAGCCGAATAAAAATGGCCCAGCAGCTGAACATGTCAGCCGTTTACCTTGGCGGTATCAATACCAATGTCGCATTTGGGGCAAGTGATCAGGCAAGTGACGGAACTGACCACTATAGTGGAGGAAAGCTGACAAGCAGAGATCAAATAAAAGAACGCCCTGAGCCGAACTGGCAGGAAAATTTAGAAAAATTAAAATCCGACCGCCAAAAGATAACCGATGCAGGTTTAGCCTGCTGGGTTACTTTGCCTTGGTGTTTCCATTCTATTGCTACATCGATGGGACTGGAAAACTTTTCCTTCAAGCTGGTTGATGATTTTGAATTTATTGACCAGGCTTTCGAATGGGTCGAAGATAGAAATCGAAAGGCTATCGAAAAAGTCATTACGGAAGTAAAACCTGACTTTGTGCTTTTCGATGGCGATTGTGCATATAAATCCGGGCTGATGATAAACCCTGAACTTTTTCGCAAGCTCGTTTATGACAAAACAGCAAAGACGGTATCATTATTAAAAAAACTTGATATTCCTTATACTTTTCACTCTGACGGCAAATTAAATGAGGTTATCCCTATTCTTGTCGAATTAGGTTTCTCAGCAGTGCACGGCTGCGAAAAGGCTGCCAATGACCTGAATTACCTTATCGAGACATTTGGGGACGATATCGTCCTGGTCGGCAATATGGATGTGGTTTTCATGTCCCAGGCCACACCGCAGCAAATTAAACAACAAACACAATCAATGCTCGAAACCGGCAGCAAAAAAGGCAAATTCATAGCCGCCTGCAACACCAGCCCGCAGGATTACATACCCGACGAAAATTATCTTGCATTTTGCGGAACAATATATAATTATATGTGCTGATTCCGAAGTATATTTTTTTCAATTGAGTAAGAGAGTAATTAAATGACAATACCAACACCTCTAAAAAGAGTAAAAGAATATGAAAATCTCGCGTTCGGTCTGTTTCTTCACTGGGGCCTGTATTCGCAACTTCAAAGGGGCGAATGGATACAGCGAATCGGTGATATACCTTCAGAAGAATATATCAAGCTCAAAGATAAATTTACCGCCGAAGATTTTGACGCAGCAGCTATAGCAGATATTGCCAAAAATTCAGGCATTAAATATATCACTCTGACAACCCGCCATCATGACGGCTTCTCTTTATATGACACAAAGGGCTTAAGTGACTTCGATTCTGTCCAAAGTCCTGCAGGTAGAGATCTTGTAGCTGAGTTTGTCGAAGGTTGCAGAAAAGCAGGGATTGTTCCTTTCCTTTATCATACAACGCTCGACTGGTACCATCAAGACTATATAAACGATTTCGATTCATATCTGGATTATCTGCACAAATCAGTGGAAATACTGTGCACTAATTACGGCAAAATCGGCGGCCTCTGGTTTGATGGCAACTGGAACAAGCCCACAGCAAACTGGAAGGAAGATCGACTGTATGGAATCATTAGAAAACATCAGCCAGAAGCGATAATAATCAATAATACCGGTATGCGTAAGAGAGGTGAAACGGGCCATCACGAGTTAGATGTATTGACATTCGAACAAGGCAGGCCCAATCCTCTTAATCGAGAGGGTATGGAAAAATATTTAGCCGCTGAGATGTGCCAGACAGTAAATCGACACTGGGGAATAGCAAAAAATGATTTTAACTACCTTTCGACAAAGCAGATTATCGAAAACTTCTGCTCTTGCAGAAAAGTAGGTGCCAATTATTTATTGAATATAGGGCCGACCGCCTCAGGTAAAATACCTGATTATGAGAAGGCCATACTGGAAAAGATCGGCCAATGGGTTAAGATTTACGAAGAAAGTGTATATGAAACAAAACCCTCTCAGATGCAGACAACGTATCCCGATTTTATTCTCGAAGATGAAAATTCAATCTATTTGTTCATTCACAATTTGGCAATTGCAGGCCACGGAGATGTTACTCAACAACAAGGTGGAGCAGGGCCGAGAGCTTTTAAGGGTATCTCGAAGAAAATTAAATCAGTTATTTGGATGGACAATCAGGAAGAACTTGAATTTACACAGGACACTTCTTCAGGCCTGTTATGTGTAAATTTTACCGGTTACCCTTACGGCAGCAATTATGTTGTACGAGTAGCGAAAGTTGTTTTGAAATAAGTATAAAATTAAAAAAACTGTTGAATAATAATTCTAAGCAACCGTAGGCCTCTTAGAAGGTTTCGAAATCTGAGGCTGGTTTTCCCAATCTGAATTTCTGAGCAGTTATACCATATAATGCTTCATTCAAAGGTATTACTGAATTTATCATTCCCATTTTAATAACGATTAAATTTCCCTAAAAAATTAAAAAAATTACTTGCAATAATATTAGTTTATTTTTAAACTAATGCAGGATTGGCTAATAATAAGGTACTGTAATGGATGTATTATGAGCAAAGCAGTAATTTCAGAATCTAAAATTATATCAGCTATGGTCAATGACGGAGCTGTTTCCCGTGGCCATCTTTGTGATATGCTTAATCTCAGCAAGGCGACAGTTACGCTGATTGTGAACAAACTTTTAAAGCAGGGAATTATCATAGAAGGCCAGCCCATACAGGAAGACAGGGTAGGTCGTAAAACCACTGAACTAAGTATCCGTAAGGATCTGGGATATTTTATTGGCTCTGATATGGAAGGTCTTGCTGTCAGAGCTTGCCTAGTCGATAGTGCCGGAAATATTGTAAGCAGCGGCAAACGTGCCATTGGGCCGGATTGGAGTAATTCGAATATCATTGAATGCTGGCTTGATCTTATCAAAAGTGTTGTTTCCAATTCGAATATCGATACTAAAAAAATAGTCGGCCTCGGCGCCGGGCTGCCTGGAATTGTCGAGCGTGATAGATTATCAACACGAACATATCTGCCGCCAGGGCAGTGGATCGATTTTGACATAAGTAATTTTCAAAATGAACTTGGAGTAAAGGTAACGGCAGCCAATAATGTTGCATGTGTTTCGGAATATGAACGTAAGAAAGGTGCAGCATGCGGGGTTGAGGATTTCATTTCTATTCTAATTCGATACGGTATCGGTGCTGCTATTTATTCCAACGGAACAGCGTCTGTTGGTCAGAAGTTTACAACAGGTGAGCTTGGACACATGCGGGTAGATATGCGTGGGCCAGTTTGTATTTGCGGTCAAAAGGGCTGTCTGGATGTTTTCGCGTCAGGACGGACCTGGTCAGCGATAGAGCAAAGTTCTCAAAGCAGCTTGACACGAAACCTTAAAAAACGAGCAAAATATCTCAGTGTTGGCCTGGCAAATATGCTAAAGCTGTTTCATCCGCACTTGATCATTATAAATGGCATATATAATGATTATGAAAACATCGTCAAGCCGGTGATTATCGAGAGCTTATCGGAAGAATTAAGTGGGCTTAAACTGCCGATACCTGAAGTGGCCTTTGGTGATCCTGTGGAATTGAAGACCAGTTTTGGAGCGGCTATGCAGGCTTCGGAAGCCTTCCTTGAAAATCATCTCACGGAAATGCTGTCAAAATAAAATTTAATTTATGAGAGTAATGAACAGGTAAATTCAGAAAAATGGAAAACCCAAACACAATAGTTATCACAGGAGTCATATTTTGCATTGCAGCTTTAGTGCATGGCATCTGTGGATTTGGATTTAGCCTGTTGTCTGTTAGTATTCTGTCACTTCTAATTGGTCCCAAAATAGCAGTTCCTCTTGATTTGGTAGTGGCTTCTGTCAATTGCTTTTATTTGGCGTGGCTTATGCGGAAATTCATTCTTTACAGGGAAACGGTTCTATTAGTTGTGCTTACCTTTTTATTTGTGCCGCTTGGAACATTGTATTTGCGTGATATGAATAGTTCTTTAATAATTCGTTCTATGGGAATAGTAATTTTGGTTGTTTCAGCAATTTCTCTTTTTAAAGCGGAGCATTTAAGGATTTTTTCTTCGAGATTTTTCACGTATTTTGCCGGCATGGCGGGAGGATTATTGGGAGGCGCTTTTAATATTCCCGGACCCCCTTTGGTGATATATGCTTACAATTGTCACTGGCCTTTGATTAATGCCAAAGCGAATCTCCAGTTTATCTTTTCTGTGATGGCATTAATAACGTTTATAAGTTTCATATCGGCCGACATGCTTAACTGGAAAATTTTTAAATTGGGCGCCTTGTATTCACCGTTTGTTTTTGCCTTCACTTTTTGCGGGGCCTGGATAGCCAAAAAAATAAAAAGCAAACAATTGGCCTTTGTGGTTAATATACTATTAGCATTTCTGGGATTGACATTGATTTTCAAAGGATAAGGTAAGCTGTATATGAAAAGACCAATGATACTAATTTTGTTATGTTTGATGCCAATATTTAAATTTTAGAGAGGTTAAAAAATGGATAATGAGAAAATCATTTCAAATCTCATAGTCAAAGCACGAGCGGCACAACAGCAGATCGAAAACTACAGTCAGCAGCAAACTGATGAAATGTGCCTTTCGGTGGGTTGGCAGGTCTATAAAGACGAAAATATCGCGGCCTGTGCCAGGATCGCTATAGCAGAAACCGGTATGGGAATTTATGAGCATAAACTGACAAAACATAAGGTTAAGGTTCTTGGTGTATGTAAGGATATTACAGGTGCCAGAAGTGTAGACCTTATTGAGTCTGATAATGAAAAGAAGATTGACAAATATGCCAAACCCGTTGGTGTTGTCGGTGCCTTGACGCCGGTTACAAATCCAACTGCTACACCAGCAAGTAATGCGGTTTCAATATTAAAGGGTAGAAATGCTGTGATCTTTGCACCTCATCCCAAGGCCACAGAATCATGCAGGGTAGTATGTGAATTTATGCGAGAAGGTTTGAAAAAAGCCGGAGCTCCAGAAGACCTGATACAATGGGTGCCGGAGCCTTCAGTTGCGCTTAGTCAGGACTTAATGAGCAAAGTTGATCTTGTTCTGGCGACCGGAGGCGCGGCGATGGTAGGGGCGGCATATTCAAGCGGCACACCAGCCTATGGTGTTGGTGCGGGTAACCCGGTTATTATTATGGCTGAGGATGCAGATATTGAAGATGCGGCGCAGAAGATATTCATCAGCAAAACTTTTGATAACGCAACAAGCTGTTCTTCGGATAATTCAATTGTCATCCAGGAAACTGTTTTCGGTAAGGCGGTTAAAGCATTTGAAAGTCGCGGCGGTTACCTGTGTAGTGATCAGGATAAAGAGAAACTGTATAACTGGCTGTGGGTGCCAAGTAAGAAGACGGGCAAGCTGGCGTTGAATCCTGCGATAATTGCTGTTTCAGCTAAGCAGATCGCAGAAGGTGCCGGTATCGATGTTCCCGATGATACGACAATGTTGATGGTTGTTGATGATAAGCCGGGCGAGAATAAATGGAGCG
>CAZITB010000154.1:0-5498 GCA_964542055.1 uncultured Candidatus Kuenenia sp.
GCACTGCGATTGCTTTTATGGTTTTCAATAAAGATCAGCGTCCCGGCGATTACAAGGAGATGGCAAAAATACCAAGGCCTTCTCATGCGGATTTTACGTATCAGCAGAAGTATGGGGTCAGAGCTTCTAGCGGCGGTGGACGTGCTTCGGCTCGTGAAACGATCGCTCGGGTCTGCGCCGGTGCGATAGCTGAAAAAGTTTTGAAATTGAAATGCGGTATTGAAATCGTGGCATGGGTAAGTTCGGTTGGAAATATTCAAATGCCTGAAATTGATTTTAATGGCATTTCTAGGAATGAAGTGGATGCGGATTTTACGCGCTGCCCTGATATGGAAACTGCAAAAAAGATGGAGAATTTGATACTCGAAACAAAGCAGCAGCAGGATTCGGTGGGCGGAGTAATTTCATGTGTGATTCGTAATTGCCCGGCTGGGTTAGGTGAGCCGGTTTTTGAAAAGTTCGAGGCTTTGCTTGCTCAAGCGATGTTGTCGATTCCTGCTTCGAAAGGTTTTGAGATAGGTTCGGGATTTGCGGGGAGTCGAATGACAGGTTCTCAACATAATGATATGTTTGTGAAGAAGGGAAATAAATTAGGAACTGTAACAAATTTAAGCGGCGGAGTTCAGGGTGGTATTACCAATGGCGAGCCGGTATATTTCAACGTCGCTTTTAAACCCCCTGCCACGATCGGCCGGCAACAGGAAACGTCTGATTTCGAAGGAAATCCTCAAGTGCTGGAATCTAAAGGTCGTCATGATCCGTGTGTGGCTGCCCGTGCGGTACCGGTTGTTGAGAGCATGGCTGCAATTGTAACCGCTGATTGTTTTTTTCGTCAGCAATATCGCATATAAATTATGAATGAAAGTTTAAATGAAAAAAAGGCTGCGGTTTTTCTGGATCGTGATGGAACGATCATAGAAGATAATGGTCATTTGTACGATGTTTCTCAGGTTGATTTTTTTGAGGACACTATTGATTCGCTGGTTAGATTGCAGAAGTATTTTGACCTGTTTATAATTACAAATCAATCGGGCGTTTCAAAAGGGTTGATTACAATTGAACAGGTTGACTATATCAATTGCCATGTAAGCGGGTATCTTGGTGATGCAGGAATTCGAATAGTCGAAACATACGTATGTCCGCATCAAAAACAAGATCAATGCTGTTGTATGAAACCTAAACCTTACTTTCTATTTGAAGCAGCTAAAAAATATGGGATCAATTTAGAGGATTCATTTGTAATTGGTGACCATCCTCATGATGTTGAACTTGCTAAACAAGTACATGCAAAAGGGGTTTATCTTCTTACCGGCCATGGAGAAAAACATAGAGATGAACTTGCTGAAGGTGTTATGATTGTTGAGGGTATAAAGCAAGCAGCTGATCTGATATTATCTTTGCAAAAAAAAAGCCCCTGAAAAATCAAGGGCTTTCAATTTAGTTCACATTTTAATTATCTAGTGAGAGTTTGCATAGCGTCCTGCTCTGCTTCATCTTTGATAATAACTGTCGGTTTAACAAGTATCAAGAGAACGTTTTGACGACTTTCTTGGTTTGCATTTCTAAAAAGTCTTCCGAGGTAAGGTATCTTGCTTAAGACCGGGACACCTTTTTCGCGTTCGATCTGTTGATTGATTTTCAAACCACCGATCAGCAAAGTACCCTGATCAGGCACGTTAACCCTTGTCTGTATTGTCGTAGAATCGAGCAACGGTAATGTAACCGGAAACAAAGTACCTGTTTCCTGAGAAGGAATGTCATAAGTTGTACCCAGATCAAGGTTACTTAAAGCAGTTCCGATATTAAGTAGAACATATTTTCTATCGGAACTAATAGTTGGAGTGATATTTAAAACAACACCGTCAGAAATCGTATAAATTGTTGGATCAGCAATAGTGATTACATTCTCATTATCACCGGTGCTAGTGATCGCCTCAAAATCATAATCACCCACATATGCCTGCTGTTGAGTGATTACTATTGTGGCGCTTTCGCCATTCATAACAGTGAGCTTTGGAGCATCCAAAGTTCTCTGATTGGTATTACTCTGAGTAGCACTTAAAAGGAAACTAACCTGCAGGTCATCCATAATACCACCATAGGACCCAAAAGCCGACAAAGAAGGGTTGGGTGCACCATCCAAATTATTCTGGATGAAATTCACATTTCCTAAATCACCGCCGAAATCGTAAATTAAATCCATATCGAAATTGATATTTTCAAGGAAGTCCTCACTTACAGCCAGGAACCTGGCTTCGATAGCTACCTGCATTCCGAATCGTTTGTTAAGATCTGAGATAAGCTGAGCAACTTGCTGCTGAATTTGGGGCGTCTGTAAAACAATAAGTTGAGTATTCTGGAAAACCTGAATCGTACCCTGTCCGCCATTTTCATACCAGCTTTCAGGTGAAATAGTCTGCATAATAGTTGTTATGATTTCCTGTACGTTTTCTTCCCTATTTACGTCGGTATCCTCTTGATCGAAATCGGTCATTCCTGTTTGGCCACCGCCACCGCCGCCTCGTGCCTCTTCACTTTGTCCAAGTTCTGAAATGTTACCTAAATCATAGCTGACATTTACTCTTGGCAACAGCAAATCGGTTATATCGTAAACCTGTGTTACCATCTGAACTCTCAACTGACTCCTGGTTCCGATAACGATAACCCCTTCTTCAACATTATAAGCCAGTTCAGCCAGACCGCCTGAAACTGATTGCAGTAAAAGCTCGAGTCCTTTTCCAAGCGATACGGCAGGCAAGCCTTCCATGTTTATCGGGGTAGATTTTTCAATGAATGCGTTTTCCGCAAGGTCGTTCCATTTTACAACAATATTGAGGGGCGGGCTTACAGCATTTCGGATTATATTAAAAGCCTCACTTAATGGTGTTTCCGAGGTTAAGGCAGAAAGGTCAACAACTTTTGAAAGTTGATCGTAAACCTGCATGTCTTCCTTGTTGATACCAGCTTTTACATCGGAATCTCTTTTAGCTGAAATTTCGAGCCAGTTTCTTGGATAGACAATATCGTTGTCATAAGGAATGCTCGCTTCCATCAGGTTGTGGAATGTTCCAACTTCTTCTTCGTGTATTTCCTGTTTTAGAGCTAACTGTTTTCTGAAATTGATAGTATCTTGAAGAAGCAGTTCGCTGGTCAAAGCAATGTCATTTTGAGGATCAATAGCAAGGAGAAGTTCAATTTGCTGCAATGCTTCTTCGTATCTCTGCTGTTTTTGGAAGTTCCTGGCATTTTCAAGTAATTCTGCAATTCTCTTTTGCCTTTCGGCTTCCTGCTGAAGACGGAATCTTTCAGCGATTACTCTACCTTCTTCTATTTTTTCTTCCCTGGTCCTGGTCTGCATTGTTTCCATTTCCTGGGCAATTTGATTTTGCATCATCTCCAGCCTTGCAACGTAATCTCTGTAGAGTTCATCGCCGAGAGCGAGCCTGTTACGATTAACAAGTGTCTGAGCCTGGAGCAGTTTATCCTGAGCTTTTTCGAATTCATTTTGTTGTCTGAAATTTTCAGCCGCTGCCAAAGCGTCATCAACTACGGCTTTTGTATAGCTTTGCTGGATACTTCTTTGTCTTGTTACCACATCGATATAACTTCCGGTAATCGGATCGGTTTGTGCCTGGTCTTGAGTTTGTGCTGGAGCCTGTGGTGCATCCTGGGGCTGAGTGACAGGGGGCTGGTTCGGTTGCGCTGGAACCTGTTGGGGCTCTTGAGCAAAATTACCATTGTCATCAGTTTCGATTGCAAGCAAAGGATCTTCAACTTCTACCACATCAGATTGCTGCTGTTGTAAAGTTTCCTGATCCTCTTGAGCTTCTATTTCATCGAGCATTACATCAATTCTGTCAATATAAGCCTCGGCTGTCTGTCCTGGCGCACCAATTCTAATGCCGGTGATTGCTATTTGTTCAAAACCTTCCCTTGCTTGTTCCAACTCGCCTTGTTCAAACAGTGAGACGCTTTGTTGATAAACGTTTTGAAGTCTTTCCCTTTGCTCGGCTATCAGTGCTTCCACTTGACGGCTTTTTGCCTGTACTTCGCTTTTCATATCAGGAGTTAAGGATTTTTGATTTTGTAAATCCTCCAAGACCGACATTGCACTTTTAAGTCTTTCATCAGCGATGTAGGAATCAACAAGATTCATGGTACTTTCAAATTCCTGGAATGCAGAGGACCTTGCTTTTACTTTTGCCATGAGTTCATCAAGTTCTTGTTTTTGTGAACTGTTAAGATATTGCCTGTATTGGTTTGCTTTTTGGAGAGAAATCATCGCGGCATCGTACATTTCTTTATTGTACTGAGCTTTTGCAACTATCAAAAACTCCTGAGCCACTCTTTTAAGCTGAATTTCCTTGTTTCCATTGGCAGCAGAAACCTGAGATGTGTAAACTGGAAATACTGAAAGTGAAATGAACAGAGTTAACAAAATACTTACAAACACTCTGCCGGAAAATAATTTCTTTGAACCGTACATTAATGATTCTCCTATGATAAAAATAATTCCTACGTTGACAGAAATACCGCCAACCTTTAAAGATGAACAAGTTTATAGAGTTCTAATAGAATTTGCAAGAAAAATTTTATTGAAGTTATTTCTCACTAAGTGTATAGAAATGAAGTATTTGAAAAAAAACTAACACTAATATCAGGCGTATTATGGGACTTAATGAATCTTCTAAAGAGAATAAAGGGTTGAATCTGGCTTTTGACACATCTGGAAGAAGCGGCTCGGTTGCGGTTGGAACCGGAGAGCAGATTCTGGCAAAAAGACGGTTTTCAGGCCAAATGAAGCATAGTTCAGAGCTTTTTACTATTTTAAATGAGCTTTTGAATGGTTTAAATTACCAGCCTGGGGATATTGAAAATATTTTTTTCACTGCTGGCCCGGGCTCATTTACTGGGCTGAGAATAGGTGTAACAGCAGCAAAAATGATGTATTTGGCAAAAAATAATATTAAAATAGTTGGTTTGAATACGCTGGATTGCCTGGCTTTGAACGCAATTGGGAAAAATATTTCACGATGCGGGGCAATTTTAGACGCTAAAAGAGGGCTTTTTTTTGTATCTATATATGATATTAATGGTGAAACTGCTGAAAAAACACTGGATTATAAACTTTTGAAGGCTGATAAATTCAAAGAATTAATTGCTGATAAGCCAATCACAGTGCTGGGGGAAGGTTTAGTTTATTATAGGGATTCGTTTGAAGGGCCAAATGTGGATATAGCAGACGAAGATTTATGGACAGTCAAAATAGAAAATGTTTACAGGCTTGGTTATAAAAAAGCGACAAAAAACCAATTTGACGACCCGGTAAATCTTATACCGAATTACCTGCGAAGCCCTGAGGCAAAAATCAAGCCTCAAATGTCTTAGTTTAGACTGTCAAGTTGGCAAAGACTCGTTTGGGGCGGTGCCAAAACGTCAATTTTCACGGGCAGCAATAAATGTCCAAATTTAAAAATAATTCGTAAGTAGCCTTATAA
>CAZITB010000155.1:0-5483 GCA_964542055.1 uncultured Candidatus Kuenenia sp.
GAGTTCAATATCATATTTCTGTGAAAGAAGCAATCAGCAGAAGGCACAAAATGCCATTTTGGAAGATAATTTGCGTTACAAAGTTTCTGTTGAGAGACATGTAAATGAGCTTCTGGAATTGTATGGAACCTTGACGAAATCTTGACAAATCCCCTTTTTTACCCATATTCCGCATTTTGGTCTGATTGACTTAATATCAAGAAATTGCTATAATAATTGTTTAAAGGAATTTTCAGGTGATGAAAGATAATTTGTTCAACAATTTCATATTGATCGGAGATATTCCGGAAACTCATGTGCTTTTCGATGCAGGGGTTAGCAAGAGCAGTGTACAGAGTTTTGAGGATATTTATCAGGCTTTGGTAAATATGCTTAATAGTGATGTACTGTCAGAGACCATCATTTTGATAAATTTAGAAGGTTTCGATCTTAAGGAACTAAAGGCGTTTACTAAGTTTTGCAATGAAAAGGATTCAACCGTTATATGTTTGGGCGGAGCTGATTCTAGTGTGAAAAATGTTCAGATATACAAAGATATTAGAAGTTTTACTGATGATTTTTTTGAAAAGCAACAGCGAACTATTGACTATTCTCTAACTGATCAAGAAGTAAATGCATTGTTGAAAGAAGAGTTTTGATATGGTTTTGAATAGTAAAAATACTTCTATGTCAAAGAAAACTATTGTTGTGGCTGATCAGGGGATGGTCATATTCGGGTCGGTAAATTTTGAAAAGCTCAACTGCAGAATATTTTCAAATATTATCGATGCGATGACAACATTAGGCACTGAAAATTTTTCCAGGGTTGTACTTCAGCTTGATATGGTTAAAGGTGACTTTCGTTCAGCAATTCAAGCTTTGAAGAGGATTCGCCCGGGAATTGAAGTTATCTTATTTTGTAGAATGCTGCAGGAACCTGTTGCTCTTGAACTTACGACAAGCAAGCCCCATTACAGTTCTCCTGCAAATGACTATCATATTTACCCCCTTTCGGCGGATCACTTTAAGACCAATATACTGGGGCAAAGGGAAATTCAGTTTATTTCGCCGAGTATTGACTCTAATATTGAAAAGAAAATCAGGATATTAGAAAAACTTGCGACCGAAGATGACCTGACCGGTCTTAAAAACCGCAGATATCTGCTTGGTTTTCTGAACAATTTGATTATGCGTGCGGATAAAGAAAACCTCCGCATAACGCTGCTGGTATTCGATATTGATAATTTCAAGTCATACAATGACAGGTTTGGGCACCCGGTTGGCGACCGTGTACTTCAGCAGGTTGCCAAATTGATTTTTAAATGTATTCGCAAGCAGGATGTGGTTGCAAGAATCGGGGGTGATGAGTTTGCTGTTGTTTTCTGGGACAGTCCTGCGATGAGAAATGAGAAATTGGATGACAGGAGAAATCTGCATGCCGAGCATCCTCGAGAAGTTTACATAGTGTCCGAAAGATTTCGTAATCAAATCCTGCAAGGAGAGTTTGCGTCGCTTGGTCCGAATGCAAAAGGAAAGCTTACGATCAGCGGCGGCTTAGCAGGTTATAAGCGTGACGGCAATAATATCAGGCAGTTATTTGAGCAGGCCGACAAGGGATTGCTGATGGCGAAAAAACAAGGCAAAAATCAGATATACATTATCGGCCAGCCAGAGAATGCTTTAGCTTCGCAATGATATCATTTTTTTCTGTCGAGTATTTCAGTTTTTTCAGGGCTTACTAATTTGTATCTGATTCCACGCCAGGTTATTACCCTTCCGAAAGAAGCAGATACGATAGACACAAGTAAGCCTATGGAATAAAAAGGGCTAAATATAAAATCGGCGATCATTGCTATTTTTAATTTAGAAACCTCCTGTGGCAACAACTTCATAGCAGTAATGCTTCTGAAGACTGATTTAGTCCAATGTGCAAGGACAAATACAGCAGGTACGGTCATGTATAAAGTTGTGTTTGGTACGTTGTTTCTTAGTGCAATCACGGCAAGAACAATGGACCCCCAAAAGCAGGTAACCGTATAGATGCTGCTTAATAGACCGAAAGTCCAAATCCATGGCATATAGACTCTGCTGATTATGAACTGTCTTCTGGAGAATTCGAACAACTTGGGAAATGTGGTTTCTTCATAAGATGCAACCATGCAGCTTGGAACAAAAACAATTTTTTTATTGGCTTTGCGGGCAAGATAACTGATTGATAAATCGTCGCTGACTACGTTTGACCAGACCTGCGGGACTTTGAATTCTTCGAATTTTTCTTTCGAAATGGCCATAGAGCCGCCCCAAGCCTGATTGAATTTGTATTTGCCAAGAAATTGAGCGACTTTGGCATTGGAAACTGACATGATGACAGTTGATATATTATTTTTTCTGGGGATAAACCAACGGTAACCTGTTGAGACACCGGTTTTTTTTCTTTTCAATGGAGCGACAAGATGCCTGATCCAATCTTTACCTGCGCAAGCGTCAGAATCAGCAAATAGCAAGGCTTCGATATCTTTTGGACAGTGATCATAAGAATATAATAAGTTATGTATTTTCTGGCTGCATTTACTTGTTATGCCCGCGACCAAAACATTTATGCTTTTGGCACTGGAGTCATTTTGGTATTTCTCTTTTAGTTCTAAAAGCTTTTGGTAGGCAGGGTCTTGTTCGGATTCGACAACAAAATTGATAATAAAATCCGGGTAATCCTGTTTCAGGAAAGAAACAATATTATCTTCGAAAGTGAGGTCAAGTCCCTTGCAAGGGATAGTCAATAGCGATTTAGGTTGGTAATCTTTGTTATCTTTCCATGGGTTAGAAATTGCGTAGCGAAGGTTGCGGCTGAAAAACCAGACGACGAAAAACTGGGTTGCTATTAGAAACCAGGCAATATAGTAATACCACTCCATTGGAATCTCCAAAATTAAACAATAGAAGCAAGTGGTATTATACAGTCAACTAAGTCATCTATGGAATACTTTTTTTGAGAATTGAATTTAACGGCAACTCCGTGATTGTGCTCTGAAGCGATAATAAGCATTTTATCATTATAACGATTGAACCCATTGGGTTGGGTTTGGTGGCCTACGATAAAGATGTCAACATCGAATAGACTTGCCATTTTTTCGATAGTTTCCGGGCTTTGACGTCGGCCCCATGTGAAGAGGTAAGCGGACTGCGGTCTTACAATATCATTGATCTTCAATTCACGGTTTAATACCGCAGGATCAAATTGATCTACAAATCTGTCAGCGGGCAATGAATGGCAAAGCATTATCCGGTTGGCAGTTTTAGCTGCGAGTGGTTGAGAGAAAAGGAATCTGGCGATTTCGAGATCAATCTCGTCAGAATTTTCTTCGAAACATCGCTTTATCGCATCCCGCATCGACAAGTTCATTTCCTTGCCGTTTTTCATTACCTCTGAATGGCTTATAAAGGCAGTGTCGTGATTGCCGAGCAGGATATGAACATTGTCTGGATATTGCAATTTTAATTTGACAGCATCGGTTAAAAGTTGAAATGATAAACAACAACCGAAATCATCCTCTGGTCCGCCGTGTATAATTTCCTGCAATATCAGATGAGTATTGGGGTTGTTTGCAATATCTGAATATCTGACAATTCGATCGAAGTTTCTTCGATTGCCATGCAAGTCGCCGGTAGCAATGACCGTGGCGTTTTCAGGCAGAAATATTATGTTGCCTTTGCGGAACTTGTCAGCTTTGTTTGCTGCTGAACCGCTTTTGAACAGTTCAAGTGTTTCCTGTGCCATTTTTACTCAGTTTTTTATTAAAAATACTGTGAATCAATAAATCAAGCCTGGAAATAATTTCCGCCATACTTGAAGGTCTTTGAACGGGGTCTTCTTTTACACATTCCATGATTAATTTTGAAATGCCTGGGTTAATCCGGGGTTGAAGCTGAGAGGGAGTTTTGAATTCCTTTGAATGTTCGCCAGCTAATCCTACAGATAAAGAATCATTATTTTGAGGGATCAGAGTAGGAACATTTCTTCCAGTGAATGCCCAGTACATTGTGGCACCTAAATTGAAGATGTCGGTTCTGTAGTCGAGCCTTTCACGGCGAACCTGTTCAGGTGCGATATAATCCGGTGTTCCCTGGATTCTGTTTTTAATTGTTCCAATTTTGCAGCCCTGGCCAAGGTCGATAATTTTGACCTGCCCTGCCGGGCTTATCATTATGTTGTTAGGTTTGAGATCGCAATGGATGTAGCCTTTTGCGTGCATGGCGTTTAGGGCAGTGGCAACCATTCTGAAAACCAGACAGCAGTCAATCATGCTAAGCGCTTTGCTGTTTTCCAGAGTTTCGCCCTCGAAATACTCCATCGTCATGATTATTTCATTAACTTTGATCAGTTTGCGTCTTTTTATCAGCTTTATGCATCTTCGTACATACGGATGGGCAACGGCTTTGGAAATGTAATATTCGTTCTCGATTTGCTCAAAAATGCGAGTATCTTCAGGTTTTTCCAGAATAGCCCTTTTTAGGGCAATTAAATTGCCAGTCTGCTCATCCTTGGCTAAATAAATAACGCTTCTGGCACCAGTTCCCAGTCGCCTGATGATGTTAAATCCCGGTAAATCTATAGTTTGTATTGCCATATAGTATAAAAAACCAAACAAATTTAAAATGCTTATAAAATATACGATATCTAAAAGGAAAAACCAAGGATATCGGAACAGAATTGCTCCTGAAACACGAAATCACTCCCTTGATAAGGTAACTAAGATAGCATTTTTTACTAAATATGCAATAATTTTTTCAAAAAAATGGGGTGAGGACTTGACAAAAGACCAAAAATAAGGAAAATAAATTTCTTGTTTGATTTTTAATAAATCAAGCTTAAATCCCCCGATAGCTCAATCGGTAGAGCGAGTCCCGACAGATCGGGATTAACCGCAAGGTCGATTTTGGAGAGGGAGATTTTTGAAAAGTGAAGAAAAATATTGGGTTTATATCCTTGAAAATCCCAATGGTAAATTTTATATTGGCTATACTTCTGATTTAGAGCGTCGAATTGGTGAACATAATTCAGAAATTAAAGATCAAAGAAAATTTACCCATAAAAATGGCCCATGGAGATTGGTTTGGTTTGAATGTCATTTGAGCATATCTTCGGCTATGAATAGGGAAAAAAGTTTAAAAGCTATGAAATCCTCAAAATGGATTAGAGAAAGACTTTTGACAGGATATAAGCAAATTTATTGATCCCCGATAGCTCAATCGGTAGAGCGAGCGGCTGTTAACCGCTAGGTCGTAGGTTCGAATCCTACTCGGGGAGCTTTATATTGGGTCGCTAAACTAAGCGACCCAACAGTTAACAACAAAGGCCGCAGGATAAAACCTGTGGCCTTTTTCTTTTAAGTCCCTTTCTATAAAGACTTATCGCCAATTCCCCTGTTGTTCCAAATTCTCACCTGTTCGAAACCGAGAGTCAAGCAGCCCGATCCGAACTCGTGGTTTCCGGATCGCACCCCGAT
>CAZITB010000156.1:0-5434 GCA_964542055.1 uncultured Candidatus Kuenenia sp.
TGGAGATGTTTGGTATGGTTGAGCTTGTTCCGATATCTATAACGGGATATAATAAACTTTTTGAAGAGCTCAAAGAGCTTGAAGAAGAGGCGGAAGTGGTAAGGAAACGCGTTCAGGAGGCTCGTGAGCAGGGCGATCTGAAAGAAAACGGTGAGTATATTTACGGTCGGCAGCAGCTGGGTTTTATTGAAGGGCGGCTTGGCGAAATCAGAGGACAGATAAATGTTTCTGAGAAGGTTGACTGCACTAAGGTTGATACGAGTAAGGCTAATTTTGGAACCGTTGTTACGATTAAGGATCTGGATAACGGCAATAAAATTACTTACCAGCTTTTGGGCCCGCATGATGCTGATATCGATAATGACAGTATCTCGTATCTTTCGCCGGTTGGTGAGGCTATATTCGGGCTGGCTGTGGGCGAGAAGGGGACAGCCGATATACCGCGGGGCGAAATGAATTTTGAGGTTGTTGAAATTAAGCAGGGCGAAGAAGAATAGATAACAGCTTAAGACAAAAGCCGCGTTATCTTCAACTACCCTTAATTTAAGTCGAGAAATTTATAGCCTGTGCCGTGGACGGTTCGTAGGTATTTGCGTGCGGAGCCGATTTTTTTTCGAATGGCGTTTATGTGGGTATCTACGACGCGGGTGTTCTGGGTGTTTATGAGTTTCGCGAGGTATTGGCGGTTGAGGGGTTTGTTTTTATTTTTTACAAGTTCGCAGATGATTGCGTATTCACCGGGGGTGAGGTTTATCGGGTGACTGTCGATTTCGATTTGTCTTTTTTTGCTGTCGATTTTTAAAGGGCCTATGGTTACCAGGCTGTTGAAGAGTTCTGGTTTGTGTCGGCGGAGGATCGCGTTTACGCGGGCAAGGAGTATGGCGGAGTTGAATGGTTTGGAGACGTAATCGTCTGCTCCGATTTTGAAGCCTTTTAAGATGTCTGCGTCGTGGTCTTTTGAGGTTAGCAGGATTACGGGGATGTCTGAGAATTCTTTTGTTTTTCGCAGGTTTTGTGTGAATCGGGTTCCGAGAGTGTCTGGCAGGACGACGTCCATGAGGATCAGGTCGGGTTTGATACGGCGCATTACTTGCGAGGCTTGTCTGACGGAGGTGGCGGTCAGGACGGAATAGCCTTCTTTTTTGAGTATCACAGATAATAGCTGGAGTACTTCCGGTGTGTCGTCAACTGCAAGAATGTTACCGCTCATTTTTTGCTCCTTCCAGAATTAGGTTGTTCGAATGTTCTGGCAGTTCGGTGTGTTTTGGGAGTATGAAGCTAAAGCAGCTTCCCTGGCCTGATTTGCTGTCAACCCATATTCTTCCCTTGTGGAGTTCTACGAGTTCCTTGACGATGTAGAGTCCGAGGCCGGTGCCGTCGTGTACTTTGTCAACGACTTTGTGTACTCGCATGAATTTTTTGAAGAGCTTGTCGATGTCTTCTTTTGATATGCCGGGTCCGTTATCCTGGATGGAAACTTCTATTTCATTGATGTGGTCGTTTATGAATATGTTTATGTTTCCGGGTTTGTCGGAGAATTTTACGGCGTTTCCGATCAGGTTGGTCATGACCTGGATCATTCGGTCGGAGTCGATGTTGACCATGAGAGCTTTTTTGGGCATTATGGATTTGATGTGGAGGTCTTTGCTAAGTGCGATGCTTTTGAAAGATTCGCTTACTTCGGCGACGATTTTCTGAATGGAGCATGGTTTCAAGCTGAGCTTTAATGCGCCGGCTTCTATTTTCGAACAGTCGAGGAAGTCGCTGATGATGCGGGCGAGTCTGTCTATGGTACTGTCTGCCATTTCGAAATTTTTACGGAGTTTGGAATTGATTCTTCCGTAAGCTCCAGAGAGTGTGTTTGAGATTATATTTTTGAAGATGAACAGGGGTGTTCGCAGTTCATGTGAGACGGTTGAAACGAATTCGCTTTTGAGGCGGTCGTTTTCTTTTAGTCTTTCGTTTGCGATCCTTAACTGGTTTTCTGTTCGGACTCTGACGGTTATGTCGAGCATAAGGCCGTCGAATATCCATTTTCCGTTTCCGATGTTTTCAGGTTTTGCGAGTACCTGGAACCAGCGTTTGCGGTCTTTGACTTCAGCTTTTCCCTGCCAGTTGCAGGGTGTGAATGAATCGGCAGAGAATTTGAATGCTTTTTTGAAGCTGGTAAGTGTTTGCGAATCGAATATTTGGCTGAATCTTTCTATGTTGCCGTTTAGATTTTCCGGTCTGAAAGTGAGTATTTCATAGCAGCTTTCACTGATGTATGTAAAGGCAATTTCGTCTTTTTGCCTGTTGTAAATGCATTGGAATACTACGCCGGGCAAGTTGCTGGTAACTCTTTCGAAGCGGGCCTCAGTTTGTTGGAGTCTGCGTGAGAGCTCTTTGAATGGTGTGATGTCTTCGACGTATCCATCGCACCGGGAAGCTATGCCTTCGGAATTTATTCTAGTGATGACGGTGTCACGGAGCCATCTGATTTTGCCGTCTTTTCTTTTTATCTGGAATTCTATGGGGTGGGCTTGTTGGCCTTTCAAGAGTTTTTCAAAATATTCGATGTACATCTTGCGGAATTCAGGCAGAATCATTTCGTACCTGATGTTTTCGTGTTCGGTTATTTCTCGGGCGGTGTAGCCAGTTACGAAATAGCAGTCGGAGCTTCTTTTTATGGTTTGCCTGTTTTGATCGATCTCAATCGAATAGATGTAGTTTATGCGTTCGCCTTTTCGACTGTAGTGTTTCAGTGCATCGTCGAGGGCCTGGATCAAGGTTTCTCTTGGGCATGGTTTGGTCAGGAATCGAAAGACGGTGTTGTTGTTAACAGCGTCGAGGGCTGCGTTTATGTCGGCATAGCCTGTGAGCATTATACAGACGGTATCGGGGCTTATTTCCTTTACAGTCTGGAAAAGCTGATTGCCGTTGAGTCCGTCCATGTTCATGTCTGAGACAATAACCGCAAATGACGGGCTTTTTTCGATAATCTCCAAGGCGGCGTGTGAACCGCAAGCCATTTCAAAATCGTACAATCCCCGCAGATTTCTGCTAAATGCATTTAGCAGCGGGATGTCATCATCCACAAAAAGTATTTTACCCCGTTTGTCCAGCATAAATTTGTTCCCTATTATAATTTGGCAGATATATTTTTGCCCATTTTTCGAATAATTGTAAGTTTCCCGACTGTTCAAGGTAGTCGTAGTTTATGTCTGCAGGACTGCCATCGCCCAAAGAGCTGCAAAGCATGTGGTCAAGTACATTTGCGATGTAAACAGCTGCTAAGACGGAGAAATTATCATTTAGGCAGTTCCATGGGTCATGATGGTAAGTAGCTGCTTCGATGATGATGTTGGGCAGTCCCCACAACTCCAGGAGTGATCCGCCAATTTCGGCGTGTGTGATATCGATGATTTGTTTTTCTTTTTCCCATAATGGCAGGCTCTGAATTCTTGATTCGATTATTGATCTGCTGAAATCTTTATGAAATTTGGAAATCAATATTATTTTACCAGTATCGTGCATCAGCCCTGCCATATTTGCGGTGTCGATATCGTCTTCACTCATTGAAACGGAATTGCATATCCTTCTTGTAAGAGCGCCGACGCGAATGCAGTGCTGCTGGAGACCTAATACGCCAAAGTCGCGAATTCTGCGGTTGTCGAGTTTTGAAAAGACACCTTCGGTCAGTATCAGTCCTTCGACGGTTTTGAGGCCGAGGTAAGTTACGGCGTGTATTGGGTCAGCGATTTTGTATTTTAAACCGTATGAAGGGGAGTTGACAACCTGGAGCAGCTTTGTAGTCATTCCGATATCATTTGAAATAGCTTTTCCGATGTCTCGCGGACTAACGGCAGGCTGCACGAGAAGTTCGATCACGTTTTGATATGCGGCAGGCATTACGGGTAATGAAGAAAGATTTGAAATGATTCTACGTACGTTTTCGGTATAGAGTCGCGATCTTAAGGCAAAGGCCTGGTCGATCATTGTTTCGATAGTTCCCGGCTGGCATGGTTTTGGTATGAAGCGATGAACACATCTGACAGCGCGGTCTATTAGTTTTTTGTCATTGTATCCGCTGAGCATGAATCTTATTGTGTTGGGGTATTTACGTTTTACTTTTTCAAGGAAGACAACGCCGTTCATGCCGGGCATTTTTAAATCGGATATAACGATATCGTAGTGATGGGTTCTCATAGCTGAGAGCGCATCACGAGCGTTGCTGACGAATTCGAGTTTCCACTCGTTCTTTCGGCGGTAAAGTATTCTGCGTAAACCGTCTAGAACGCTTCTTTCGTCGTCAACTACCAGAAGTCTTTTTTTATTGTTTTGTTGAAATAAATTCATTTCGATTGTTTTTGTAATCTGGGTTTAGAGGTATTTCTACGATGAAGGTTGTGCCTTTTCCTTTGGCGGTTTCGAAATAGAGCTTACCGTTATGTTTTGAAGTTACTATTGTATGGCAAATCGGCAGTCCCTGCCCGGTTCCTTTGCCGGCTTTTTTAGTTGTGAAAAATGATTCGAAAATTTTGTCCTGGATTTCTTTTGGAATACCGGTTCCATCGTCGCTGATTTTAACTACTGCGTTTTTTCCTTCCAAAGCAGTGGAGACAGTGATGAGGCCTTTGCGGGGATTGAAGCCGGCATTTTTCTGCTCGATGCTGTGGGCGGCGTTTATGATAAGGTTCATGAAAACCTGGTTGAGTTCATCGATGCAGCAGACTACTTTTGGCAGATTTACATCGAAGTTTGTTTGGATGTTGGTGGTGTATTTTATTTCATTTTTGAGGATGATGATGGTGCTTTCGATGGCTTTGTTGATATCGGCGGCTACCATTCTTCTTTCATCCTGATGCGAGAAATATCTCATGGCAGTGACCATGGCAGAGACACGTTTTATTCCTTCGCGGCTTTGTTCGATAGCAAGGGGTATTTCCTGTGAGAGGAATTCGAGGTCAACATCGTTGCTGTTCTGGAAGGCTTTTTTATTAGATTTCAAAACAGTAAAGAGTTCTTTGAAAGCGTTGTCGAGAAATTGTATGTTGTCGCCGATGAACTGGATGGGTGTATTTATTTCGTGTGCTACACCGGCGGCAAGCCGGCCGAGGGTCTGGAGTTTTTGAGACCTGCAAAGTTCGTTTTCGGCTCTTTTGAAGTCGGTATTGTCGAAAATGGCTCCGACTATTTTTGTTGCTTGTGAATTCGGACTTAAAGTGAAACGGCCTTTTTCTAGGATTTCAACTGTGTTGCCATCTTTTTTCTGGATTTTATATTCTATTGAGAAATCGCTTGAGTTTTTTACGGCTTTTTCGAGGGTTTTTTCATATTTTTTCTGGTCTTTAGGTAATATGATATCCTGCCAGAGGATGCTGGATTCGATGAACTCGCTTGGGGTGTAGCCGGTCAGGGCTTCAATGTGAGGGCTTAAATACAAAAAGCCTGT
>CAZITB010000157.1:0-5399 GCA_964542055.1 uncultured Candidatus Kuenenia sp.
CAAGGAAACTAAAAGCCAATGATGACCTTGCGAAATTGAATCCGCAAAATTTCAGTCAGGTTGTCAGGCAATGGCATAAACAGGCCTTGCCGAATATAAATACAAAAGAATTTAGCGAAACATGGCTGGACTTTTTGACAGCATGGGATAATATTATTTTTACAGGAGATAGAAATATTATGGATTTTTACCAAAGTACACTAAACCTTGAACCGCCAAGAATTGTTAAAGAATTGCATTCTGATAGTTCGGAACTTTTGAGATTATCCGCATTTTGCCGGGAACTGCAAAAGGCAAGCGGTGAATCTCCCTTTTTCTTGGCTTGCAGAACCGCCGCTAAATTATTAAATGTTTCACCGATGCAGGCAAGCAGGTATTTGAAATTGCTTGTATTAGAGGGGATATTGGAAATTGATAAAAAGGGCGGCAATAAGGACAATAAAGCAAGTCGGTACCGCTATATATATGAAGATATAGACAATTGAAATTTATTTGAAAATATATCTTGCAATAATGCAAGTAAGAGGTAAAATGAAATTATGATTGCTGAAACATTAAGAGAACAAATCGAAAAGTCAGGCATGAGCCGCTATCAGATTTCACAGGATACAGGGCTTAATGAATCCATTCTTTGCAGGCTTATGCAGGGGACAGGGATTTCATCAACAAATGCGGATATTCTTTGTGAGTATTTTGAATTAGAACTAAAGCCAATTAAGAAAAATAAAAAAAGGTGATTTATGGCCAGTTTAGTAAAATCGAAAACAAAATCAGGTATGCGATATTTCATTCAGCTTAGCCCCGGTGAAAGTCAGGCAAGGCCAAAAATATCACTTGGCAGGGTAAGCAAAAATCAAGCTAATACCGCCAAGGCAAATATTGAAGCTTTGATTGCTTGCAAGAATGGCGGCGGTTTAGCCCCGGCGGTTGCCGACAAGTTGAACCTTTGGATTGATGATATTTCTGATGGGCTTCGCAAGCGGTTGGAAACCTTGAACATCATCGAGCCAAAAGGCGGCAAAAACTATATGGTTGCTGAATGGGTAAATTATTATATTGATATGCGGCGCAATGATAGCGGTACTAAGGCCGATACTGTTAGAAAATTTGAAAATGTCGCCAGAAGATTAGCGGTATTCTTTAAAGGTGATAAACTTGAAGATGTAAATGTCTTGCAAACTAAGGCTTTTAAGGGGTACTTAGTCAATCAGGTTGGATTAGCTGAAAATACAGCAAGGAAACATATTTCTATCAGCAGGCAGTTTTTTAATGCGGCTATTGATGGTGGGCATATCGTTAAAAATCCATTCAGAGGGCAAACAGTAAAAGTAAGGCCTAATCAGGAAAGATTTTATTATGTTGAGCATGAAACCGCTTTAAAGGTGCTTGATGCCTGTCCTGATGCACAATGGCGGTTGATCTTTGGTTTGGCAAGGTGGGGCGGTTTACGATGCCCCAGCGAAGTATTAAGGCTTAAATGGGAAGATGTCGATTTCGATAATGACCGCTTTACTGTCCATGCCAGCAAGACCGAACATCACGAAAACAGCGATATTGGCAGTATATGAAATATTGTTATTAAAATTCTTACCTATTACTTTATCTCCCAGCCAGTAATAAATAATGACCTGATTGTCATTATAACTTACTGAGGTTATCCTGCCAAGAGCATCCCTTGTGTAGGTTACAAGTTTTTCTTCGGGATAGTAAATATTCTTCAAAAGTCCTCGCTGATCATAGCCGTATGAGACGCTATAGGATATATCGCTGTAAGCCTGAGCACTGCCAGTAAGGTTGCCAAACCCATCATAATTATATAGAGCAAGCTCAAGGTCACTTCCACTGTCAATGTTTGCCATAATGGATTTATTTCCAGATGCATCGTAGAGTATCTCATCAAAGGGCAAGGCATTATCAGGATCATTCCAATTGGGGTCGTTACTGTATTGCTTATAAGCTATACGACCGAGTATGTTGCGTTTGTAATGGGTGGTAACGCTTTGGCTGTTTTCAGTTACGGTTCGATTGATAACATTGCCAAGCATATCATAGCCGTATTCGATTACCTTATCATCTGGATAAGATATTTGGTCAATTTTACCCAGGTAGTTATATTCGTATGTCGTAGTCTCTGAACCTGAACTTATTAAAGTTCTACGATTGTTACGGTCATAACCATAATATGTTGTTCTCTGGAGATTGTTTGCATCTTCGATGGTTGCATACATATTACCAAGACCATCATAGTAATTAAGGGTCAACATTCCGTGGGCATCAATTGTTGCCGTTTTACGTCCTAGTGTATCATAGTAATATTTTGCAAGCCTGCCACTTTCATTGTAAATATTAGTAACTCTGCCTTGGTTATCATAATAATAGTATGTATTTACATCGACAATGGAATGATCTATAGTATTGACATCGCTTATTGTCTGAATATTTTTTTGCCCCATAGAGTTGTAATGGTAAGAAGTGTATCTAAGAGGTGAAAGAGTTTCCCAAATTGAACCAAAGACATCAGCTTCATTGAGTTCGCCTTGTGTTATTTGCTCAATTCTGCCAAGTTCGTCATAACTATACTGCGTGCAAGCAGAAATAAAACTAGTAATCATATCACCATCATAGTATTCTTTCGTGCGGTATAGCATTCCATTTGCATCATAAACATAATCGGTTATCTTATCGCTTGTCATATTGACATCGTTTATACCGATGCTGATGTTAGGATCTTTAAGTATTACAGAGCGTATCTTCCTGCCGAGCCCATCATAATCTGTAAGGCTTCTTTTTAAAGGGTATGCAGTAAAATTAGGGTCTAAGTCATTCGAGTCATTGAGCCTTAATATCTGTTTGCCCTGATACAGAGTATTCTCTGTTGGCAGATTGAGACTATTATATGCAAATGTTGTATAATTATCATCGGCATCTATAGTTTTTATCGTCCTGCCTGCTTTATCATATTCAAATCTTGATATCGTTCGCCATACAAGACCAGCACCATGATTGTCATAATAAATTTCATAATCATAGAAGTTAGGGTGTGCTTCATTATAATCTGTCAAAATCTTGGCATTAGTAAGTTTGCCATTTAAATAATTGTATTGGGTTATGTGGATATCATTAATGTCTTTGGCAAAAGAGAGAAGATTATTCACATCAGAATCAAAATAATCAAATGGCATTTTAACATTGCAAACATACTGCATTAAGTATCCATTAAAGTAGCAAATTTCTTTTGCGTCGAAATTAACTTTATAAGTAAGCTGCCCCGTCAGATCATAATAATTCTGTTGTATATGGTCACCTGCCTCAAAATTTACCAGTTCCATATACTCATCAGTATAGGGCTGATTGCAGTCATCTGCCTTTGTAACAGATTCTATCATATTGCCAAAATGGTCATAATTAAAAAGAGTTATCTTATCAGTAAGTTCGTTTGGTTCACTTATACCAAGAGAATCGGTATTGGGGTTTGCAAAGATTCTTTCCTCTATGGTCTCACCTCTGCCATTTTTACGATAGTTGGTTTCTTGTACTACGGTTTCAATACCCGTTGATGAATTTACATTCACAAACTTCTGGGTTATGATGTCACCTGCGTAGTTTCGTTCGAACTGGATAAAATCGCAATACTGAGTTTCAAAATCACCCTGATACTGTCTGTATATGTTATTAAGTTGGTCATATTGAAAACTGGCAGTTACAATATTGTCTTCTATTGTCTTTAAAACCCTACCATCAGAATCATAGATAGTTTCAGAAACTACAAAATCATTGGGGTCGGTACTCTCTGCTCCGTAACCTTTAATAGTTTTGCTGACAAGTCCTCGACCGTTATAAATATTCTTTTCCCAATGATCATCTGGGTAGGTTGTTTTTTCAAGTTGACCCTGATTGTTGTATTGGTAGTTAGTTGTATAATTGAGGGTTGGATAGCCAGATATTTCCTGTATTTTCCTGCCGTAACTGTCATAAACAAATTTGGTAATATTCCATTGTGATGGAGTATTGTAAGCAAATTCTTCATCATCGACTGCAACATATTTGTATTCAAGTCTGCCGATATTATCATAATAGAACTGAGTCTGACTTATAACGTTTATATTGTTATAAACCGTCGAAATATCATTAAAAGTTGCATTGTCAAAGAGCAGAGTATCATTGGGTTCAGCAAATATAAATTCACTTATAACTTTACCTCCACTGTCATATTCCTTGCCTCTTGCAACACCTGTCTTGTCAATATTATATATTACATCACCAAGACCGTTGGATATGGAGTAAGTTTCATATAGAACATTATAAGGGTCGCCATCATCATATAACTGGTAATTGGCGTAATCCAGGGCTTGTGTTCCTACAGGCAGATTAACATCATCATAAAGATATATGATTATCAACTCTGTTCCCGCTTCATAGCTGTCGCTGGCTATTTCATCATTTGCCCTTCCATCTGGATGGTAAGTATAATCATGGCGAAGTCTTGTAAAGTCACCGTTAAGCTGATCCACACCTCCATCATAACGAGAACTCAATCTTCCCGTAGAACTGTCATATGAAAATAATATCCTTGCAGAACTATCCGAAAGTGCATACCAGTTATATTCAGATGTAATCTTACCGTTACTATAATACGATTCATTCAGTTGTATTTCAGTTTCATTTACATCAACTTCAACAAGATATTCCTTTTCTGAACCAGTATCTGAATTTCTAAAGGTTCTCTTTAAAAAACTGTCTATTTCATTTTCGTTAAACAGGGGTGATTTAGTTTTTATATAATCAAGTGAGCCACCTGAATAATAATGCTCGTAGATGGTTATATAACCCCCACTGGTTATAATACTATTTACATCTGATGGAATATTTGAGGCAATTACGTTTAGATTATCAAATTGGATTTTTGTAATTATATTTCCACTTGAATCCAGGATATTTCTTGTAAGCCTGTAATCTGTATCATTTATGTAGTCGTAAACATCCTGAATCTCTGTTCCTCCATAAGCAGATGCACCGTTGGTATCGTAGACAACTTCCTGAACTGGTCGCATGTTGATCTTGTCACCCAACCATGTGGCAATAAGTCTATTATTGGGGTCATAGTCGTATTCGAAGGTAATGTTTCCTGTCAAATCCGATTCTGTTAAAACAAATCCATCTTGGTTAAAGCTGTATAGTTTATTGCCACCATCACTGCAGCAACTTGAACAACTTGAGCCTGTTCCTCCAATAGTTCCTGCAACTTTACCTGATAAACTATCATAAATAAGTGTATATGTCCTAGAAAGATTTCCTGCGAAATCTGTATAAGAAGTTATTTTCATAAAGTCATTTGCATCATCATTAAAAGATGGTGAAAAAGGGCCGAAAGTTTGGGAAATTAAAAGTGCTCCTTTTTA
>CAZITB010000158.1:0-5382 GCA_964542055.1 uncultured Candidatus Kuenenia sp.
CGTCAATAAGCGCGCTTTCTAAGATACGAAATAGCAAGGACTTAGCAAAATATGGCGTCGAAGTTCCGCCACATTTTTGTTTGGCTGTTTGTATTTTTTTTTTAAGGGAAGCATTAAACATTTCTTTTTAAGTTTAATCATTTCTTGTATTACTTTGGGATTGGGTTGGATTATTTATCCTTTTTTTGCATCGGGAATAATTAAAAATATGTATTTGGAGAAAGGTTACAAGATTGTATCATAAAAGCTTCGGGTTAACTGCCGTATACCTAAATTGAACAGTAGGAGATGAAGGAAATGATATTTGCGGTGGCGTAAGAATCTTTTTTGGGGTAAAGTTTAGTTGATATCAACTTCATTTTCAAATCAAGTATCTTTCTCTGAGGATATCTAGAGCTTCTTTGTTTTTAAGGTCGGCTGCTATGGTTAGGTGGTCTAAAGCTTTGATTATATTCTTTTTAGTTCCTAAGCCTTTGAGGTACATCTTGCCGAGATAATACTCTAAACCGGAAAATTCTATGTGACCGACCATTTCGGGTCTTACTGCTTTTTCATCTTCCAGGGCGGCGGTAAACCATTTGAAGGCCATGCTGTAGTTTTGCTTAACGCCATCTCCTTCATAATAGATTTTTCCAATATTAAAATATGATAGATAATCCCCCATTTTTACTGCCAGTTCATAATAATAGAATGCACGAGCAATATCTTTTTTGACATTGTCTCCTTTATGGTACATAAGTCCAAGGCTATAGTATCCAACAGAGTCTCCCAGACGACCTGCGGTGCTATAGTAAAATCCTGCAAGTACGCTATTTTGCCGTACAATTTTCCCTTCTAAGCTGAAGTTGCCAAGCATTATACATGCATCAGCAGATTTGTTGCGTGCAGCCTGTCTGTACCAGTAAATGGCTTTTTCATAACTTTGTTCTATTCCAACTCCGTCGTAATATCTCCAAGCAAGGCTTTCCTGTGAATCTACATCTCCTTGCAATGCGAACATAATCAGATTGTATATTTTATCATCCATTTTAAAAATTGAATAAATCTCCAAGTTCATCTTCTTCAGTTACTATGTGGGTGTAGACGGAAGTTGTTGCTATGTTCGAATGGCCTGCAGCATCTCGGACTTCTGCCAATGAGCGACCACCGTAAAGTGCATGTGAGCAGAATGAGTGTCTGCCATGGTGGATAGTTAGATTCTTCAATCGTTCCTTGCCTAGTATCCGGCATGAGGATTTGAATCGGTACCAGACGTTTCTGGAATCCAGTTTATTACCATATGCTGATTTGGACATGGCACAGATGAAGTAGTCGGATGGTTTTGCTCCTTGTGACGACCTTTCGTTTTTCCATTCTTCGATATCATCGATAGTGCCTCTGTCCCACCATAGGGGGATTCTTCTGGGCTTTTTGCCTTTTGTGATGGTCTTTGGAAGTTTTATATAGGGTTTTTCGGTGCCGATGATAATGTGGTTCATTTTCAGAGCTGCGATTTCTGATACTCGTAGACCGCAGCAAGTGGCTAACCTGAATATAGCGAGGTTCATTCTAGTATTTACTGAACGCCTGGCTTTACGCTTTAACTCAGATAAAACCGCTGAGATTTCGGAGCGGGTCAGGATTTTAGTTGAATCTACTTTCCAAATTGCATTCATGACAACTCTTTGCGAAAATATACATAAAACTTCAATAATGGCCATGATAGCAGCTTTGTGCAAAAGAGCCAAGCGAAAATATACAGGAAATGCTGATTTTATGTATAATTTCGTTTTTTTTGCAATTTAGCTTAAATTAAATCAACAATTGGGAGCAATGTTAAATACTTTTTTACTTTATGTCCTATTTGTCCTAGATGTCCAAAAACTTAGAAGTATTAGCCTTTTTTATTTGCTTGAAAATAGAGGCCGGACAGGTCGGACGTTTTGGACATATAAGAGCAGGCTATTTTTTTGTATTATGCTGAAACAGAAACTACTTTGACTGTATACTCTGACATGATGAAAACATGGTTTAACAAGTGTTCAGGGTCAATCGTTCATAAATTACAAACTACCCCACCCGGCTTGCCCACGACAGCTTTTGTCTTGATAATATTTTGTTAATGGGTATAATGATGCAAGTTTCTTGCCATCGGTGTACAAAAAAATAACTGCCAACTGACGCTCTGTTTTTAAAAATCAAATGAATGCGCAATCGTTATGGGTGGCTTCCACGAAACTCACTAGCACTGTTGGCTTTTGGCGGATTGCTATTGAGAAGAAAAGCATAAACCTATGAATTTAAAACAAACATCCAAAAATAATTATCAGATTCCCTTGTTGTCATTATTGCCTTTTTTGATAATAACCTTTTGTTTGACCTGGGGAATACTGGCTCTTTATATATTTGTGCCCGGTCGTATGGCTATTGGTCTGGGTTAAGCGAAAAGATATGTTTAGCAGCAAAAACTCAGTAAAAATGATATTAACCCCTTGACAACCGCTAATGCCGAAAATATTATATGTCCATCGTGCGGGTGGAACCGAGCTCTGGCAAAAGCCATCTCCCTCCTAAGCCCTTTTAACTATTATAGATTATTTAGTTTTAAGGAGCGTCTTATGTCTCAAGGATTTTTATTCTCAGAACCTTCAATTGCAGAAACCGGTGTATGGTGCGATCTCAACGTAGAAATTGACCCTGCCCAGTGGGCTGGTATCTGTCGGCACATAGGTAAAATGAGCAAAGCTGAATTTGACCAGCTTAAAACAGAACTTACGGGCATCGATTATGCACAAACATCTATTTGTCAAAGACTTAAGAATCTTTTCAGCCTAAAAATAGAGAATAATACAGGTTTTCCGCTTGTGAGTTTGGGCCAGGGTAAGCCCGGTGATAACGGCCAATGGGAGATTTAATGGCTATTTTCTTGCCAACAGGACTTTTTGAGGTTAGTATAAGCCTCATAAAAAGCTAAGAAAGCTTATATACCTATTAATGGAGTTATCATTTGGAGGTGAAAAAGAAATTAAGGTTTGTTGAGTTATTTGCAGGCTGTGGAGGGATGACTCTTGGCTTGACACAAGCTGGCTTTAACCCTGTTTTTGCAAATGAGCTATCCCCTATGGCAGCTGAAACTTATGCACATAACCTTCTAAAAGATGAGATTCAAGACATGTTCTGGCTTAGCAGTCAATTTTCAAGAAAGGAGCATGATCGTAGGCTCAGGGAAAACCCTAATGATGCTATTAATGGAATAGAGAACGATATAGATAAGTTTCTTGAAATTTTGGGCAAGCGACACTCCCTTCTCGTGGGAAGTATAACCCAACTTGTAGAAATTTTACAGGATGATAACAAAAAACTAAGTCGTTTCAAAGAAGCTCTTGGTCAAATAGACCTTGTGTCTGGAGGGCCTCCATGCCAAAGTTACAGTTTAATCGGTCGGAGGGAAAAAGATAATAGGCGCAATCGCCTTTTTGAAGACTTTGCATCGCTTGTAGAAATAATTGAACCCAAGCTAGTTCTTTTTGAAAATGTAAGTGGGATTCTTCATCCTTTTAAGGGGGAAGATGGCAACCAATATCATGCCTGGTTTGAAGTTGCTAAAAAGTTTGCTTCTATTGGGTATATACCACTTTGTTTCCATGTAAATACTAAGTACCTTGGCATTCCTCAGAATCGCCCTCGATTTCTTATGTTGGCTATTCGATATAATCTGGTAGAAAAGCTATTGGTGGGTTCTAAGAAAAAACTTTATGAAAATCTTTTCACTAATGCTATGGACTTTTATCAACAGGTCACAAGAGGAAATTTAAATTTTAAAATAGAATATAAACAAAAATTGTTAAGAAATTATACCTCTCCTAATGGAGACATCGATAGGATACAAAGATTTATTCCAAGCTACGATCATGCAAATATCTGCTCGGTTAGCGATGCTATTGATGATATTTCAAAAAACAAAGCTACCAATAATCTGAAACTAAAGAATCACGATCCTCGTAGGCACAGCCCAACTGTTAGGGCCCGGTTTCGACTTATGCAAGAAGTAAGTAGATGTAGATTTACTTACAATCTTTTTAAGAAATGGTGCAGATACCCTGAAGTCGACCCACCCATGGAACTCGTCAAGTACCTGATAGGCAAGGATATTTATTTTCCATGGGATACTAAACAGAAATTAAGGAAGCCAAAAAATATTTTAGAAATCAAGCGACTTTTGTATAAGGTAACGACTAAGAAGCATTCTCAAAGAGTTTTAAGGAAAGACGAGCCTGCTCCTGCCCAACTTTCTATTCCAGACGATATGTGTCATTATAGTAAAAGACATCCTAGAACATTAACAGTTCGGGAAATGGCCAGAATCCAAACCTTTCCGGATTGGTTTGAATTTTGCAGTAAAGTCACAACAGGTGGTAAGATGAGGTCTTTTGAGGTGCCGCAATATACTCAAGTGGGCAATGCGGTTCCACCACGATTAGCATTAAAAGTAGGTGAACGACTGAAAGAACTATTAGATGATTTAGGGGAGAAGTAATCCATGGCAATAATTAGGCACATTCAGGAAGAACCTCGCGAAAATGATGGAAAGTTATGGAATAAAAAGGAGTTGATTGAAGTCTGCCAGTTATACTTTACTGAAAAAAATAAGCTTCATGAGCACAATCCCGAGATACAGAAGCTTGCCCTTTCTCTAAAAAGAAAGACTCGTGCTGTAGAAGCCCAGATGCAAATGTTTCGTAACCTTGATCGCGGAGGAAACTATAGTCACGGGAATATGAATAAATTATGTAGAGAGGTTTGGAATGAAATGATGAAACCAAGTGGCGGTATTGTAGCCCAAAATGATTTCTTGAAAGAATTATTATCCTTACAGCAAGATGGCAAAAAATCAATTAGTTGTCCCACTCATTGGGTTTCACAAGAACCCCTTCTTGAAGTTGATACAAATCTGGATTCTATTATTGAAAGCTTGATAGAAAATTGTTGTAAGAATGGAAATAATAACATTGGTCGTTGGCATTTTTTTGTGGGGTCCCCTGGTAACGGTAAATCTGCTGCTGTCGGAAAATTTGTTAGGGCTTTAATAAGGGACAAAGGGTGCCGAATATATGATGAGTCAGGCACACCCATACAAGAACTAAATCCGAATAAGATTCCATATGAACTAAATGTTTTTGAAGGTGACAATAAGTTTTCGACAATCAAAATAGTACAAGATGCATCAGTGGTTAAGCTCCCTTTCTCTGCTGACATTGATCCGGCAAAAGATTTAGTTGATACTATCAAAGAAGCATGGGAAAAAGGGCTTTCTTTGGTGATTTGTACAAATCGTGGGGTGCTCGAAAAGGCTCATAGCGATTGTCACCTTGATTCTTCGCTTAATCATGAGCCTTGGTATAA
>CAZITB010000159.1:0-5289 GCA_964542055.1 uncultured Candidatus Kuenenia sp.
ACAGCTAAGAATAATAAAGTGTTGAATATAGATTATTCAGCAAGCCCTAATTATTATTTTCATTCCTGCTTTTTTTCTACAGCCTGTACATCATTGGCACATACTCTTTACACTTTTTCTCCGCAAAAACCTTCTTGAAACGGGCAAATCTCTGGACACCATTTTCAAGCGGCACTTCGGCCCACTCGTCACCGATGAGAGGTTTGGCGTATTTAACGAAATCGTCAGTCACATCAAAACCGTCTTCTGTGATCCAGCTATTGGGCACTTCTCGTACAGAGTTCGCAATTGCAGTTAACGCAACCTTGTCATAATAAGCTTCATAGGTGTCTCCGGGTTTACGTTCAATGGTGGACATCCAGCCCGTTCCGTCCTTGAGAGCAATTTCAACTGCATGCCTTGCAACGAGAAAAGCTTCTTCTCGATCGACCTTAGAGGCAAAAACCGACACCATGCGCTGTTCAAGCCCGGAAACATTGCACCAAGCCGGTCCATATTTGGAAAGATTCTTTGAATTCAAATAGTGGGTAACAATTGTGCTGTTCGTGCGTCCGTAAGGATCTTCACCGTTGGTATGACCAAAGGCATCGCTTTTATCACTAAAAGCTCCGAAATCCTGCCCTCTATTGACGATAACAATACAACGATCACCTTTTTTAAGTTTGTCAGTGACGGCGTCGGCAATTTGTTCAAGAGTAATTTTCTTTTCCGGCATCACGATGAGTATAGGTATTTCACGATTTGGGTCTCCCAGTCTTACAGCGGCTGGAATGAAACCTGTGCCTCGGCCCATTGCCTCCATGACGATGACGGGATTGTGCGTGCAGCAACCCATACTTTCCTCATTGGCATTTTGGATTATATTAGCCCAATAACGAGCTACTGAGCCATAACCAGGGGTATGGTCGCAGTATGTTATCTCCTGATCGCCCAAATCATTATCAACCGTTTTCGGAATTCCCACTACGGTAAGATCCAGGTTTCTCTCTTTAGCTAATAAGGAAACCTTATTGGCGGTATCCATAGAGTCATTGCCGCCATTGTAGAAAAAGTAGCCAATATTATGTGCTTTAAAAACCTCGATAATTCGTTCAAAATCTTCCGCACGATCATCTGTGAGCTTATAGCGACATGTGCCAACAGCTCCTGCGGCAGGAGTTGTAGCCAATAAATCAATTTCTTTCTGGGGTTGAGCCGATATATCAATCAGTTCCTCTTGAAGAACGCCTTCAATTCCGTGCCAGCCGGCATATATTTTCCCGAATTCGGACGGGTAACTGCGACAGCCTTCTATGACTCCTCGCAGAGAGTTGTTTATCACCGGCGTCGGTCCGCCAGACATGCCAAATAATACATTTTTATTCTTTTTCATGAATGTTTCTCCTTATACTTATTTTTCTCACATTTTATATTTTTTTGAAATATTCCTGCTGGTGTCAAGGCCTAGTCTGATACACATTCCATCATTTCAGTTCGTCAAGGGTCTCGAGGGTCTTATTAACAAAAATCTCGCCAGCTTCATAACTAAACAGTGAGTTCGATGCCTCGTATCCACCTTCTTCGGCAGCCTCTTTGGTTACGATATATCCCTGCATTTCACCATTAGCACACGAAATCACAAAACTATTTTTAGCTTTGTCTTTCACAGCTAAAGCGTATTCAATGAAAACTTCTCCTTGCCAGCCTATAAAGTTCCAATCGCCTACTTTAATAACCTGAATTTCAGCGGGCAGGCAGCTTTTGTGTCCATCTTTAAGCAAACCGCTAGCTGCCGCTTTTGAAAGTGTAAGGGTTTCCTCCGCGCCGAACCAGTCGCACTCGGCGGTTCTTGTCTCCTGTTTTGAGGCGTTTGAGTTTCTTAAGTTTTCAAGTTTTTCAACGGCTTTTTTGAGATTTTCCTCTGCGTCTTTGACATCCGGGAAAACTTTTGTAGGCAAGTCCTCAATTAAATTCACTTTTGAAGCTAATTCAACATCATCTTTGAATTCTATTTCGGAAATCGCTTTTTCGACAGCCTTTCCTAGTACCTTGCCAAGTCGTTCGGCTTCTTCAAAAGTGTTTGCTTTTGTAACATGCCGTGGACTTTGATTGCCTGAAGGGCCCATGTGATATACCACCGGGCATTGATTTCCCAGAACATTTTCCTGTAGATATATCCTTGCCATTGATGGGAAGTCTCCGCTTACCAAACTCGAATCTTCATGCATAACTGTTGGATGCATAGAGCATACAAGCATACAAGCAATGTTAGCTTCTGTTTGGGCATTTTTAACTAGCAGTACAGGGGCATTATGATCAGCAGGGCCGCTCGGGTCTCTGCGGTTTGTTCCAACGCCTGTATCGTCGGCGATAGCTAAACCGAGTTTGGCGGGCTGAGCATTTTGATAAGCTTCAATGCCGGCTTGAATTATACCATTCTGCATAAGATCAATGTAATTCTGGTCGGCTTTGGGTACAGCAGGGTCGGCTTGGTTGCTTACATAATTGACTGTATGCGGTCCCGAATGAGTATGTGTTGCAGTTACCATTATATTTTCGGGTTTTATTCCCGTCTTGTCAGAGATCGCTTTACGAGCGTTTTTGGTAACACCTTTGCTTACCCAAATTATATCATTGGCAATAAATAACACCTCTGTTTTGCCGTCTGAAAGATATAATGATGAAGCCCATAATTTGTCGTGTATACCTGTGCTATATCTTTCGACATGAGGATAGCCATAAAGAAATTGCGAGTCTTTGGGGGTGATATCAACTTGTGCTGAACCTGCTTTTAATGTATTGCCCATTTTATTCCCTTTCGATTGAAATTAATATCCGATATTCCAATTAGTTTCAATGTTCATCGCTGATTTTTCTGTCACATAAACATCTGTTTTCAATTCCTGCAAAATTGAAGCTGGAAGCAATGGAGTAACCGGGCCATGTAATAGCAGCCTGGTCATTAACCGCTGCCATGAATTCAAACTTCCACCTACAGTTATACCATGAGAATCGAACCTGTTTTTGGCTGATATTACATCCTTTGGGCCCAACGTAGCGGCTTTAGGAGGAACAGCAGTTAAGTCTCCGGAAAAACCGAAACAACCATGCAAGGAATTTTGAGCGATAGTAAAAGGGCTAAGAGTAACTATTTTAGCTCCAAAAGTTTTCCATTGTTCCAGCGGTGCCTGTAATTCGGGAGCATCAGGTTCAATAAAAGCTAAATGACCTGTCCAGCCCGGGCCGCTGTAGCATATATCCGCTCCGCCCAAGTCTGCAAGTTTTTTACTATAATCTCCAACATCTTTTAGATCACTAAAACAAACAAACTGTTGGCGTGGGGGTCTAAGTGCCTCGTCTATTTCATAATAGAAAAACTTAAGCATAGCATGGCTGAATCCAAGTTCCCAGCTTTCAGGGGCGATATTGCCATCCTGATCGGCGTATTCGTCCATCGCGAATGCCCATAGATTCTGGCAGTTTATTTTACATCGATTTATGATCCTTGCGACATGTTTATATCCCGGCCAGGGATTTGGCAGAATCATCACTATTTTCTCATTTGCGTCACTTGCAAGTTTCAATCGAGAAATCAAATCTCCAAACCAAATAAATGCCAGATCCTCATCTTTTACAACCTGAATATTAAAATCAGGATTTGGATGTTTATCAATGTCCTCACGTTTTATAGCTCTGCATTTTTCAATGACCTCTTTATCTTTGAAAGGTACAAATTCCGCTGGCTCAAATTCAAATACTGACATAATATTCCTTTAAACTTTATAACAACATTTACCATCTATCCATGTTTGGATAATTTCAAATTTATCATTCATCAAAACAATATCTGCAAAATTGCCGGTCTTAATGCTTCCTGTATTATCAAGCCTTAACACTTTAGCAGGATTTGTACTTGCCATTCTAACTGCCTGTGGCAAATCTGCATTCAGCATTTTAACCGCATTTTCAACTGCCTTATTCATGGTCAAGCCACTGCCAGCTAGGGTGTTGTTTTTTATAAATCTTGCAGGTGCTCCGGGATATGCAAATTTTACTTCTTCTTTACCGAACTGATAAAGCCCGGGTTCACTTCCTGCTCCTATATTAGAATCAGTAATCAAACAAACCTTATCGGATCCCTTGCATTTCAATGCCATTTTCACCGCGACAGGATCAACATGTTCACCATCCAAAATAAAATCCACGCTTACATTTTCATCTGCCAGTATGGCCTCTACCGCGCCGCAGGGCCGAACACCGGGATCGGTTTCATCGGGATGATAAAACACATCATAAAAATGAGTTCCATGGCATGCTCCTGCTTTGATAGCAGCTTGAGTTTGATTGACATTTGCTTTGGTGTGAGTGATAAAGGCAGGGGTATTATCTTGTGTCATTAACGGCAGAAGTTCTGTTATGTTTTCAAAATCCGGTGATATGCTGAAAATCGCATTGTAAGGCTTTGCGGCTTCAATTAAGGATTTCACCCTTTCCATATCTGCATTGCCTAATGCCTCAGGCGGCAAAGCTCCTGTGATTGTTAAAAAAGGCCCTTCGAGATGAAATCCATAAATTTTTGTGCCTGTGTTTTTACTGGCAGAAAGGCTTTTTAAAAATCCAGCGTCCTTACCTTTCGGCAGGGGACATACCGTCGGCAAAAATCCGGTTACGCCATATCTGGGGAGAATATCGCAAATATTTTTAAGATCATCAATGCCATTATCGATCAGATACTCATTCATTCCGTGAATATGCAGATCAATAAAACCCGGACACAAAAAATTACCGCAGCCGTCTATCGTTTGAGGAAATTCCTTCTGGGGTTGAGCAGAGATATCCTTGATCTTGCCGCCATCCACAACAAGACAATGCTTTTCCAGCAATCTATCAGGTAAAACTATATTAACATTTATTATTTGAAATTTTGACATTTTTTTAAGCTGAATATTTAATGGTCGATAGTAATTTAACTTTAGCACCATTGTAAAATGATTCAAAAACCGCAAAAGCAACGTCCTTGGCTTTATAGTTATAGTATGTTTCAACGGTTTTTAAGATCGCAGACCCGGCAGGAATATCTAGTATTTCTGATATTTCAAGATCAGCCTCTATAGCTTCTATTTCTTCATTATAATATGCCACATTGATATTTTCGATTTCTATCCATTCTTCAAAAAAGTCTATTTTTGCCAGAAAATCGTCAGTTAAATTACTTGAATATTCCGGGGCAATATAGGCCTTATCAAAAGCAATCATCTGAGAATCTAATATGTCTGCCCGCATTGCAGTAAAACACATCTCACCTTGGAG
>CAZITB010000160.1:0-5208 GCA_964542055.1 uncultured Candidatus Kuenenia sp.
TTACATTTTTTTAATTATTTCAAGGGACACTGCTTTGGAATGACGGGTAACGTTTGGCAATATGCGTAGGCCGGGATTTCAAAGCTCCAACCTATCAAACCGTTAAAACTTTGAGTAAATGTACAAAAGTTTAAATTACTCACATCCCCCGGCTTACGTATATTGCGTGTTAGCAACTGGGCTTTCTGGTCTAATTGCTTATTATTTAGTTGTTTATATACTTAATCAATCCGCTATGACCTTGCAACGAAGCACAGAATTTATTTTGTTTTTGCGGGTTGGCAATTCTAAAACCGCCCTCAAAGGCGGTTACTCGGGCTGGCATTGTAAACTCTTCTCGCAAACTTTGCTTTGGCGTTGACCTGTGGGGTTTGCGGGATGTGCTTACAAATTGGGCTGGACATTTCACGATTCTAACCATTTTTTAAAATCCTGCACTTTTTCGCGACTAACGATTAAATCTTCGGAATTATTCGATTTAAGGTCAACACGCAATCTACTGTTTGAATAGCTAACTATATTCGATATTGCAGAAAAAGCAACAAGAAAACTTCGATTAATCCTGAAAAATTTAGCTGGGTCAATTAAGTTTTCTATCTGGTCCAGAGAATAATCAATAGCATAGTCTCTCCCTGAATTGTTTTGAAGAAAGGTATATTTCTCCATACTATAAAAACATTGCACATTGTCAACTGTAAAGACTTTAATATGTTCACCAACTTTTATTAAAAACTTGCTCTTATATTTTTTTGAAAGCGTATGTAATATAGTGTCAAAAACCTGGGCTGAAATTTCTTTTGGAGCATTGTTTTCTTTATACTTATCAACAGCCTGATTTAATTCACTTTGACCGATTGGTTTTAACAAATAATCGATGCTGTTTACTTTAAAAGCTTTTAGGGCATATTCATCATAGGCGGTAGTAAAAATTACCGGGGCTTTAACGATGGTTTGTTCAAATATCTCAAAGCTTAAACCATCGGACAGTTGAATATCCATAAAAATCAAATCGGGTGTTTCATTATTGTTTAGCCAAAGCACAGCATTCTTAACTGACTGAATTGTATCAAGAATTACAATATTTCTATCATATTTTTTAATCATTCTGGAAAGCTTAATTGCAGCTTCCTTTTCATCTTCAATTATTAAGCACTTCATGACTTTTAGTTTTTATTACAGGCAACCTGACGGTGAAAAATTCATCTGACTCTGTAATTTCGATTAACAAATCGGTATGGTATGTATACCTGTTCCTTAAATTTTCTAAACCATGTGGTTTCCTGTCAGGCATAATGATGTTCTTCTTTTGAATGTTATTCGTCACAACAATGAATCCATTTTCTATACCCACTTCAATTTGCAATGGCATATCATCAGAAATTATGTTGTGCTTTATGGCATTTTCAACCAAAGTTTGCAACCCCAACGGAACGACTTCGATATCTGTATTTTCGGGTATGGTTGAATGAAATGTGAGGGCATTGCCAAATCGTATTTTTGAAAGAAATATATAATCCTCCACAAATTTCATTTCAACATCTAACGAAACTAACTCTTTATCACTCTGTTCGAGTACATACCTGTAAATATCACTCAATTTCTTTACAAAATCGCTTCCCAGTTCAGGATTTCGCTCTATAACACTGCTTAATGTGTTTAAACTATTAAACAGAAAATGAGGGTTTACCTTGTTTTTCAAAACTTCGTATTTGGCTTGCAGGTTTTCTCTTTTTAGTTCATCATTTTTTCTAATTGATTTCATCCAATGATTTGAGAGTTGGGTAGAATAATAAATAGCGATAATTACAGAATAACAAAACATTACCATTAATGACTTTATTAATACATCCAGAAAAATATCTTCTTTAGCTACATCCCAAAAAAAACGGTCGTAAATATAGGGTAAAGAAATACTAATAATTATTCCATAGATTAACAAAAAGGCTATGCCAATAATAGTTGTCTTTTTAGGATTTTTTGACCTGTCAAGTTTTTTTTCAGCATATCTGCCAATGGCATTATTACCAAACCAGAAAGCAAATCCGTATGCCCACCCAAATGAAGCAAACTTAAGATAATATGAGAATGATGAAAAGAGGCGTGAACCTTGAAACAGGTAACTTACTAATGAACCAGTTGCAAGTATAAATAAAGTCCACCCAATATAATAGTAATATATTTTTTTGTTTTTTATTGATTTCATGATTTCCAAGATAAATGATTTTTTACAACTGAAGAAACTTTTACATTTATTATCATTCAGGCTTTTTCAAAGTGGTTAGTTATCTTTTACTATCCGAAAACTTAGCCCTGCACCTCGGTTTCCTTGAGGATCGCCACCACGACAGGCCGACCTGCTATTTGCTGCCGGAAGCCAATAACCACCACCACGAAACACTTTTATTTTGCCAGTTTCCGGGCCTTTTGGATTTATCTTATCATCAATATTGTACTCACCATACCAATCACTACACCATTCTACCATGTTACCGTGCATGTCGTATAACCCAAAGGCATTAGGCGAAAAACTACCTACGGTAATTGGCTTTTTCCTGTTTATTCCATTTTCACAATCTGTATAAGGTTCTTCACCATTAAAATTGGCCTGGTCTGTTGTTACACAGTTGCCTGTATAAAAAGGAGTAGTAGTATTTGCTCTGGCAGCATATTCCCATTCGGCCTCTGTTGGCAACCTACAACCCATCCATTCTGCAAATGCTTTGGCATCGTGCCAGTTAACTTGCGTAACAGGGTTTTTAGCTCTGCCATACCGGCCATAAAAAGGTTTTCTCCTGCCTGTTGCTTTGCAAAAAGCATTATATTGCTCAACAGTGATTGTATACTTACTCATTTTAAATGAGCTTACGGTAACTTCATGTTGAACTTCATCATCCTTTCTTCCATGTTCAGTCGCCGGGCTGCCCATCACAAAAGTTCCTGCAGGTATATCTACAAACTCTATCACAGGCTTTTCATCAGAGGAGCTTTCTTTTGGCTTTGTGTCTTCATCTGTCAGATAATTTACATCCCTGCTTTTTGTAACCTGAATTTCAGGGGTGTTGTTGTAGATACGTTGTAATTTCGAAAGATTCTTAGCATTAAGCGATTGCATTAGTTCGCTTATACTATTTAATATTTTGATTTGTTTTTTGGGTAATTCTTTTTCACCTTCAAAATAATATTCCATAATGGGTGGGTACATGGTAAGCGGGTATTCATTTCCCAAAATTGAAGCCAGGTCCGCACTAATTTTCCCGGTAATGGAAGCCTCTCCTGTATATTTTCCAGGAAAGCCAAACTGACTTGGGTCAATTTCTCCATTTTGCATTTGTAACCATGCCTCGTTGCTAAAGTCAAATTTATCTCTGCTAAAATCAATCATATTTACATTTGGGTCTACTAACATCCAACGTTTTTCAGTTTTGTTCCATACCTCGCAAATTGTGTGGCTTCCATGAAAGTCAGGAATTAAATAAGTAGCATGACCATATCTAACCCTTGCAGGAATGCCCTTATATTTTAGCATTGATGCAAGCATCAGTGCGTAATTTTGACAACTGAAAACCAACCTGTCCTCAGGTTTTCGGTTAAGTGTTAAACCATTTGAGTCTTTGTGATAAAGTGTCGCTAAAATCGACTCTATGGTTGCATATTTTGTCATATCATATCGACTGTCACTTGGCATAACATCTTTATATGATGGATATTCTGCAACGATGTGCATAAACTGTTTTTTAATTAATTGGCACAATGCAGGTAATGAATCGGGAAGGTTTTCATACAAATATGCATATTCACCCGGATCTGTATATGAACTATATTGCTTATAGAAGTCTAAAACAGATTCCTCATCTGTAAATTCAACATTTTGTTGAGCGTTACATCCTGATAATGTTAGGATTGAAATTGTGATTAATAATAATGCGTTTCTCATGATTTATAAAGTTTAATGATTTAAATTTTTCTTCAAAGATTTCTCAAATCAAAACCTTATCAAAATTTAAGTCGATGAGTTGTTGAATTATACAGATGAGTTGAACCATTGTATTTAGCCCCTTGTGTGTGGGGTTTCCTCGAAGTCCTTGCGGGCGAAAAAAAACAAAGTAAATTACCTTCGGTGAGCTCGCAAGCTCGGTTCCCATCAAGTTTGCACTTACTTATCCACGGAGAACCATTCCAATTATTTTTATCCGTTTTCTGTCAATATTTCAATCAATGCTTCAAGGTTTGGGGTCGTTGTAGCCTTGTTGCTAACGTTTGGCAAGTAAGCCCAGTGCCGGCATTCTTGCGATTTTTTTTTGGTTTTAGGTTATAGCTAATTTAAGAATTATTTTTCGGATTTGCGATGGACAAGGCATTGGGTTTACTTGCTGTTAGGGCCTGGCGGATTATCAGTAACTAGTTCCTCAACCTTTGATATCAGTTTCTTTACCGGCACAAAATAAGAAAGTACTATATCTTTTTGGAAATCAAATAAATCATCATAATCACCTTTCTGTCTCCAGGTAAATAATTGGGAGAATATTTTACCCAGTTCTTTATCAATCTTGCCAGTCTTAACGAAATGCTCTGAAAAATTTGATTTTGCTCCGTTATGGGTTGTAGGCTTAAGGTCATCTCTTAACAAAAGAGCTATAACAGCATAATATGCTGCATAATACAGACGGTTGATCGCGGAATTCCATTTTTCTTTATCAGCTAGAATATGAGCATCATCCAAAGTGTCCTTTGCTCTGGCGATCCTATAGTTAATCAAATCTTCTTTAGTGCCGCTCATTTCAATTTAATCCCTTCATTTTTTATATTCTCGAATAGAGGTGTAATGGAGTATTTATTATTCCAATCCTTCTTTGAATATATAAGTGGTGAAATGATCTCACCGGTTTCTAGCTCTAGATCGTAAAAATCGTCCATGAATTTAGTTTCAAGGTCATAAGATATACTTGGACGATTAAGTAAGATTAAAAGATCCCAATCTGAAAGTTTCTTAGCTCTTCCTCTAGCTCGAGATCCATATAAAAAAACTTCTGAATCAGGGGCGTTTTTATCTACTACCTTAATGATCTTTTCTAATATCTTCTCTTTTTTACCCATATAACAAAGATATGAAATTAATTTTTCTGAAGATGGAAGGTTTTCTTTTCCGCTTGGCCCTAACGTTTCAGCGGTATGTTTAGAGCCGGCATTCGAAAAGTTTATTTTTATTAT
>CAZITB010000161.1:0-5054 GCA_964542055.1 uncultured Candidatus Kuenenia sp.
GGAAGCGTAATAGTTGGTGGTGGCTATGCTTTTGCAATGAACACATATGATACCGTTGCGGCATTGGTTCCAGTTGTAAGATACGACCAGCGGTATGCCAGAGCCATAGGAAAATGGGTCTTAAATGCTGCTAATGCCAGTAGATTATTTTATGCTAACTCGCTGGATGCTTCTCTGCAATCTGGTAAAACATGGGCTGATACATATGACCCGAATTATTGTGTATCTTACGAGGGGCTTAGAAAAGTCGGCAGAAAACAATATACTGCAACATCTGATTATAGTACTACTTATGGTGAGATATTAAGTGGTGATTATACAAAAACTGTTTACCGTTCAGATAACCGGATTCAGACTCTTAGAGAAAGTGTACTTGCTGGCGGAAAGGATGCATTGGAACATGTATGGACATTGAACCTGGAATCCAATTCATCCCATAGAATGTTTGTTAATGCGAGATATGCCGATTCTGGTGATTTAGATGATGGTTTTGATTTTCAATATGCCACCAGTCCCGCAGGGCCTTTTACAACTATGTTTACTGTAAACAATGCCAGTTCACAGTTGCAGCAATATACCTACAACCTTCCTTCTTCGCTGACAGGTACAATTTATATAAAGGCAAAAGATAGAAATAGAATTGGTGGCAACTATCTGGTTGATACGCTTTATGTCGATAATATATGTGTAGTAAGTGAGGCATACGAGACTCCTTATGCGATGGGTGATGGTGTCTCAGGAGGCTGGCCAAGCACAGGAGTTATGACGGATTTTGCAACCTATGGAGCATCGCATGTTGGAATGCTCGGTGCAGTTGTTGAAACGACCGATGTTGAAGGAATAATAAAAATTAATTGCCTTGCGACAGATTATTATCATGATGCTGCTTATCCAACTTATTTATTGTATAATCCGTATAATGTTTCAAAAACAGTCAGTATAGATGCTGGAAATAGCTGTGTAGATGTTTATGAGACAATTACACAGAAGATTTTATCTCATAATGTAAACGGCTTGACTTCGTTAAGTATTCCTGCAGAATCTGCAATAGTTGTGGTTTTTGTTCCTGTAAAGTCAGATATTACAATTTCTGGCAATAAGAAATTGTTTAATGGTGTAATTGTAGATTACCGAACTAACACTTCGTTTTCAGATTGTCAGGAAATATTGGCTTCTCCGGATCGAATTAAAGCTGATTTAAATTACGATTGTGTTGTTAATCTAACTGATTTAGAGATATTATCAAGTCAGTGGTTACAAGCCAATACAGATTGTTTTGAAGCTGATCTTGACGGCGATTTGTCGGTAAATATTAAAGATTTTTCACAATTTGCTTCAGATTGGGATAATGTCCAGTAATTCATACTTTAGAGGTTTATATTGAATTTTAACAATATAACAAGGCGAAATATTTTAAAATATGTTGGTGCGGTAGGTTTGGCTGGTTCGTTTTCTGGACTTGGAAATCTTGCAGAAGCAATGTCATCTAGGTCACAGCTAAACGGTTTGGCAAGCAGACCTAATTTTATTTTAATTGTAACTGACGATCAGGGATATGGCGATTTAAGTTGTCAGCCACACACACTTGATATTTCAACGCCTAATATTGACCGATTGGCTCAAATGGGCGTTCGTATGACCGACGGTTATTCATGTGCTCCTATATGTAGTCCATCAAGACTTGGCATGTTAACTGGCAGGTATCCGCAAAGACTCGGTTATTACGATAACTGGGAGGCTCAGGTTGGCTTGGAAGCAAGTGAAAAAATCGCACCAAGTTACTTCAAGAAGCTTGGATATAAAACAGCAGCGATAGGCAAGTGGCATCTGGGCTGGCAAAAATATAATCATCCATTAAAAAAGGACTTTGATTATCACTTTGGTTTTAATGGTGGCATGCATGATTATTTTGAGGCTGGTAATGGTGAAACCTGGGAGGGGGGGGCCATTTGACACTAATTGGGTTACGGAAAATGGTAAGCGGGTTGATTCAATCAAATATATGACAGATGATATTACTGATCATGCAATTAGATTTATAGATAACAGCAAATGCAATCCTTTTTTTATGTATTTAGCTTATACTACTCCTCATGGTCCACATCAGGCAAAAACAGAAGACTATAAAAAATACACAGATAAAGATATGCCAAAAGCCAGGAAGACGGTTCGGGCAATGTATGATTCTCTTGATGAGAACATAGGGCGATTGCTGGATCATCTAAATGAAAATAATATGTTAGAAAATACTTTTATTGTCTATTGTGCTGACAATGGAGGTTTGCATAAAAAAGCAGGTTGTGATAACTGGAAACTTCGAGGCAGTAAGGGCTATCTGACAGAGGGGGGTATTCGAGTTCCTTTTATTATGTCATGGCCGAAGCAATTACCAGCCGGTAAAACTTATACCGAACCGGTAATAAATATAGATATTATACCAACTATGTTGGCTGCTGCTGGGGGAGAATTTTCTGGCAACTATAATATGGATGGTGTGAATTTGATTCCATATTTAACACAAAAAACTACAAAAAGGCCTCACAAAACTCTTCACTGGCAGATGCATTATACAGCCATGAATCGTTGGGCAATAAGAAAGGGCGATTGGAAGTTAGTTTATTCTTTAGAAGGGGAAGGATTATTCAATTTGCGAGAAGATGTTTCTGAAGCCAATGATTTGAGAGATAAGTATCCCCAGTTGGTCGAAGAACTTACACAGGAACATCATAGATGGCATAGTCAAAATAAGCCATCACGCGTTACAGGTGAAAAAAGAAGGGCTCATATCTGGGAGTTAAGATTTAGAAATGATATGGGAACTGGGAGTCAAGAATGGCTGACACAGATAAAGGAGTTAAAAAAATGAGAACTTTACTTTTTATATTTTTACTTGGTCTTGTTGGAAGTTGCTCTGGACAGGGTATGTTCTTCTATGACTTTGAGGGAGAATATAAGGGCTTGCCATATTTTTGGGAAGTCGATGGAGATAAAGAAATAACGCGGTGGAGCACGGACCACAGTTTTTCCGGCAAGTATTCTGTTGCGTTGGTAGATCAGAATGAACTTTCATATGGCATGTGGCAAAGTGGAAATCTGTATCTGGATGAAACTGAGCGGGAGGCTGGTAAATTAACATTGTCTTGGTACGAACTTTTTAATATTAAAACGGGCTCCATGAGAGTGTCAGTAATTTTTCTTGATGATAAACATAGTATTATCGATAAAAAACATTTTATTGTTGAAGGGCAAAGTGCTAACTGGGATTCTAAAGTTTTTAGTAATAGGAAAGAGTTAGTGTTGATTCCTGAAGAAGCAGTGGAGTTTAATGTTTCTATTGTTTCTGGTGGTGATAAAGCAACAACTGGAGAGTATTATCTTGATGATTTATTGATAGATTTTGATTGTCATACAGAAATAGATGTAAATAATGTTAAAGATGTTTCAAGAGTTATCGCTTCCTGGGATATGGAAGAGAAACATTTAGTTTATAATGACAGGCCTGTCGGCTGGGAGTATTCAGGAGATTTTCCATACCTTGCAACCTGGTCAAATGATTGTGCGGCATCTGGCAAAATGAGTCTGAAAATAAGCGATAATGACCAAGGATCTCATGGTATGTGGGTTTCAGAAAGAACACAATTGCCGGATGATTGCAATGAGATTTCACTGAGTTTTAATTTTAAATCTAAAGATTTAAAAGGCAAATGGGCCTTTTCAATTTGCTGCTACGATATTCCTTCTATACATAATTATTCTCAGGTTAAAAATCGTATCGATGGTCAATTCTATGAACATGAAGGTAAATTTATAATCAATTGGTCATATTTTAACACCGATGGTAGAAAAATGATTGGAAGTCAGGAATATAATTTGTCGGAGAATAGCGATGATATTTTTATCTCTGTCGCAAAAAACTTAAAATTGCCCCCTAAAACAGTATGTTTGCGGGTCGCATCTATGAGCGGTTGGGAACCTGAAAATACAGGTATTATTTGGATTGATGATGTCAAAATGGAATCTATAAATTAACATCTAAGGAGTTTTTCTTGAAGTCAATGAGTAAAAAGTTAAGAGCACAAAAGGTTGAAGGATATTTACTTGAGCCTTTACGAGAAGGGTATAGTGCAAAGTGGGAAAGCCATCATGCTACCAACCCTTGCGTGGTAAGATTTTCTAAAGACCCTCGAGTTTTCCTGGGTTATCGTGCCGGTGGCGATGATGATCTTTATTCACTCGATGGAATCAATATCTGGGGATCTCATCTTGGCTTGGCAATTCTTGATGAATCGGGCCAAAAAGTAGAAAATCGGTTGCCTTTGCCGATAATGAAGAAATTAACTGATATTCAACTACCTACCACAAAGGAAGAGTATCAGGCATATATGAAAGTACATGCCGATGATATTGTGGTTCTTCACGATTTCCGTTTCTTTGAATATAAAGACTTTTTACATGTAATTTTCCATGAAGCAACACTAAATGAATGTTATGATTGTATAGTTCGTATGCCGGTTGATGATTTTCTATATAAGATAGAAAAATCCATAGAACTTTCAAATAAACCTGTTGAAGAAATTCTTGATCAGTGGAGTAAACTCTGGTGGGAAGAAACTGTTTGGCAACCTTGTGGTTACAATGGAACCAATCGCATTTTCTCTTCATTTGTTGTAAAGGGAGATATTATCTTTTTTGAACTGCAAGATGGAACACTGCAGATGTGTCACAGACCTTTAGCAGAAGGTATGGCAGTCCTTAATACAGGGACTGACACTTTTGCAAAGCCAACTTCTGATGGCATTACTACTTATGGGTGTTTTGAAACCTGCGTTCGCCCAGGCTATTTGGATAATTCTCATGTTGGCAATAATGGATTGCCTACAAGAGCTAAAATAGGTGAAACAGAAGTTTATATTGATGTTACACACGGTTGCCATAACCGTATGATATCTCAGGATGACTTTGATAAGCATCAGATTCATTATTACCCTTATTTCCGCGTAAAAGATTATAATACTGGCGAACTGTTATACTATTCAGAGGAACCAATTCTTGAG
>CAZITB010000162.1:0-5024 GCA_964542055.1 uncultured Candidatus Kuenenia sp.
GCTTTTGAATTTCACAAATGCCCTGTCAAGATCATCGAAAGCATCGATCGTGAACTTGATTCCATATTGTTTTATCAACTTCTCCAGGTGCTGCTGAGAGTTTGCTGATATTGTTATCTGTCCGTACGGATTTTCGATTTTTATTATATGTTTATATTCCATGTTTAACCTCGTTTTAAAAACAGGTAGAAGGCCCTTTAAAGCGTTTTTAAAAGGCCTTCACCTGTCAGCTGAGAAAAGGCTAGCTTGCAGCGGTTATAAGCCCGCAAATCGGCCCAGGATTAGTCGTATCACCGACTCCATAGGTTACAATGTCGATGCGTTCAGTACCCTTGATAGCAATCTGATCCGTTGTAAATAATACCTCGTCCGAACGTTCGATTCGAAGCTCACGCCGTTCGCCAAGGTAAGTTCCCATAGAGAGATCACCAAGCAAAGCGCAGACCTGGCTATTTGCTTCGGTCGATGGCATATGACTTACAAACTCGACCGGATATCCCAGAAAATATCTTTTGGTCTGGCTTGACAAAATATTAAACATGTCAGCTGCGCCCGCAGCTCTTGCCAGTCGGTGCATCACGCTAAAGAAAAATTTCTTGGACACAAACCAGGATGCAGACTCATCGACATCGTCGGGAAGTCTGGCAACGAGATTTTCAAAATCATCCAGCGTTATTTCAGAATAAGCATTGCCGCTTGCGACCTGCAATCCAGCGATGTTTGCAGGATCAGCATCAACATCAAGCAGCGTCTGAACGATTCCTTTCATACCAAAGTAAGTACTACCACCATCGCCAAGGAAAGCGATCAAATCTTCCTGTTTCGCCATTGATCGGGCCAGGCTGATAGCGATGATCTCGCCAAGACCGATAGCGGAATCTTCGTCCAGTTCAGTCGAAAGAACAGCCATTGCGGCAAACTTTCGAACCTGCATCCTGACCATGCCAAACTGCAGATCAGACTTTGTTATCTCACCGCCTTGAGAAGGGCAGTAAACAGTCAGATCGCTGGTCAACTTCGGAACATGCAAATTGTCAGTGCCAAGTTTGACCCTGGTAGTATTCCGACGAAACTTGCCGTAACTGGCCATCAAATCAATGATGCGGGGGCGCAGCATCTCAGGCACCAAAGCGCCGCCGTCATCGTTAGCGGTACTGGACATGTCCTTATTTTTCACAAGATTAAAGAAAAACTTACCAAATTCTGCGGCCTCGTATTCGTTGCCAAACACGCCATTATAGCCGCCTTCGCTCTGGCTGCGGACTGACTGCCCAATCGTCTTGAGTTGGCGGGTAAGGCGCTCAAGCCTGTCTTTAAAAACTGTGAAATCACCTTTAACGGTATCTATCTGCTCAGCGGCCTTTTCGAAACCGTTCTCAACATCGTCAACTAACGCATATCTATCACTCATCTTATTTTTCCTTAAATTAAAATTATTACCAGCTTAACAGCATTAAAGGGGCGGGCCGCTGTCAAAACCCGCCCCAAATCAAAGAAAGGGATCCTTATGGAAAAGAACCTGTCCGCAAACCAGGAAGCCCAGCCTGCAGCAGTTGCGGAAAACCAGCTGCAAAGCCGAATAGCCACCCGATCAAGCTCACTTAAAAAACCGGCCAAAATCAACACGATTACCATAATTGACGCGGCCAGTTGATTTAATTTCAACGTCAATATCGTCATTATTGCCAACCAAAATTTCATCGCCAAGGAAAGCCTTCGCAAAATCTAAAGCCCGATTTTTATCTTTTTCTGCCTCAATTTTTTCAATTTTTTTTGTCGCAACAAAAAACTTCTTACGATCTTTGCCTTTAACAACCGCTGAAGGATTCGCGGGAACAGCAACCAGCGAAATTTCGTACAATTCGGCTTCCGTTATCACATAAACACTTTTTCCGTTTTCAACGCGTGATTCCTGCTCGATGATCCGAAAGCCGATCGATACCGCCTTCATGAAGCCGCCTTCGTACAGCGTCCAATATTGCTCAGCCAGCGGAGTTCTAGCGAACTGGATCACAGCCCAAAGGCCAGCCTTGTCAATCCACACCTCAACGGCCTTACCGACAACCGTTGGCGTCGCATCGCCGCTTCTATGCATATGAGCAGCCAGAATAACCGGATTACGTTTAAACGTATTAAGACGCTTCTTGAACGCCGAAGGCAGTACACGATCGCCATGGCGATCGAGATCATCCGTACTTGCCAGTACGCGAATTTGCCGTTTTTCAACATCAACATTTTTGACAGAGAGAGCGGGAAAGTTCTTTTCCCACGTCTCTCCATCACGGACGCCATGAAGGCACATGGAAGTTTTTGATTTAAAAAGAGCATCCTTGCTCATCGTTTATTTCCTTAAAATAATTAATAACCCATCTTAGTTAAAATATCTTGCCAATGATCCAGAGAAACCTCATATTTCCACAGAAGAGAAATAGCTTCAAAGGCAGTATCCGCAGTTACACCGCCGCCCTGGATATCCTTAACGACCTGGTATAAATGTTCAATTACACGCTTATCAACCTTATCAAAAATAGTCGAAAGACGACATCTCTCTTGCGGCGTAAACTCGCTGTCAGCCAGGTCCGAGGCCTCCTTCAATTCTTTGGAATTTGGGCTGATACGCCTGGCGAATTTGCCTGAAAAAATTGACATAGAATAACCCTGCTCAACAATTTTCAACTCCTCATCTTTGCCGAAACCGGTTACTGCAGCCACCTGCATAGTTTCGCCACCGATCTCGCGATCCCGAACTCCGACGCCCAAAACAGCTTTGACAATATCGGCATCCTCGAAATAAAATTCATAAGTTCCGTTTTCAGCGTCAAAAGCCAGAACATCGCCTTTGTACTTTACTTTGAAATTATCGTACGCGCCTTTTACTCCCATGATTCCAACTCCTATGGCTATGCCATTTTAGAATAATATTTAGTTTTATTATTTTCGGTAATTTTCGGTAATATCCGCCCAACCGGCAAACCGAGTTCGTTTATACACGCCAAAACCAACTCTAAAGTTATAACCTTTTTCTCTTGTACAAAATCAACCGTATGCAATGCCCGAATAATCAGGCTGCAAGTCCTGAGCCGACCAGACCCGCCCGCACAGCAGATACGTTTGATTATATCCGCTGCCTCGCCGGTCAATTTTATCCCACCGAATTCATAAAGCCTTCGAACTTCCTCGGCTGAATACAAACCGCCGTCACCCGCCATCTCGTCGAGATCGACCACACACAAAAGCCGCGAACAGAATTGATCTAAACTCTCGTATCCGTATTTCGCTTTGCCCTGGCTAACCGTTTTCAGCAAATCATTGTTACCGGCCAAAACAAACGGCGTCCGGCCCTTGCAGCTTATCACCTGGCGCAACTTATCCAGCTGCGATACGCTCAAGCTGCTGCATTCGTCCAGAAGAATTATCAAGTGCCGCTCCTGCAGCCGCTCCCATATCCGTCGGCATATTTTTCCAAGGCTGCCCTTACTGTCTAAAAATAACTTCTCCGCGATCGCCGCGAACATTGCAGTTGCTGACATCGTCGAATCTAAACTGACATACACAGAATTATTATTCGCTTTGGCGTATTCTCGAAGGCATAAACTTTTACCATGCCCGCTGTCACCGACCACCAGCCCGATGCATCCCTCTTCGTCGCTAAATGACTCCGTTTGACGAATCAAGGTGAAGATGGCCTTGGCGGTCGAAGTCTCAACAAAGCCCTGCTTTGCTTTGCGTTGCCTGGCGTCAAAACTATTGATTAAGTTCGTAATTTTATTGAGCAACTGCTTTAAATTCGCGATGTCGAAATGACCATTTAAAAACCTGTTCAAAGTAGTTTTATTGACGTCTAAAAGCGACGCGACCTTGCTTTGAGTAAAATTGTTCTTTTGAATAAATTCGCCCAAAGCGACCATCAAGATACCGGCGGAAGTTTCAGTTACTTCCAAGGGCATATGCTGGCTGACTTGCCTCGCATCCTGTTCTAAATTTTTTCTAATCTCATCCATTGAACAACCCCAATTTTTTAGTTTCGGATTTCGGTTTTAATTGGCTCAAATTCAAATCCAGGGACTGGCTTTCGGCCCCCGCTGCAAGTTTTAATTTCTGTTTTGATGGCTGATGTTTGCGCAGCTCACCGTCAAGTTTAGTGCCTATTGGTTTAATTTTAGCGTCTTCCTTTTCAGCAGCTTCCAAAGCCTCCGCTGCTTTGGCCTCGATCGCCAAGCCGGCAATATCAGATATTGCAGCTGAACGCGCCCCGCGTGCGGCACGGATTTGTTTAATAGCCTTCGCTTTCTGCCGCATTGCATCACGTAGATGCTGCTCGCCAATCTCGCCATATTTTATGAGCTGATTTTGCGTCGCAGAACAGATATATTTGAAGTCAAGACTGTAGACGTAAACTTCGCCCAAATCGTCGGGATCATAAGAAACACGAACCATTTCACCGAACCTGTTGAGTAAGTTTGTTTCAAACTGACCAAAATTCAGACCCTTAAACCGCACTCCGTTTTTGCCGACTTTCAACGGCTCCGACCAGCACCGGCAAACCAAATCAAGAACTCCATCTCGAAGTACTCGCCTGGATTCACGTTTAGCGAAAACTTGATCGGGACTTGCGCCGCCAACGCCTTTGCCAAAATGAGCACTAGCATTATAAACTTCGACATAGCGATCAAATAGCTTAGCAAAATCTTCAAGACTCATGCCGTGCTGCCGTTTGAAGCTATCAGATTTCAATCGGTCGTTAAGGTCATCAGGCTTTACAGCTGAATTTTTGCCACAGTATGTCGCAAAACCCTTACAGAACTGCAAGTCAGCAGTATCGAAAAATCTTTCGATATTTTTGGATTGTGGATGATAGGGCAGGGCAAAACTGACCCCAATATTCAATAAATTGTAAATTCCGCCAAGAAATTCTTCATCATAATCGAGTTTAAATTTTCGACGTTTTTGTTTAGTAGTACCTGTAAAAAGCTGGCTATCGTAATCTTTTCCGTTATCGATCTTGACACTTTCCGGCGGGCCGA
>CAZITB010000163.1:0-5003 GCA_964542055.1 uncultured Candidatus Kuenenia sp.
ATAAGTCGGATTTTCCCCAAAACCCCCGTTAATCCTTGCTTCCTTCCCATTTCTTTGCAATAGTAGAAATAATTCAATAAATCTGTATTGTCCGACGACACCATTACTTATTTGACTTCATACATTAATGGCCACATTGCAGGGCGCAGGGAAAAGGGGGTTTCCGCCGGCAAATGAATAATCAATTTTTTGAGCAGCCCGTCTTAAACTCACCCTATTCCTATCCATCCCGGCACTGGGAGCTTGACGACCAGGGCCAGCCCACCGGAAAAATCAAGAAAAGCCGCCGCCCGGCCCAGTTTATTACACCCATTCCCAAGGCCGAGATTAATCAGGGCGCCTGGGTCTCACTGAAAGTGCATATCGACAATATCGTCACCTTTGCCAGACACCGCATCGCCAATGCCTTGGCAGAAGGGATGAACGCCAAGATTGAAAAGATCAAGCGCATGGCCTATGGATATCGGAACCGTTCCCATTATAGAGCCGCCATCTATTTTCATCGCGGTGGCCTGGATTTATTCCCCAGACCACCGGTTAAACCAAGCCTGAGCTTCATATCTCTGTGTGCACAACATGTTGGGGGTTCCCATTAGAATGTCTGAAGCGACAAAATAATTAATTTCAGTTTTAGGTCTCCTCCCATCCGAATCTTGTAGAGGTTTTGTGTGGAAGAAAAGGGGTGATAAAGGAGACACTATTTAGACTTTCGGCATCGGTAATAAAAATTAATCTCTTTACATTATTTTTTGTTTTTGTAATGCTTATTTTTTTGGTCTTAACAGAGGCTTTCAATAAAAAAAGGCAAGTGATAAAATGGTAATGCCGGGGATTTCCGTTGAAGAGATCATAAAAAATATGAACAGAAATTCCCTGAGAAAGCTTTTAGGTGAAAAGCTTTATGGTACTTTGGCGCAACTTTCTTTAGATGAAGTTGATGTCAATGATTTAAGAAATGTTGCTCAAGTCTTATATTGCAACAATAACCCACGTGCAATCAAAGATGAAAAATTGAGGCACCAATTAATTGATGCTCTTCCTTTTTCTAAAGCTGAGGAATTGGGCGCTCTGCTAAAATTAAATGCGCGAGATAATATTTATGAAAAGCTTAAACACATAAAATTTTCAGATAGACAGGATATTGAAAGTCTTTTTCTTAATTTTTTGGGATTGTTACAGAAAAGACAGCTAAACAAATAGCGAAGCCCAGCATTTCACAGATTTCTCCAATGTATGGGCTTTTTGATTACCAGCGTGAAGTAGCATTAAACACCTTATCTATTCTTGAAAATTTTCCCAATAAGGCATTGTTGCACATGCCGACTGGTGGTGGAAAAACGAGGACGGCCATGCATATCATTGCTCGACATATGCAAAAGTATGGTCCCACTTTGGTTTGTTGGCTAGCAAATAGTGCTGAGCTGCTTGAGCAGGCGGCTGATGATTTTGAAAAAAGTTGGGCAGTATTGGGGGATCGGCCGCTTAATATTTATAGATTTTGGGGTGAGCATTCATTAGATCTCTGTGATTGCCAAAACGGCATCTTGATAGCCGGGTTCTTAAAGATGTATTTCGCTTATCAGCGAGATCAAAATTTGCTTATGATATTAGGAGATAGGGCTTCATTGACAATTGTCGATGAAGCACATCAAGCTATAGCGCCAACTTACCGATCAGTTATCGAAGGGCTATATACCAAAAAACCAAAAAATGCGTTATTAGGTCTGTCTGCCACTCCAGGAAGGACCTGGGCAGATATTCAAGAGGATGAAAAGCTTTCCGACTTTTTTGGTAACCAAAAAATAACAATCTCTGTAGAGGATTATGATGACCCAGTATCATTCTTAATATCCGAAGGATATTTAGCCCAACCAATTTTCAAACGTATTAATTGTTCTTCTTCGTATAATCTTTCAAAAGATGAAAAACAGAATCTTAAATCAGCAGATGACTTCACAAAAGAAGTCATTGAGCGTGTTGCAGAGGATCAGGACAGAAATTATCAAATTATTATTGGTATTGAAGAACTTCTAACTCGGCACAAAAGAATCATCGTGTTCGGAGCTTCAGTGGAACATGCTAATATGATAGCGGGTGTGCTTGTTAGCCGGGGCTGGGATGCTCAAGTCATTACAGCAGAAACTCCAAGTGCAAGGCGAGATCGTATTATTCAAAGATATAAAAGTGATACAGCAAATCCGATGATTTTGTGTAACTATGGGGTGCTAACAACTGGTTTTGATGCGCCTCGCACCAGTGCAGCGATGATTGCTAGACCAACCAAATCTTTAGTTTTATTCAGCCAAATGGTGGGGCGAGCCATCAGAGGACCAAGAGCCGGTGGGAATAAGACTGCTGAAATTATAACGGTTATTGATACTTCGCTCTCAGGGTTTGGCAGCGTAGAAGAAGCTTTTCACAATTGGGAGGATGTTTGGAATGAAAAAAGCTGAAGCCGAAAATTTAAATTCCTACGGTGATGAAGTTATACCACCAAAACTTGCAGTTAAAGCAATGAGGGATAGTGGTTATAAAAACACTGCTTACGCTATCGCAGAATTAATTGATAATTCTGTGCAAGCAGAAGCTGATTTAGTCGAGGTGTTTTGCATTGAAAACAAATCACTTGTCAGGGAAAAAGAATTAAAACGCCTTACTGAAATAGGGGTTTTAGATAATGGAACAGGAATGGATGGTATTACCCTTTGCCAAGCCCTTCAATTTGGCAATGGGAGCCATTTAGAAGATCGAAAAGGAATTGGTCGCTTTGGAATGGGACTTCCAAATGCATCGATCTCTCAATGCCGACGTGTTGACGTTTGGACCTGGCAACATGGGCCCCAGAATGCTATTCGCTCATACCTTGATGTGGACGAGATTGAAAACGGCCATATTCGTAATGTACCGGAGCCCTTTGCAGAACCACTTCCAGAAGAATGGGAAAACTTATCTAAAGAAATTGGAACTCATGGCACATTAGTGATTTGGAGCAAATTCGATGAGCATCGTCTGACATGGAAAAGCGGCCGTACAACTTTGGCCCACACTGAAAATCAAGCAGGCAGAATGTACCGCAAATTTATTAATAGTGGCAAACTTGTTCTGCGCTTGGTTGCAATAGATGGAGAAAATAACGGTACATTGATCGACAGAGAAGCTCAGGTTAATGATCCTCTTTATCTTATGGCTCCTTCTTCAACGCCTGCTCCTTTTGATGCAACCCCTATGTTTCAAAAATGGGGTGAAAAAGATGATGAATTTGAAATCGAATATGGTGATATAGTTGCCAAGGTGAGTGTAAGATTCTCATGGGCTAAGCAAGACACTGTACCTAAAGATGGTACTGACCGCGGCAGAACATTATATGGCAAACATGCTGCAAAAAATGTTGGTGTTTCAATTGTGCGCGCTGGGCGCGAGTTAGAGCTTGATGCCGCGTGGGCTGTTAGTTATGATCCCACGGAACGCTGGTGGGGTGTTGAAATTGAATTTCCCCCCCAACTCGACGAAGTTTTTGGGGTAACAAATAATAAGCAAGCGGCAACTGTATTTTCCCACATGTCTAAATTCAATTGGGAGGAAGAAGCCGAATCCGGAGAAAAATATATGGACTTCACTCGACGTTTAAGGGAAGAGGAAGATCCTAGAGCATATTTAATAGAGATTGTAGAACATATTAAACTTCAGTTAAGTCAAATCAGAAATAGACTAAAAGACCAAACAAAAGGTATTCGGAGCGGGAACAAGAGACACGATGAGCCCTCCATAGAAGATAAAGCTACGAAGCAATGGAAAGATCGTTCGAAAAAGGGATATTCTGCAAAAATCGACGATGAATCTTTTAACGAAAAAGCTAGAGAAGAATTAGTTGATGACCTTGTGAAAAATAAACACTATCCCGATGAAGTGGCTCGCGAAATTGTAGAAGCAATAGAGAAGCGAGATAGAAAAATAATTTTTGTAACAGCGGAGGTGGATTCGCAATCTTTTTTTCAAATTGAAACTCGAGCAGGTGGCATTACAGAAATTATCTTTAATACCCGCCACCCTGCTTATGAAAAGCTTGTGAAAGCTCTCGATACTGATATATCTGGATCTACGGATAGCGATCTCGTAGATCGGATAGAAAATGCATCCGACACCCTAAAACTGTTGTTTGCTGCATGGGCAAGATATGAGGAAGAGGATGTTCCATTGCGGGAAACAATTAGAGATATTCGCCACGAATGGGGAAAGATGGCTAAAAACTTTATTGGAGAAGAAGCTTAATTGGTCGATACACTAGGTAAAAAGTTACTTGATTTTTGTGGAAAAGCAGAAGGCAATTTATTGTTAGTCGCGCCATTCATCAAGGCAAATGTAATAGAGAGGATTGTTGATATTTTACCCGAATATGAAATTAATTTTCAATGTGTTACGCGTTGGCGACCTGAAGAAATTGCAGCAGGAGTAAGCGATTTAGAAGTTTATGAAATTGTAAATAATAGAATAGGTGGGGATTTATATATCCATCCTTTTCTGCATGCCAAATACTTTCGTTCAGGTAATAAATGCTTGATTGGATCAGCGAATCTAACTTTCAAAGCCCTTGGTTGGTCAATACCCGAGAATTTAGAGCTTTTAGTCGAAGAAGAGCAGATAAATTTTTTAAATTTTGAGAATCGACTATTCAGAACAGCATTTAAGGCAACAAAAGAGCTTCGGGAAGAAATTGAAAAACTTGCTGAAAAATTTAAAAAAGACGACATTAAAATTTATTTAAGTGAAGAAGCTAAGAACGAGGAAGAATCAACAGATGTTGGTTTCCGGACCTGGTTACCATTGTGTCCGAGACCCGATCAACTCTATGAAATTTATACTGCGCAAAACACTGAGCATATTATAGGGTGGACTTTGAGAGCGGGAAAAACTGATATACAGGCATTAAAAATACCTTCAGGGCTTACAAATTTGTCATTTAAAAAATTCCTTTCTACAAGTTTACAGCAGACCTCAATTTTACA
>CAZITB010000164.1:0-4999 GCA_964542055.1 uncultured Candidatus Kuenenia sp.
TATTATATATAAAGATGTTATCGCAAAATCGCCTAAAAACTTCGTCGAAGTTCAGCTTAACCGTGAAGTGGTTTTGTCCAATTCACGCTGAACCAGTACATCAGGCAAAGGACAGAGAAGATAAAAGTAAAGAGTTGAGTAATGCCAAATGTAGAGATCTTCAGTTATGGCAGACCATTTTTTTAAATTGTCATTAAAAGCAACACTAAATGGATAATCGCATTTATCAGACCCGTGGTATTGACAAATCCCTATCGGGCACAATTGTATTCGCACGTTTTCAGCGGGTCTGGTGATTTCAGGTGGCTTTTCGGTATGCTGATAATGATGTGCTCAGAAAAGTAAGCACTCATCGAGCTGACAAAATTGATGAGTTGCTGCCGAGTAACTGGAAACCGCCAGAATCTAAGCCAGAAGATACCAGCGTCATCAATGAGCAAATAATAAAAGTAGCGTAACCCCCAAAGATAGCGTTAACTATTTTTTTGCAGGGGTGTACTTAGCCGTGTGCTTACATATTTTTTTAGAGTTGCATTTCTATGTGAACTTTTAAAGTAATCTTTAATCGCTTAGTCGGGTAAGGTTAGTCTGCGTTTCGAACAAAGGTTTGGCCCATTCGCTTCTCATAAATCTTTTCCTTCCGTACAAAGACCAGGCAGGCTCAAAACGAAATCGAGGCAATTCAAATTCATAAAAAACATGTATACGCACCCTTTGCATTCTAATTTTGCAGAGAAATACCGCATAGTTCGCCAGAGGGGATTTAACAACCTTGTAAGGGGTAAGATCCTTGATCATCGCATAATTTTCTTCTGCTTTTAAGTGATTTAACAGCAAAGGAAGATACTTCTTAGCTTCTTTACTTTTGTCCGGGCTCAGAATCACTTCCTCTTCTTGATTCCAATCTGCTAGACCCGCATTACTACCTCCACAATTTGATTCGACCCATATTGGAGATGACCAGATCATTTCTTCGTCTTCCTGAAGGATTCTAATGTAGTAATAGTTTTGTCCTTTTAATGGGAGGTCTTCAAATTCTGCAGTCCAGTCCAGTATGCCAGGGTAAAATGTTTTTAGAGTTTTATCGTTTCTAATGATATCTACGCGTTCTATTTTAGCGGTACCATTAATTATCATTTTGATATTAATATCTGAGTTTGCTTTTAATTCAGAGCCCATAGGCTGGTCATTGATTCTAAAGTCCACAATTGCTCTTGCACCGGTAGTTGCGTAAACTCTTTTTTTATTAAAACCTTCCCAGAGGGAATTTCTGGTTAGTTGGTCAGCCTGAACGGCAAAGATTGGCCCGCCAACAAACCCCGAGTCTCTTTTCCTTAAAGTAAAGACGAATCTGCCGCCTTCCATTCCGACACTTCGAGGGTGACCTGGAGTGGCCTTGTGGCCATCGCTGCCGCCTGCAAGGCCCGTTTTATAACCTTTTTGCAGGTAAGACTGAGCAAACCATTCAAAATTTCCATGGCCGGAAACCATCTCGACGAATTTCTCTGATTGGGGACTGTGATAAATGGGCGTAGCGACACTGCCGCCCACATGAGGAGTCATAAGTATATCTCTATCAGAACAGTACTTATGAAGCTTGTCTATAGGCCACGAAGGGTCGGGCTGCGGAACATCAAGTTTTTTGAAAATAACATTTCTATCTCCTCCGTCGGGTTCGAGATGTGTCCATTCAAATCCAAGAAAAGGTACATATTTTCCCGGTTTGTCATATTTTTGAGCGGCCTGTCGGTAGAGTTCCCACCATTTGCCTACTGCCTCAGGTTGTTGTGGAAAGCCATGAGAGCCGCTTGCGCTGAAATCCAGTCTGGTCATATCCATTCCGTATCGGTAAGCTTTCTCGGGATGTGTATCGTCATTTAACTGATTAAGTTCTACACTGTCCCATCCGTGCCAGTGAAACTCACCCCAATAGTGGTTGAACTCATAGTTATTTGAAACCTTGATAGGGTTTGAAATTGATTGAATATTATTTACTTTATCTTTAAGCTTAAGTCTAAATATACCCTTTTCGTTAAATTTGGCAAAAACTTCTATTCTCGATTCATCGATATTGACGATCAATTCCGTAGTATCAGGGCATTTAATCTCGATGTTTTCAGGCGGTTTCATTGGGTTATTGTTGATATCTACTGGTAATGCAACAGCTCGTATAAATTTACCTGGTTTTGCAGTTGAACCTGCAAAAAAATGATATCTTCTTATTGGGGGGCAAGGGGTTACAGTGACGGAAACATTAGCGTCTGGGCATTTCCTAAATCCATCATCTTCCGGAAGTTTTACTCCCAGTTGTATTCTGGCAAGTTTATATGCGTTGGGCCAAACGTAACATCCTCTGCCACCTTGCCGCTGATCACCCATTCTAAGAATGATTTTTTCGTTAGCTTTAAAATCTCTATTGAGCTCAACTATTGCAGGTATTGCACCTTTTTGAGCAGTTTCACATTCAAATGGCAGTTCCTGTCCATTTTGATCTTCTACAGTTACATAATCCATAGCACTGGGCCAGTAATTTTGGTGGTTCCATGCAAAACGGTACTCATTTTCCACTTTTTTAAAACCAATTTTACTGCCTTTAGGTGCATTCTGTTTTAAAATGAATTGGACTATCCAAGTGCCTCTTCTTCCGGATTCTACGGTTATGTGTGATTTAGGTCCTGAATTATAAGTGTTATTAGCTTGAAATTCAATCAATCCCTTTGCAAAAAAGGATTCCTCAGTAAACGGGATTTCAAGTAACTTCTCGGTTGGTGGTATCCTTAAAGACATTTAATAAAACTCCAAATTATTTACTTATATTTTAATGTGATATATTCTAATAAAGTTTAAAAAAGTGAGTTTGTCAATGAAAAATTTAAAATCATGCTTGCTTGCGCGTGAAAGTTAATTTTTCAAAAAAGTTTTAAAATATAAGTGCTTTCTTTCCCTTTACTTGCGCGTAAAAGCTATCTCTTTTGAAATTTTTAGCTTGCATTTGGCTTTTAATTGTTGTAAGTTGAGCTTGTTAAGCTTATTAAACACGCGCAAGTAAAGGAAGTCGCAATATTATGGCTATTACAATGAATCATGTTGCAAAGGTGGCCAAAACATCACGCGGTACTGTTTCTGATGTCGTAAGAGGTTGCTGGAAGAAAAAGGGTATTACGCCGACAACAGTAGAACGCGTCAAAGAGGCAATAGAGAAAACCGGATATGTTCCAAACCATCTTGCACAAAGTATGGTTCGAGGCAGGACCAATACAATAGGTGTCCAGATTCCAACCATGATGGGCAAATACTGGCCTTCTATAGTCAAATCAATGGACCGGTCAGCAAGAGAAAAAGGCTACCATTTGATTTTGGCAGCCCCTGCCGATTTTCAGTCGGAAAAAGATGAGATACTTAGGCTATGTCAATATAAAGTTGATGGGCTGTTAATTTCACCCAAGGCTGAATCCGAGGTTGAAAAAGTGACAAAAGCACTGGCAAATTACACTATACCTTTTGTGGTTGTCGGAGATGAAACCCAGGCGGGTTTTTATTCCGTACTTGATGACAACTTTCAGCAGTCTTCACTTGCGGTCAAATATCTTATTGATTTGGGTCACAAAAAGATAGCCCATATCTCAGGTTCGCGGATTGGTACCACAGGGCGAGAAAGAATGCAGGGTTTCTTGAATACTATGGTCAGCGCAGGTCTTGCCATTGGTGAAGGGTATGTTCTTGACGGAAACTATGATATTCGGAACGCGCAAAAAGCAATGAAGAAACTTCTCAGCTATGATGAATTACCAACAGCGGTTTATTGTGCTTCTGACAATATGGCTATAGCTGCGGCTAAGGTGATAACTGATGCTGGCTTAAAAATACCGGATGATATTGCGATTGTCGGTCATGGTGATGATCTGTTTTACGAAGAGTGTTATCAGGTTCAGCTTACAACTATTCGCCAAGCTACGGATAAAATCGCTTCAACAGCTATTGCAATGCTCACACGACTGATAAGCGGTGAGCAAGTAGAACAAAGAACCGTAAAACTGCCTGGGGAATTGATCATAAGAAATTCGTCAGGTAAGCAAAAATAGTAAAATATGAAATTTTTTAAGGAGTTGGTATGATGAAATCGAATGCAATATTGTTGATGCTGATTGCTTTATTTGCTTCCCTTTTGTCTGCAGAAACAACACTGAATCCGACACCGGAATTTAGTAACGGTGCGGACATTGTAGTTCCTGCAGATGGTCAGTGGCAGGCGGATTTAAGCAGTGCAGCTGCCGTATGGGAAGATTTTTACCAAATTATTGGTATTGTTGCACAAAACCCTCTTGATCATGTTCCTGATGGTGAAGAGGGATTATGGGCCGATGTGCAGTGGACTAATGATCCTTTGCCTACGTATGACCCACATGTAACGCAAACATGGCTTCAGTTAACGCCACCGGCGGTGCAATTAGGAATGCTCGGATCATGGCTAAAAGGAAGCGTTGTTTATCATTTTGTAGCACCTTACGGCAAAATATTTTCCGGTGGAACGGTAGATGGTGTTTTTGGTTTTGCGGGATGTCCCAACTGTAGCACTCAAGGATCGCAGTGCTGGTTTGGTGTTGGAAAGACTCTTGTAACGGATGTTCATACGGTTACTAATGTGGATGATTTTAACCTTATCAAAGTATCTGATCAATATCCCTCAACGGGATGGGTCGAACCTTTCTATTATGAAATGAACTTGTCGCTTCCTATTCCACCTGGAGCGGAAGAGTTCTATGTTGTTATTTCTGAAAATTACCATCCTGATTCCGGCTCAGGTTTGTTTGGGTATAATTCACTTTCCGTTAGTGCAACCTATACCGATCTGCTTCAAGGCGACATCAATAAAGATTTTTATGTTAATATTGATGATTTGGTTATTATGGTCTCTGAATGGCTTGAATGTACTGACCCGGAGAATGTGGCGGAACTTCGACACCATATTTTGCTAAGTCCTTGCTATTTCGTATCTTAG
>CAZITB010000165.1:0-4880 GCA_964542055.1 uncultured Candidatus Kuenenia sp.
CAGAAGATGGGATAATTCAGTTTAGCAAACAGATCGCCTTACCAGGGTTGCCTGTTTACAAACCTCAACTGGCTGATGGCAAGTTGATCATGATGGCTGCTAATAAAATTGTTGTTATGGACCCTAATTTTGGTACTGAGTTGGATGTTTATGATCCCGGATTTTCTTCTGCAAACAGACCGATCCAGCACGAAAATTATACACTTATGATCAGCACTGATAAAAGAATTTACATTGTCAGATTTGAAGATAAGCTCAAGTTTTACAATCTGTCATCAGAAGATTATTCTGCAATCACGTCTGTGACCGCAGGTCCCGCGACAGCGTTTTATTCAACCCAATCTGGTAAGGTATCTTGTTTCGACGTGGATTTGAAACGAAGATATTGGGATTTTCAGGCCAATGGGCAAATTACAGCAGACCTGGTTTATGATGACCAATCTGTTTATGTCAGCAGTCAAGACACGATGCTTTATAAATTGTCAGCAGACACAGGCACACTCCAATGGGTTTTCAGGGCAGGTCGGCCTCTGCTTGAATCCGCAAGAGCAGGCGATAACGCTGTTTACCAATATACAAATTACAAAGGGTTTTACGGTATCGATGATTCGAATGGCCAGATGATCTGGGTTGTTCCTGATGGTCTTGATATATTAACCGAAAAAGATAATAAAGCTTACGTGATAACCAAAAATGAAACTATCGCGGTTATGGACAATCAGCAGAAAAAAAAGATATACACCGTTAATGCAATGGGTGTTGAAAGTTTTGTAACAAACAGTTCTGACAACAATATTTATGTCGCTGACGGAACAGGCAGGGTCGCCTGTATCAACGTACAATAATTTTTTTAGGAGAGAGCAGGAACAATGGATGTGAAGATCAAAAGAGCACTGATAAGTGTTTCGGACAAAACAGGCGTAGTAGAATTTGCTAAATCTCTTAATCAAATGGGTGTCGAAATTATCAGTACCGGAGGCACAGCAAAAGCCATAAAGGACGGCGGTGTTGATGTTATCAGTATAGACTCGGTTACCGGCTTTCCAGAAATGATGGATGGAAGAGTCAAGACTCTGCATCCCAAAATCCACGGCGGTTTACTTGCGCTGAGGGACAAGGCTGAACATGCCAAAGCATTGGAAGATCATGATATCACCCCTATCGACCTGGTTTGCATAAATCTTTATCCTTTTGAGGCAACAATAGCAAAGCCGAATTGCAAATTCGAAGATGCAATCGAAAATATCGATATTGGTGGACCGAGCATGGTTCGTTCCGCAGCGAAAAATCATAAATATGTAACGGTGGTTACCTGTCCCTGCCAGTACGACACTGTGATAAATCAGATGAACGAAAATGATGGGGCTGTTAGTGAGAAAACCCGCAAAGAATATGCAAGGGCGGCATTTAGCCTGACAGCTAATTATGATGCGGCAATTTCAAAGTACCTGAATGAACAAAATGGTGTGATTTATCCCAACAAATTGTCGCTTGCAGTTACTAAAGAATCAGAGTTGAGGTATGGTGAAAACCCACATCAGACCGCGGCGTTTTACAAGTTACCAAACAGCGGAGAAGTAAGCGTTGGAGGTGCCAAAGTTCTGGAAGGCGGAACACCAATAAGCTTCAATAATCTTTTGGATGTCAATGCCGCTTTTGAATTGGTCAAAGAGTTTGAAGAACCTGCCGCAGTTGTTGTTAAGCATTTGAATCCTTGCGGTTGTGCAGTTGATAATGATATTGCGGTTGCCTATGAAAAAGCATACTTGAATGATGTTGTCAGTGCTTTTGGCGGTATCATCGCTCTAAACCGTAAAGTTGATAAAGAACTCGCAACGATAATAATGGAATCTTATGACAGATTCGGCAAAGCCAATGGAGCTTCAGGATTTTTCGCGGAAGTAATTATTGCTCCAGAATTTGACAAAGATGCCCTTGAAACTATTAGAAGTTTGAAGGCATGGGGCCAGAGAGTACGACTGCTCGAGACAGGGCCGATTGATCGGGCTAAGATTAATTCACGAGAATACGATGTCCGTTGTATAGTTGGCGGCTTGCTGCTTCAACAGAGAGATTTGGTCGGCTGGGAACCTGAGCAACTGACTTTTCCTACTAAAGTTAAACCTACAGATAAGCAGCTTGAAGATTTGCGAATTGCCTGGATTACTGCCAAGCACGTAAAGAGTAATACTATAACACTGGTCAACGGACACAAGTTGGTCGGAGTTGGAGCGGGTCAGATGAACCGTGTCGAATCCGGTCAGATCGCATTTAAAATGGCAGGCGAAAAAGCCAAGGGAGCTGCAATGGGCAGCGATGCCTTTTTCCCGTTCCCTGATAATGTTGTAAATGCTGCCAAAGCCGGAGTTGCATGTATCGTTCAGCCGGGCGGTTCTAAAAAGGACGATGAAGTTATAGCCGCAGCCGATGAGGCAGGCATCGCGATGGTATTTACAGGCAAAAGACACTTTAAACATTAATGATTGAGTTTAAAATCCAAGGGCGCCAACAGCTGGCGTCCTTTTTTATGCGCTATAATTGTTATTCATGTCGAAGGGCGATTATAGGATCAACCTTAGCGGCGCTGGCTGCTGGATAAATCCCGAAAATGATACCTACAGCGACACTGATGAAAAAAGGCAGGAGAATACTTTGGAGGGTTATCACTGTGGGCATTTTTGAAAGGTAGGTAATTATTGACGGAATGATTATCCCCATTAGTATGCCTATAATTCCGCCCAATGTCGAAAGTACGACGGTTTCGATAAGGAACTGAATGACGATTTGCCTTCGTTTTGCGCCTATCGCTCGACGGATGCCGATTTCTCTTGTGCGTTCGGTAACTGATGCCAGCATAATATTCATTATACCTATACCGCCCACTAGCAGACTGATACCGGCAATCGAGCCAAGCACAATATTGAACCTTCTTTTGTTAGCTTCTGCCTGTTTCAAAAGTGCCAACGGAACCGAAACCTGGTAATCTTTTTTATTATGGAATCTAGAAAGCATTCGGTTAATACCAGCAGCTACAGATTCAACATTATCCGGACTGTCGATTTGCGCGATTATTTGATGGAGTTCGACCTGTTCGCGAGTCATACTTCCAGATGACATTTTCGTAAACAGATCACCATAATATTGTTGCACAGTATTGATAGGAATATAAGCGTCGATCTGTTGGTCAGGGATTTGGATATTCCCCGCCTGGCCGGTTTCGCTTTTAATGATCCCGATCACTTCAAAATAATCACCGCCTATTTTTATAGTTTGTCCAATGGAGTTTCGGGTTGCAAGAAGCTTTCTTGCCCCAAATTCTGTGAGCACAACTACCGCGGCAGATTCGAAATTTTCTTTTTGCGTAAATGTCCTACCGGCAAGTATCTGGCGAGGTACAAGTTCAAACCATGTCTGATTTGTTCCAACTAACCGCAATTCAAGGGAATTTGTGCCCAGGCGGGACTGTTTGCGGATTAGTTTTGCCGGTGCTATTTTTTCAATGTTTGTAAAACTCTGACTGATCCTTTCATGATCCAGATACGTAAGTCCATAAATACTTAAAAAGGTTCTCTGATTGCTCTGGGTCTCTTCTTCAATTGATTTGACAGAATTGATAATGATATTATTGCTTCCCAGCTTTTGAATTTCCCGAAGAGCTTCCTTGCTAGCACCTTCGCCAACAGCAAGCATCGCGACAACACTACCCACGCCAAATACTACACCAAGCATTGTAAGAAATGAACGCAGCTTATGTAAAAGCAGATTCTCAATTCCAAGGGATATATTTCTGATAAATCGCGTTTGTCTCATATCAATCCTGTTCAATTCTTTCCACGATACCATCTTTCATGAAGATTCGGTTTTTTGCATGTTGTGCAATATCGGGTTCGTGTGTGATCATGATGATGGTCTTACCTTCTTCATTTAAATCTGTCAGCAGTTTCATAATCTGCTCACCGGTTGAACTGTCGAGGTTGCCTGTCGGCTCGTCGGCAAGTATGATATTGGGATCACCAGCAAGAGCTCGGGCGATTGCTACCCTTTGCATCTGCCCGCCAGATAGTTCGGTCGGTCGGTGATTAAGCCTGTCTGCAAGGCCGACTTTTGCAGCCATTTCTTTTGCTCTTTGAATGCTTTGCTCAGAATTAAGCCCGAGATAATAAAGGGGCAGTTCGATATTTCGCAGAACTGTTAACTGTGGAATTAAATTAAAGCTTTGGAATATAAACCCAAGATATTTCAGGCGTATGTCACTTAAAGCGTCATCGTCTAATGTGCTCACATCTTTGCTTTCCAGGTAAAACTTCCCTGCGGTTGGACGATCGAGACAACCAAGTATATTCATTATTGTGCTTTTGCCCGATCCGCTGGGGCCCATAATCGCCCAGAAACTTCCTTTCTCAATTGACAGATCAACTCCGTTTAGGGCTTTGACTTGCTGAGAACCCATTTCATAAAATTTATGAATTTTTTCAAATCTGACGATGCTCATTTATTTAATGCTCTTGTTTTTAAAACGTTCTTTTAATTTCTCCCTTTGTTCAGGCGTGAGATTTTCAAGATGTTTTTTCAGCTGTTCTTTTTTTTCGGGGTCAAGGTTTTCGATAGTCGCACTTAAATCTTCTTTTGCCTGTTCGGCTTGTGGTTCTTTATCTTCAGATTTGCTTTTTAAATCATTCAATTTCTGGTCGATTTTATCTTTGGTTTCAGTCTCTTTTTCAAAATCATGTTTTTTGTTTGTAACTGCAGCTGACTTCAACGGCGGATTAAGTAAAACGATATCGCCTTCTTTCAAACCTTCAATGATGTGAATCATTTTATTATTATCAAGACCGGTAGTTACCTCTCTGGGCTTGAACGTATTCCCTTCCACTACATAA
>CAZITB010000166.1:0-2010 GCA_964542055.1 uncultured Candidatus Kuenenia sp.
CTCCATAAAAAGATTAGCTTAACACACAACAATTATCGGACAAATAGAGAGGAAAACTTGAAAGTAAAACACTATTATAAGCGAGCACCCATATTGAGTTGCAGTGTCACAATTTACAAAACCTAAACAACCAGCCCGTAGCCCGTAGTATGGGTAAATCTGCTTTTTGATTTACCCATGCGTTTTTTTAATTATCATAAAACAAAAAATCCATTCCTCAAATGTTACATGCCACCACCATGCAATTGGTGCCTGATAACTTTCTCAAGGAAATTCCCTTACTGAAAAATCCCCTTTGTTGCGGGTGTATTGTAACTATAATTATTAGAATAGTCAATAATAAATAGACAATAGCCATTGCACGACTTGGCAGCCGAGCAAACCCTTTGTTTTTGACATTAAAGAATTCGAACATTAGAATTTGTTTAGCATTTAGAAATTAGCATTTAGTGCTTTTAACATTTCACCGGGACTGCAAAGCCCCCTGCCATGTTTTGAAAAATAGTTGTAGAAATTTTCGTCAATTTGCTGCTGCATCAAATTGACTCCACAATGTATATTTTATGTTAATCTTTCATTTTCAAAGAGTTACACTCAGTCCTATCTGGATAACAGGCAGTTTTAAAAAGTCTTAAATACTTAGTGTCATTTTTATAAATTACTTGAAAGCAAGGTTTTATAATACTATAATGAATATAGAACCCCTAAGTGGAGATTTGATAATACAGGAGAATTCAAATGGCAAAAATGCCGCCACTAGATCAACTAAAAGGCAGAACCCTTGGTCGTATCCTAATCAAGATGGGAATCCTTACAAGGGAAAAGATTCAAAAATGCCTTGAAGTCCAAAAAAACGATGCCAGCAACCGCCCTATCGGTGAAATCCTCATCGAGTTAGGCTTGATACAAGAAGATCAACTCAAAATCGCCCTTGCAGCACAAAGAGGTCTTGAGTTTGTTGATATAGGTGGTCAGGAACTTCCTGAAAATGTAATCAAACAAGTTCCCTCTCAAATGGCCAATACCTACAAGGTTGTCCCCATAGAATATGATGACCGCAAAAACAGCCTTACGGTTGTCATGGATAATCCCGATAATTTTCGAGCTACCGATGACCTTTCCAGGCTTATGGGATATCGGATAATTGCCAAAATCACAAATACTGAGGCACTTGAAGAGGCATTGAAAAAATATTACGGAGAAGATGAGGAGAGTATAGGTGATTTGATCGGGGAGATCGAAGGTGACAGTGTACTTTCCGAATTCCAGGGACGAGATGCCAGTATTGACCTTGAAGAGCTCAAGGAACTTGCGGAATCGAACCCAGTCAAAAAGCTCTTGAATCTTGTCCTTTTGCAGGCAATACGTGACAAGGCCTCGGACATCCATTTTGAGCCTTTCGAAAGCGAATACAAGATGCGATACCGTATTGACGGGGTCTTATATGAAATGGTACCCCCTCCGAAACATATCGCGGTCGCACTTAGTTCGAGAATTAAAGTTATGGCCAATCTTGATATTGCCGAACGCCGGCTGCCGCAGGATGGACGTATTCCGCTGGTTGTGCAGGGTAATCCGGTTGACCTGCGTGTAAGTGTTTTGCCGACTATGTTCGGCGAAAGCGTCGTGCTTCGTGTTCTTGACAGATCGCAGGTAAGTCTTAGTCTTGATAATCTTGGTATCGGCAGCGAGGATCTGTCTAAAGTTCGTCAGCTTATCAGGAAACCAAACGGGATCGTAGTTGTCTGCGGGCCTACCGGTTCGGGTAAGACAACAACTTTATATTCGGCTTTGAATGAGCTTAATGACCCGGAAAGCAAGATAATTACCACAGAAGACCCCGTGGAATATGATATTGACGGCTTGATACAGGTTCAGATCAATTCAGACATCGGACTTACGTTTGCGGCTTGTCTTCGTTCAATTTTGCGTCAGGACCCGGATACAATCCTGGTTGGCGAGTGCCGTGATATTGAAACAGCGCAGATTTCTGTGCAGGCAGCTTTGACA
>CAZITB010000166.1:2020-4829 GCA_964542055.1 uncultured Candidatus Kuenenia sp.
ACCTTGTATTTACGACAGTTCACACCAATGACGCGCCAAGTACTATTGCCCGTCTTGTGGATTTGGGACTTGAGCCGTTTTTGATCACCGCTACCATTGAAGGTGTTATAGCTCAAAGGCTTGTTCGAAGGATATGCTCAAGCTGCAAAGCGCCTTTTGAACCGAGCGAAGAGATGCTCATGGATATCGGTTTGAATCCGGACGATGTAAAAAGCAAGTCTTTTTATTACGGCCGCGGCTGTGAGCAGTGCAATAATTCGGGATATCGCGGGCGTATGGGAATATTTGAAATAATGACTTTCAATGACGAAATTCGCGATTTGATAATGAATAATGCTTCAACCAACGTAATCCGTTCAGCGGCAAGGAAACAGGGTATGAGGCTTTTGAGACTAAACGGGCTTGATGCAATTTATAATGGTTTGACCACGATAGAAGAAGTTGCCAAAGAAACAATGATAGAATAATTTTTGAGGTGAATTATGCCTATATATCAGTATAAAGCACTGGACTCGCAAGGCCAGGAAGTTGAAAACAGTATTGAAGCTCTTTCCAGTAAAGAAGCTATCAGTAAAATTCGTAATATGGGATACTTTCCCACGAATGTTCGTGCCAAAGGCGGAGCCAAAAAGGTCAAAGCCGCAACATCGGCAAAAACCAAAAGCAGACGCGGAGCCACCGGCAAGGTTAAAATTAAGGCGCTTACACAATTCGCAAGGCAGCTTTCGACGCTTCAGGATGCTGGATTGTCTATTTTGCGTTCGTTAAGGATTCTTGAAGAGCAGCAAAGGCCGGGTACTTTTAAGAAGGTTCTTGGTTATGTGGCTGAGGATATCGAAGGCGGAGCGACTCTTTCGGAAGCGATGGGGAAATTTCCAAAATGTTTCGACAGGCTGTTTGTGAACATGGTGGCAGCCGGTGAGGTCGGCGGTGTTTTGGACCTTATTCTTTCACGTCTTGCGGACTTCATGGAAAAAGACCAGAAGATGAAAGCGAAGATCAAATCGGCGATGATTTATCCCATCTTCGTAATTTCAGCCGCATTTGCGATTGTGCTTGGTCTTATGCTGTTTGTTATGCCCAAATTTACTGAAGTTCTTTCGGAAATGGCCGGCGGTGATCTGCCGGGTTTAACGCTTGCAATCATGGCGATTTCCAACTGGATCGCTTTTAAGTGGGGATGGCTGTGGATGATAGCGACGCCGTTTGCGCTTATTTCTTTTTTGAAGTTTGTGAGAAAGTTTCAGACCGGCAGATTGGTGCTTGACAAAATCAAGCTTCACATGCCTGTTATGAAGCATATTGTTTATAAGTCTTCTGTGGCGAGATGGACGCGAACGCTGGGCACGCTTATCGGTGCGGGTGTTCCGATTCTTGAAGCGATAAATATTACGCGTGAGACGGCGGGTAATGAAGTTTATGCCAATGCGCTTGGAAAGATTCAGTCGGCGATTCGGCAAGGCGATACTTTTGCCAATCCGCTAAAGCAGAGTAAGTGCGTTGATACGCTTGTTGTTAATATGATCGATGTTGGTGAGGAAACCGGTGATCTGGATAAGATGATGCTTAAGATCGCGGATAACTATGAAGAAGATGTTGACGTGCTTGTGTCGGGCTTGATGAGTATGCTTGAACCTTTGATGATTATCGTTTTAGGTGCTATCGTGGGTACTATCGTTTTGGCGGTGTTCCTGCCCATGATCAAGATTATTACATCGTTAATGTAAAATGAGAATTAAAAATATACAATTAGGTGGAGGCAGTGTGATGACATGTAAAGGGTTGATGACAATAACAGTGCTGGCAATGAGTGTCGGTATGTGTGCAACGGCGAACGGAATCGTCAACCCGAGCTTTGAAGATGATGGAGATATCTTCAGTGTAGCTTTTTTTGGAGCTCCTACAGGATGGACCGAAAGTTTGCCTGGTAACTATGATGCAAAAGTAAGTACCGACTGGAGCACTAACGGTATTTATTCGTTGTCAATTTTTGCCAAAGCAAGAACTTATTACAGTTTCAGTCAAGCTGCAATGTCGCAGGATGTAAATTTTACAGATCACAATAACCTTGTTTTCGATTTTAAGGCAATTGCAATCAAGACAGCTGACACAAATGATTGGGACAATACAAAATTCAGAGCCTTTGTCGATATAAATGGTGTAACCGTTTGGGAATCACCAAATGATGTGAATGTTATTGAAAATCAGATAATTGATGTTTCGGGCTATTCGGGAATTGCCAATTTATCGCTTGGCATAAAAGTTCTCTCGTTATACGAAGCTTTTGAGTATTCCTATAACACGATCTGGGACAATATTCGTTTGACAAATGATACTGTTTTTCTACCGTGCGGCGGTAACGGATATCTGGACACTGATTTGAATTATGACTGCTATGTAGATTTCAACGATATGAAAATAATTTTGGACAACTGGCTTAATGATGATTTTGATGGTATGCCGCCTTACGGTCAATTGATAAACATAGACGGCTCTGGTTTGGTCAATTTTATGGATTATTCAATGGTCGCTGATGATATGGGCCTGACCACCGATGCAACAAATCTTGATGCGGTTGCCGGAGATTTTGCACCGCTGAGTTTAGATGTTGCTTATGATGCCAATGATATGACAGACGGGACGGTTAATTTCGCAGATTATGCTCGAATAGTATCTGAAACAGTAGATTATCAAACTTTGATGAATTTAGCGGAACAATGGCTGCAGATAGCTCCGCCGAATAAAAAGTGAAAAGTAAATAAATACCAGCTTGGAGAAAAGGGAGAAAAGACCGCAGGCAGTTTTTAAA
>CAZITB010000167.1:0-3650 GCA_964542055.1 uncultured Candidatus Kuenenia sp.
CATCTACACCTATTCACTTAAACAAGGTATTGAAGATGGATTTTTAGCACCATACAAAGTAATTCGAATATCAACAACGGTAGATGATAGTTGGAGGCCAACAAAAGGACTATGTGATAAATATGGACACGAAATAGAAGATAGAATTTACAACTTAAAAGATTACGATCGCAAACTTGCTATTGATGAGCGAACACAATTGGTTGCTCAAAAGATCACAGAATATTTAAAATCTATTGATCGATATGGAAAAACCATTGTTTTTTGTGTGGATATTGATCATGCAAACCGCATGCGACAGGCATTAATAAATGAGAATGCTGATCTTGTTACAAAATATCCAACCTATGTTGTTAAAATAACTGGTGATGATGAGCAAGGTAAAATGGAGCTGGATAATTTTATCGATGTAGAGGAGAAGTTTCCTGTAATTGCAACTACTTCAAAAATGTTGACTACCGGTATTGATACCAAAATGGTTAAACTGGTAGTTTTGGATGCCAACATTGGTTCTATGACTGAGTTTAAACAAATTATAGGACGCGGAACAAGAATACGCGAAGCAGAAGGAAAAGTATATTTTACGATCATGGATTTTCGAAAAGCAACCAATCTTTTTGCTGACCCTGATTTTGATGGTGATCCGGTACAGATTTATGAACCTAAACCGGAAGACCCTCCAGTTCCTCCCGAAACACCAACAGATCCACCAGAAGAATCAGAGAAACCAAAGGACCCAGAAATACCAAATCCTCCTGGTGGTGGAGTTATAAATGAAGAACCTAAAAAGTATTATGTAAATAATGTCCCGGTTACCGTGGCACATGAGCGAATACAGTATTATGGTGCAGATGGTAAACTCATAACAGAATCCTTAAAGGATTATACGAGAAAAAATATCCAGAAAGAATTTGCATCATTGGATGATTTCATTCAAAGATGGAATAAAACGGAGAAAAAGGAGGAACTGTTTCAAGAGCTTGCCGAGCACGGAGTGTTACTTGAAGCGCTAGCCGACGAAGTTGGAAAAGAAATGGATCCTTTTGATTTGATTTGCCATGTTGCTTTTGATCAACCGCCATTAACACGAAAAGAGCGAGCGAATAACGTGCGCAAAAGAAACTATTTTGGCAAATACAGTGAAATTGCGCAGAAGGTATTAAGCAATTTGCTGGATAAATACGAAAAAGAAGGAATTCTATCCATTGAGCAAGGCTCTATTTTAAAAGTGCAACCGATTAGTGACTTGGGATCACCCGTTGAATTAATAAGAGCTTTTGGCAAAAAGGATGATTTTGAGAAAGCGATCAGTGAGTTAGAGGATGAACTATATAAAATAGCCTAAACATGAAGATTTTCCAGACACTGTCTGGAAAATTCAAAAATTGATCATATGGATTTTAAAAAGCTTGTATCTAAAATTAATGACATTCATGTTGCTTTTAAAAGAGGTGTTTATTCTACAGTAAATTCTGCTATATCTTATAAAAATTGGTTTATTGGGTACTATATTGTAGAATATGAACAGAATGGAGAAGATAGAGCAAAATATGGGGATAATGTAATAACCGAATTAGAAAAAGAGTTACAGTCAACAGATACGCTGGGATTAAAAAAAACAAACCTGTATTCTTTCAGACAGTTTTATTTATTATATCCACAGATTCAGGATCTTGTAAATGACGAATTGAAAAAACCAAACTCAATTCTCCAGACAGTGTCTGGAAAATTGGATAGTGTCAATTTACTGAAGGAGTTACCTCCAACAAATGAGGACAATAAAGAAGAAATTGTAATACCTGGAGAAATTCTTATTACACGATTATCTTTTAGTCACTTTGTAGAATTGATGAAGATTAAAAATTCAAATGAGCGATTGTTTTATGAGATGTCAAGTATTCAGGGAAATTGGAGTATAAGGGAGCTTAGGCGACAAATAAGTTCAAATTATTTTGAAAGAAGCGGATTGTCAAAGAATAAGCAAGCGCTATCAATATTAGAAAATAAATCAGCAGAAAAAATTCAAGCTAAACATATTGTTAATGACAATTACTTTTTTGAATTTTTTGGTCTAAAACAAAGAGAGGTTCTACAAGAATATGATTTGGAAAAAGTACTTTTGGCAAAGCTGGAGGATTTTATGTTGGAATTGGGTCATGGTTTTTGTTTTGAAGGAAGATATAAACCAATTATTATTAAAGGAAAAGAGATAAGGGTTCCATTGGTTTTTTATCATAGAATACTAAAGTGTCATGTGCTTGTTGAATTAAAAGTGGATAGTTTACGCGGAGATTATGCGGCAAAATTAGCTGCAGAATTAAAATATTACAGAGAAAACGAAAAATATGAAGGTGATAGAGATCCAATTGGACTGCTTTTAGTAACCAATAAAGAAAATGCAGTTGTAGAATATCTTTTAGATGGGTCTGATGAGAATTTATTTGTTAGGGAATATAAGGTAGAATTACCTGAAGAGAAAGAAATAGTCGATTATATTAAGAAAGAGATAAAAAAATTATAATGGGTAACATAACAAGTTTAATAAAAGGTATTCGCGATATTATGCGCAAGGATACAGGAGTAGATGGCGATGCACAGCGTATTTCGCAAATGGTGTGGATGCTTTTTATGAAGATCTTTGCAGATAAAGAAGAGGAGTGGTCAATTACCATAGATAATTACCAGAGCCCGATACCGGAAAAACTGAAATGGCAAAACTGGGCTTCTGACGATGAAGGATTAACCGGTGATGATTTAATGAATTTTATAAACAATGAATTGTTTCCAACCTTAAAAGAACTTGACATAACCTTAAATCCGCAGGCAAGAATAATACGTTCGGTTTTCGATGATACCTATAATTACATGAAAAACGGAACCTTGTTCCGACAGGTAATTAACCAGATTAATAAAATTGATTTTAACAAAACCAAAGAGCGACACTTATTCAACGATATATACGAAACCATATTAAAGGAATTACAATCAGCAGGTTCTTCGGGTGAATATTATACTCCACGTGCTGTAACGCAATTTATGGTAGATATGATTAACCCGCAGTTGGGCGAAACCATTCTGGACCCGGCATGCGGAACGGGTGGTTTCTTAACCTGTAGTATTGATCATTTATTAAACCAGGCAGAAACAACCGATGATCATGAAATATTGCAAAATTCTATCAAAGGAATAGAGAAAAAACCCTTGCCACACTTGTTATGTACCACCAATTTAATGTTGCATGGTTTTGATGTTCCGGTAGTAAAACGAGATAATTACCTGGCTAAACCATATAATGATTGGGGCCGTGGCGATAAAGTAAAGATTGTACTAACCAATCCGCCTTTTGGCGGAATTGAAGAAGATGGAACCGAAACCAACTTTCCACAAAAATTTCGAACCAAAGAAACCGCCGATTTGTTTCTGGCTTTAATTATAAAGCTGTTAGATGATGATGGACGTGCTGCCATAGTATTACCGGATGGTACTTTGTTTGGCGAAGGCGTTAAAACCCGTTTAAAAGAAGAGTTATTAAAACGATGCAACCTGCATACCATTGTGCGCTTGCCAAACGGAGTATTTAACCCGTATACAGGCATTAAAACCAATCTCTTATTTTTCGAGAAAGGAACTCCAACCAAGGATATCTGGTA
>CAZITB010000167.1:3660-4685 GCA_964542055.1 uncultured Candidatus Kuenenia sp.
TTTTGAGCATCCTTACCCCGATGGCGTAAAAAGCTACAATAAGGGTAAACCAATCAATATTAAAGAGTTCGATTTAGAAAAAGCATGGTGGAACAACAGGGAAGAAAATAAACATGCCTGGAAAGTTTTAGCTAAAGAAATTGAAAAACGCAATTATAACCTGGATGTAAAAAACCCACACCAGGAAGCTGATGATTTAGCCAGCCCGCAAGAGCTTTTAGAAAAGTACCGAGCTACAGAAAAACAAATTACTACCATTCAAAACGAAATAGTAAAAGTATTAACTGAAGCTCTGAAATAATATGCAATTACTAAAACATTTTCACGAGCTAAGCTTTCATCCTAAAAATGCAAAGGAGCTAAAGGGTTTAATATTGCAATTAGCAATACAAGGAAAATTAACTGCTAATTGGAGAGATAATAATCCAAATGTTGAATCTGCTGAAAAACTATTAGACAAAGTAAGATTAGAGAAACTGCAATTAATTAAAGAAAAGAAAATAAATAAGGAGCAACCTTTGCAATCAATTTCAGAAGAAGAATCAATACCAACTTTGCACAGAAACTGGACTTATACAAAACTTGGTGAAATAGGAGACTGGGGAGCAGGTTCAACACCTCTAAGATCACATTCTGAATTTTACGGTGGTAATATAAATTGGTTTAAGTCGGGAGAGCTAAATAATGGAATAATAGATTATGAATCAGAAGAGAAAATTACGGAACATGCTTTAAAGAAGTCTTCTCTAAGGTTAAATAACCCTGGAGATGTCCTAATTGCAATGTATGGTGCAACAATTGGGAAAACAGGGTTGCTCAATGTTTCAGGAACTACTAATCAGGCAGTTTGTGCTTGTACTGTTTTTTCATGTATTACTAATGTCTATCTCCATTTGCTTTTAAAAGCATTGAAACAAGATTTTTTAAATCAAGGTGAAGGTGGTGCACAACCTAATATTTCAAGAGTTAAAATCAGAAATAAAATAATCGCACTTCCTCCACTTGAAGAACAAAAAGCCATTGTA
>CAZITB010000168.1:0-4682 GCA_964542055.1 uncultured Candidatus Kuenenia sp.
TCTAAGATACGAAATAGCAAGGACTTAGCAAAATATGGTGTCGAAGTTCCGCCACTGTTACCATGTTTTATAGGTGCATCGGTTTGAATCCATTCCATTTCATTTATTTTTCTTATTGAACTTACGATTCCTTTTGTTAAGGAAGGCTGAAAAGAGTTTTCTGAAAATGTTTCAAGAAAGTTCGTCTTACCTTTAGCTCTCAACTCCCTAAATCTATCTAAAAAGGTTTTAGCACGAGTCTCTTTATCTAAATAGTCTATCATGTCTATAACATTACCTGGATATCCGCAAGCGTAAACCGGTTCACCAGCAAAAGAGTTATTAGAAATATTGTTCAAAGGTGATGAAAAATGTTTATCAATTTTGATTAAAGCAATGTCAGCATAGGGGAATTCATGAACTACTTTTGCTTCATACCATTCAGTTTCAGATTTGTCAAAACAAACAATCAACTTTTCATTTAGAATCTCAAAGCCTACTTCTTTGAATTCTTCTATATCGGTCTTCGGACTTTGGATAACGTGTTTATTTGTTAACAGTAAACCATCAGAAGAAACTGCAAAAGAACTACCTGTAGATATTGGAATATCAACTTCAATAACACCTGTGACACTATCGAAATAATATAAACTTATTGAATAAACCACTAAACCTATATTTTCTTCAATGGTATTCAGATTTGGATATGAAACTGAACCTTTACTGATTTTGATATTGTTGTTCCGAGATAAAAAGTAATTTGAACCAAATAATAAAACAAAAAGTATTAAAAATGATGCTGCAACATATAATTTTTGTTTATTGAAATTAAATTGACCCAGAGATTCATCTCCAGAATTTTTGGTTTCTAGTTGATTGGTTATTTTTCTTTTTAAGCTTTTATTTTTTAATTTTTTTAACCAAGAGTAGATATCTTTTGAAATCTCTTGGTCTTCTTCTAATATTTTGTAAATTAGTAATTCTACAGACTCAATATCATTCACTTTGGAGTAGAGTTTGGTCATTTCAAAATGAATGAATGCCAGTTCTTTGTTGTTGTTTCTAGCTAATTTTTCAGCTTTAAGTAACAAATCTAAAGCTGTTTTGTACTTTTCATTATTAGCATTATCACGAGCCTGGTCTATTAACGATTGAATGCGGCTATTCATTACTATTCCTCTTTACATTTCTTTTTGAATTCTTCTATATACTCTTCCTCGAAGAATTTTGTGATACGTTTAGAAATATCCTGCAATTTATTAAATGCAAATTCATAATTTGTAAACAAATCTTTATCATCATAAGATTCTATGTCTTTAATATAATCTTTAACTTTTTTCTTGTAATTTTCCAAATCCTTTATTTTGATGCAAAGGTCTTCTTCTTCATCTGACTCGATTTCTTCTAGTTCATTTTCATTTGGAAAATTTTCAATTATATCTTCGACCTTATCTAAACTAATTTTGCTCCAATCATCTGCCTCATTGATTTTTTTCTTTTTCTGAATTCTTATTTCTAATTCGTTTGGTTCGATAATTTTATTCTCAGGTTCACGAGATTGCTTTTCTTCTTGGAGTTGTTGAGACTTCAAATCTTCTTGTTTGTTTTCTAAATCTTCTAACATATAAGTTAAATTGTCAGAAACTTTCTCGAGTTCTTCAATATTCTCATTGTAGACCAATAAAGCGTATTCACAGTCCTCTATTTGATTAAGATGTTTCATTAGCTTTTGATGATTTTCTTCAAAACAAGTGCTGTTATTTTTTGCCAACTGTTCGATTTCATTTTTAGTGGGCCAATACTTTTCAGCTTCTTCTAACATGTTATTAATTTCAACAAACTTTTCTATATTTGCAGTATTTCCATCACTGATATTTGGGTCTTTGAGCCTTTTGCTTACTTCTTGAACCAAATCTTGTGCTTTATCTTTATAATCCTGTAAATCATTTATGTAATCATTACAAATTGATAATTGCGATTTAGAGTTGGATTTAATTTTTTCTGCTTCTTTTCTATCTAACTCGATTGGAGATTCTAAAGCATTTGACAATGATTTATTTCCTAACAATTGCTCAATCTGTTCCCTTTTTTCATTGTATTTTTCTAATAGAAGCTCATCATAATTAATGGGGTTGATTAAATTTTTATTAAATAGGTTCGAATTAAGTTCATCTAATTTCATTCTCAAACTTGTTTTTACATCTGTAATTCTTGTTGAAAAATGTGTGAGCTCCATGGAAGACTTCCTATCGAGTGTTTTTTTTCCGTCCTTAGTCAATGATTGGATTTCTTCTTCAATTGTAATTAACTCTTCTATGATTGGTTTTTCATAGTAATAGTTAACGTTATCTATATGGTGAACTTGATAATCAAATCTTTTCTTCAGGTTTTCAAACCTCTTGTAAATATTTTCAAATTCCATAAAGGTCTTTAACTTAGCATTTACCTGAAATTTTAAATTGTTCAAGGTTTCATTTTCAATGCTTGTATCAATTACTTTTTGCAGAGATTCTCTTTTAATAAACAATTGTTTGATTATTTCATTTAAGTTTGCAGGATTCCTATAATGGTTTGGTTGTTCAAGTTCTGATAAATATTTTTGTACGTTAAGAATACTAGCTTCAATCTCTTGTTTTTCTTTTTGATTACTTAAGTAAGATTTAGCAGTAAATATAGTTATTGAAAAAGATACTAAGATTATAATCAAAAAAACTATAGTCCAAATTCTTTTTTTATTTACAGGGAAGTGCATATTTTCCACTTCTTCTGAGATTTGTCTAGAGTTTTGGGCTTCTGAAGTGGTGCCAGGAAATGAATATGAAAAATCCTTAATTTTTTTTATTACATTTATAGGTAATTCTTGCTCAGGTTTCCAAATGTTTTCTATGTAGCTTGTGTAGCTGACTGTATCCCATATAGAATCAAAGTTGGTTGACGTTACTTTATCCTTTTTACAGTTACCTCGATTACCATTTAGAGACATATTGATAAAAAAAACTGGGACAGCGTCGTTAAGAGCCCGGTGAGCAAAAGAAAAATGATAGCTTGCTGAAAGTGGTAAAACCATATTTAAAAATCTCATAGTTTTTAAATCACATTGGTGTTCATCAGTTAATATGCATGTGTTACTATCATTCCACTTTTGTTCTATCAAATATAGTAAAGATAATACTTTTTGCCTTGTAATGGCTGAGGTTGCTTTTTCACTCGAAGGAATATCTATATCAATAGAAAAGTTTTCTTTCTTATTCCATTTCCATATTTTTTCACATTTCAATAATAGAGAGAAATCACATTTTAAAACCTCTACCCAATCCTTTTTAGAAATGACAGCAGTCATAAATAGAAGTGTGCTTCGCTTATGGTCATCTAGCGGCCCTTTGAAGACCCTGGTCAATCCATATTTTGATTCACTTATTGGACGCATCAAAAAAGCAGGATTATTCTTAAGGCTATCCAGATATTCTAACGAACTTGTTTGCCCAAAGGAAAAAATTTCAAGTTTCTTCCTTTCTTGTTCAAGTAAATCTTCAGAGCAACCAAGAGTTCTATATCCTTTATAGCTACCAAAAATATGTCTTTGTATATGTAACATTTATCAAATCAACTAGATGTTATTGGTATCCATTTTTGTAACAAATAAGGCCACAAAAAACTAAATATATAATAGAATAAATAAATGAAGAAACCAACTACTACAGCTACGAGTGAGTAATTAATAAGCTTGTTCTTCAATTCTTGTTTTTTCAGAAAGCCTGTTTGCCTTTTTATGTACTCTAATCTTTTTTTAGTTGCTTTGTTGTGGTTTTGTAAATTAATAAAATTACCTATGCAGAATTCAAGGGGTGCAAGTAAATTATGAGGTTTAGAATTAGAATTAGGTAGATTGTCTTCGTTAGACTGAACGGCTGATAAGTTACAAATCTTCAAGTTCTTCGCTACACTTATCAATTTCGGAAAATATTTCTTTGTAAATTCTAATGTGCCTCCATGTTGCTTTATCAGGTTCCGGTTGAGGTCATATTTTGTAAAAGCTAAAACAATTGGTATGTTGTCACTGTTCGAATATCCATAAACTCGATTGATTGCCTGTATTATAGCAAATTCATTATCCATCAAAGAATCATGGTCTGCTTTAGGACTTGCGATATCTTGTGGGTCTATTAATAAAATAATAGAAGCTGCTTTATCGAGATGTTCTAATAACTCATTGACTTCCACGCTACCGTCTTCTTGAATGAAAGCCTTTTTGATTATTTCACCTGAATAGTCCATTACTGCCATTAGACGTTTTTCAGTTTTGTACTGTATTTCTATTATAATTTCTCTGTTACTCGCAGTTGCTGGAGGCCACTTGCCGGAACTGAGAGTTGTGACATTAGACATGAGTTCATCATGATGTGCCCCAACAAGAGCTTTCATTTTCAGATTTTGATTTGTACTCCAGCACAAATGATACAGTTGAGAAAGGTAAACAGTTTTTCCCGCTCTTTGCCTGCCAAGTATAACAATTCTATCTCGTAGATTGTCCTCAGATATTTCGGAATACCTGGGCAACTTCAATTCAGAAACTAATTGTTGTTCCACCTTTTTTACCTCCAAAAAAGACATATTATTAATAACATACAGACTCTTTTTTGTCAAATGCTATTTTTAAAGCAGATTTAGTTTTATTCATTATCGGCAAATCCTTGACAAAGTGG
>CAZITB010000169.1:0-1288 GCA_964542055.1 uncultured Candidatus Kuenenia sp.
GCAAGAGGAGTTTGCTGGAGTACTTCACCCAACCCTACGACTGATGACAATATAACCACTAACGGCACAGGTACGGGTAGTTTTACAAGTACTATTACAGGATTAACCCCTGGCACAACCTATTATGTGAGGGCTTATGCGACCAATAGTACAGGAAAAACATCATATTCACGAACAAACCGAATTCCCAAAGATGCCGGAACAGGTTACGGAAGTCAATTAGAGTTTGTAACATCAGCAACTATAAATTTACCAACAGTAAATACAACAGCAATAAGTTCAATTACAGAAACGTCAGCTGTAAGCGGTGGAAATGTAACTTCAGATGGCGGCGCACCAGTAACAGCAAGAGGAGTTTGTTGGAGTACTTCGCAAAACCCGACGACTTCAGACAGCCATACAACAGACGGCACCGGCACGGGTAGTTTTACCAGCGAACTTACCGGGCTCACCCAGGGCACAACATATTATGTGCGGGCTTATGCCACAAATGAAACAGGCACGGCTTATGGTATGGAGTTAAGTTTTACTACTCCAAACGAGGGAGAAGTGATTAACCCAATAACGGGAGAAACCTGGCTGGATCGCAACCTAGGGGCAAGCCGGGTTGCCCAAAGCAGCACCGACGATCAGGCTTACGGCGACCTGTACCAGTGGGGCCGTGGCACCGACGGGCACGAAAAACATACCTCCGGTACAACTTTTACCATAAGTAGTAGCGATGACCCGGGACATGGAGATTTTATAATAAACGATTTTGGTTCAGGTAACGATTGGCGCAACCCACAAAACGACAACTTGTGGCAGGGCGTAAGCGGCATCAACAACCCTTGCCCAAGTGGTTACCGCCTGCCAACCGCAGCAGAATGGGAAGCCGAACGTACAAGCTGGAGCAATAACAATACAGTCGGAGCTTTTGCCTCTCCGCTGAAATTGCCCACGGCAGGCGGCCGTGTCAGCTGGAGTGGTTTGCTCGGCGGTATGGGTCAGGACGGCAACTATTGGTCAAGTACCGTAAATGGTACTTCCTCGCACTACCTGTACTTCTCCATTGGCGATGCCTTCATGAGCAGCAGCGGCTGGCGTGCGTACGGACGCTCTGTCCGTTGCATTAAGGATTAGGTGTGCACAGACGCTGATTAAGGGCACAAAGGCACAATGTGCTATTAAGCTTGATCAGTGAACTATAAACAAGACTTCGCCAAACGCTCAGTCGAACGATGGTAGGCTATTGCAGCCCTTTCGATCGAGCAAGAAACGAGCTTCGCCCCGTACAAAGGCAAGCGAA
>CAZITB010000169.1:1298-4654 GCA_964542055.1 uncultured Candidatus Kuenenia sp.
GGAAGAAGGGCAATAGGTTTGAACCACCGACAGGGGATGTCAGGATAACCTGTCAAACCACTTTACGGTGCTTTTATCTAAAAATAAAGGTATTGGGATAAGGAAAGGAGGAATTAAAAGAACCCAAGGAAAAATGATGAAAGATAAACTAAGACATCAATACATCAGTAAAAAACCGAACGCCAAACGCTTCGTAACCGCCGACATCCACGGTTGCGCTAAAACATTGAAAAAATTGATTGAAGATGTGGTTGTGCCATCAAAATCTGACCAATTGTTTTTACTTGGCGATTATATTGACCGCGGTCCGGCAAGCGGAGCGGTGATTGATTACATTTTGTCCCTTATTGATCAGGGTTATGATGTGTACCCGTTGCGGGGCAATCATGAAGAAAATCTGCTGGTTGCGCTGGATGAATACGACAAAGAAGCGTTCGAAATGATGGTGCGCAGAATAAATAAATGTCCTGACTTACTTGATGAAAACGGAACCTTAAAACAACGTTACGTTGCTTTTATGCAATCATTACCCTATTATTACGAAATGGACGATTGCTTTTTGGTGCATGCCGGGTTTGATTTTAAAAAGCCTGCGCCATTTAAGGATTACAGTGCCATGATAAACTTCTACATAGATAACAGCAACTACGATACATCAATTCTAAACGGGAAACGAATGATTCATGGTCATCGGGTAACCGAAATTGATCACATTGAAAAGCTGGTATCTGAAAAATCGCAGATCATTCCCCTGGATAATGGTTGCGCTTACCGAAAAAAACATAAAGTTTACGATTACACCAAATTGGGGAATTTGTGTTGCCTGGAGTTGAATAGTTTTCAGCTTTTTAAGGTTGAAAATGTGGATTATTAAACCATTTGGATACCTATGAAAGAGTTTAAACCATTCTGCAACATAAGTCCGCCTGCTAAAGGAAGACGTTTGGTTATTCCGGATATTCATGGTTGCATTTTTACATTTGAGGCTTTATTGGAAAAAGTCGAAATAGATAAAAACGACCAGCTTTTTTTACTTGGCGATTATATTGACAGGGGTAAATATGGCCCGAATGTTATCCGTCTCATCATGCGTATGCTAAAGGAAGGCTATCAGGTTTTTCCGTTGAGAGGCAACCATGAAGATATGGTGTGGAAGCGGCATATTGCAGCTGACAATGAAAATTCGGAAATTCAGCTTCCGTCATCCACCTGGGGAAAAGGGATAGTTGGGAAGAATCGAAAGATATTTCCTGAGTTTAAAGAATTCATAGAAAACTTACCATATTATTATAATCTTGGCGATTTTTTACTTGTGCATGCCGGCGTTAATTTTTCGGTAGATAATCCTTTGGAAGACCACGAATCTATGCTTTGGAAGCACGGAAAAACTGTTCCACCATCGAATTTTGAAAAAGGATTTGTCCATGGACACAAAATTATGAGCATAGAGGATATCCGGCAAACAATTTCCGACAAAAACCAGGTGATAAACCTTGATAACGGCTGTGCTTATAACAGTAAAAAGGGATATGGAAGTCTATTGTGTTTGAACATAGATACCTATGATTTGTATGTTCAGGAAAATATAGAGAAATGAATTGAAGGATTTATGTTGCAATTCTTTTCAATTATCCACCCAAATTGTTTGTTCATTTGTATGTATTAGATTTACGAGGATGCACGAAAAAAGAAGAACCGAGCCATGATAAAATCTTTGACACAGTTCTACTGAGCGTGTCGAAGTTGATGCTGAGCGTGTCGAAGTATCTATTTATTGCTTTTAATCTTCAAAATCTTCTTCATCTCCCAGTTCCATTAACAAATCATCTATCGACCAGGTATGTTCTCTTTTTTCTTCTTCGCTTAAATTATCATATTCATCTTTCATGTCCTTAATTCGTCCAATTTCATTTTGGATTGATTCTTCATCAAAATCAATGAATGTCATCTCATACAAACTGTGGCAAAGAATTTCTAATTCGGAGAAATCACTCAGTGTGTTTACGGTAATCTCCATGCCCAACCATTTATCCCAGGGTGTAAACTCAATAGCACAAGCATCTGTATAAATTGTGTCATGATGACTATGTAAAGGGTCTGGTTTTAAGTCTTTTCCGCTTACATCCACATATGTTTCATTATCAAAATCGTCTTGTTGGTATGTAATGTTTAACATTATATCGGATGAAACAGGATGCATGAAACGCAGTTTTTCCAATACTTCTTCGTAAAGGGCAAGATTACCATTTTCTTCCTCCTCAGGATACAGCTCCAATAATTTGGGTTTAATGTTGAGCCAGGTATAGTTCTTTATTATTTGTTTTAATATCATTTCTTTTTCAATTCTTTTTTTACCAGTTCACCTAAGAATTTTGCAAAATCAGCTATATCGCCATCAACACTTGCCTTCTCCAAAGCAGCCATATAAGAATCCCGCTTTTCTGCCGGAACAACTGTCCAGGAATATCCGCCGGATGCAAGCATTGTATTAAAAAGAAAACGTCCAATTCGACCATTACCATCAATGTACGGATGAATATATACAAATATAAAATGGCCAAGAACAGCTCTTACACCTGGTTCTTTTTCTTCTTTTAGTAAGTCAAAAAACACTGGCATTGCATCACGTACAGCTTCTGGACTTAAAGGTGTATGTTTTGAACCTTTGATAAAGACCTGGCCATTTCTATATCCGGCAAGGTCACTTGCTTTTACAATTCCTGCGGTAACACCTGGTGCAAATAATTCACGATACCAATCACCATGGTCATTGTCGGCAACTTCACCAGCATTGGCACCATCAAGTATTGTTTTTATACTCTTCTTAACGGTTTGGAATGCCAGATAATATCCACGTGCTGCCAGCGCGTTTTTTTCCTTTTTGTCTGCATCACTATCATCAGGATTCCACTTACCATCACGTACTCTTTCAATTAATTCTGCTGTTACACGATACCCTTCAATGGATAAGGAATTATATGCATCATCTGCGTAGTTTTCTTCAACTTCTTTAAGATAAGCGTCAATATTAGTTGGCAGTTCTCTGGATGGAGGAAAGTTACTGATCACTGTTTCTCGCATTTTATGCCACATTAATTTAATGCGATTAGCATATGGAGATGTCTCTCTTGCATTTAAAATATTTGGAAGTTTTTCTTTAAAGGGGTCTGTTTCTCTTACGTCATATCCAGCAGATTTCATGGTTTTAACAATTGTATCCGCTATTTTATTATTGCCAATATTTCTGAATGCCCCAACAAGGCGACCTGCTATAGCACTGTGGCCACCATCAAGAAGTTTCCCAAGTATAATGGAACTATCCTTGACCATGGCAAGACATGTTCTGGCATCTGTGG
>CAZITB010000170.1:0-3227 GCA_964542055.1 uncultured Candidatus Kuenenia sp.
TACAGCCGGAAACACACGGTTAACATACAATTTACAGAACAGAGTTTACACTACCATTCTTTCAAATGATTCGAGTTTGAAAATAATAATGCTTTCTGGAAGTGTTAGCCGTAAATTTGTATCAGAATCGATAAAAGCAGGGGCAAGTGGTTACATTTCCAAAACAAGCATGTTCGAAGAGCTTTGTGAGGCAGTTAAGGTGGTAAAGGAGGGCTTGAGTTATATCAGTCCTTCGATAACGACAATTCTGATAAATGATTACATCGAAAACGCTTCGGATGTTAAACAAGAAGATATTAATGCTTTGACAGGCAGAGAACGAGGGATATTGCAGATGCTGGCGGAGGGTAAAAATGCCAAGCAGATCGCTGAGGTTTTTGGGGTCAGCAGCAAGACAGTAGATGCTGAGCGCCGGGTCATAATGGAAAAATTGGACAGGTACAGTATTGCTGAATTGACCAAATATGCAATAAGCCAGGGGCTTACATCAGTAGATTTTTAAATCTTTTCTTTCAATTCAAGTCATTTGCTAATGAATTCTAGCAATTTGCTATGATTTATCGTTGCTTATTGGACGATGAATCAGTTATGGGACCAAACCTGAAAGGTTAATTATGGATGATTTATTGATTCATGAATTTGTTAGTTACTTGAGATTTGAAAGGCATTTTTCGGAAAATACTTGCAGATCTTATAATAATGATGTTGTAGATTTTCTAAAATTTATATCGACAATCAAGTCAGATGGAGGATATTCGAGTCCAGATTCAACCCCGGCGACAATCAAGGCAGGTACGACTGCAGCCTGTAAAACAACATTGCTGGTAGAGGTAGGCAAGGAAGATATACGTTCTTTTTTAGCAGATTTGAATGCCAGGGGGATAAAAAATTCTAGTATTGGCCGAAAAATAGCTAGTATTAGAACTTTTTACAAATTTTTGAAAAGAGGCGGATTGGTCAGCGACAGTCCCGTTGCCAGCATAAGGTCTCCTAAGCAGGAACATAAACTTCCTAATTTCATGTCACTGGAAGAAGTCGCAAAACTTCTAAATGCTCCCAAACTTGATAACTGGCTTGGAATCAGGGACAAAGCGATTCTGGAGACATTGTATAGTACTGGTATAAGGGTAAGTGAACTGGTAATGCTTGATTTGTCTGATGTTGATTTTCTCAGTGAAGTGATTCATGTAGTTGGTAAGGGTAAAAAGGAGCGGATTGCACCTATAGGGGCTTCTGCGCTTAGGTTCATACAGCAGTATATTGAGCTTAGGAATAAGTGGCTTGAGGCGAATTCTGTACAACACTGTCCCAAGTTATTTTTGAATAAACATGGAAAAAAGTTAAGTACTCGAAGTGTTCGCAGAAAGCTGGATAAATATTTGAAAGAGGCAGGGCTTGACAGTTCTATAAGTCCGCATACATTAAGGCACAGTTTCGCAACGCACTTGCTGGATAATGGTGCGGATTTGCGGAGTGTGCAGGAGTTATTAGGGCATAAATCACTTTCTACAACACAGATTTATACTCATTTAACAACCAATAGATTGAAGGAGGTTTACATTAAATCACATTCACGTCAGTAAATCAGTACAAGAACATGAAAGGGCTAGGAAATGGATTATCAAAGTCTATTAGAAAAGGCAAATGAGGATTTAGCGGGAGGTGATTATCAGTCGGCTCGAAAATATTTCGAGCAAGCGGCAATTTTGGGTCCTGATGAGAGTGACCCATACGTGGGGCTTGGGATAGTTGAATTGAAAGAAGGGGATTTAGATCAGGCGGAGTTATGTTTTATGGTTGCATCCCGGCTTGGTCCCCAGTGCAGCAGAGCCTATAGCGGGCTAGGCTTGATCGAGCAGAAAAGGGGTAATCTTGAAAAGGCGGCTGAACACTATCTTAAATGTTTTGTTTTAAACAGGGAAGATTATAACAGCGTGATAGGTCTGTTTGAGGTATCAAAAAAGATGCATTCGTATGGGCTGCTTAAAAGATGCCTTGAAATTTATATTGAAGAACATCCCGAAGATTTGTCGAATGTATTATTATTAGGATGTCTTTATCTGAAAGATAATGAAAGGTGGAAGGCTGAATTGATTTTCAGTGAAAATCAGAGCCAAATAGATAGTTTGGAACATGAATTAGAACAAGTCAGAGAAGTGTGAAATTGAGGTGGACATGAAAAACACTTATCGCGTTCTGGTGGTGGAGGACGAGAAGAATTACAGTGAACTTATCTCGAGGGCTTTATCAAGACATGATGATGGTATCAACTTCGAATTAGTAGTTGCCACAACGTTTGCTGAAGCGATAGAAGGGATAGGCAAACATAAAGTCGATATGATTTTGCTTGATTTGATATTGCCCGATAATGCGGGGATAGATATCATTGAGAATTTCAATCAGATCAATCCTGATGTGCCGATTGTAGTATTGACGGGATTAGAAAACGATGAGCTTGCAATAGAGGCAATTCACAAGGGAGCCGCGGATTTCATACTGAAAAAGGATTTTACGCGATCTTCACTGCCAAGAGTTATCAAGTATGCCGTTGAAAGAGAATATGCTTACGAAAGACTAAGGCAGAATAAGGAAAAACTCCGCAATTTATTCGCAGGGCCGAAAACCTCAATCTACAGGTGCAGATTTGACCGTCAATGGACGATGATATTTTTAAGCGATAGTATTTTAAATATTACCGGGTACAGTCCGAAAGATTTCGTTGATAATCATGTTGTAAAGTTCAGCAGTATAATTCATCCTGACGATACTATTATGGTTGAACAGGAAATTTCCAGCCAGATATTGGATAGCGGCAGTTATGAAGTCGTTTACAGGATATTGGATGTCAATGGTGATGTTCGATGGATACTTGACAGTGGTAATGCTGAAAAATTCGAAAACCATATTTCCAATTTAAATGGGGTTCTTGTTGATATTACGGACTTGAAGTCAGAGGATTTGTCTGTGGGGTTCCAGAAGTCAAGTTTTAATTCATTTGAGCATGTTGACAGGATAGCCGAAGATTTGAATAATATTATCAAGCTGGTCAAACAAACTAACCTTTCAATAATCAGAAATCAAAATACAATTGTTGATTCTGATAAGCTCAAAAGTAATTTATTTGTCGCAGATAATATTCTATGTAATTTGACTAAACTGATAGAAAAATAAGCCGACTTACCTACTCAATAATTGCTCAAAAGATTCGGTTTTGGGGTTTGAGTTCA
>CAZITB010000170.1:3237-4439 GCA_964542055.1 uncultured Candidatus Kuenenia sp.
TTTAAACTAATTTTGGGCAAGATTCGTTGACTTTAAATACCTTTGGGGTTATTTTTGCATACAAACTCGAGACGAGGTTCACAACGGCGGATTCATTTTTTCCTTCGATCATTTTTTTGATGCAGAACCTCAAATGTTAGCTTTTGTTGATGAAGTGGAGAATGCATTTATAAATAATTAGTTTAGGATTTTTTTATGCTGGAACAAGAAAAGAAATTTATATTAACCAAATTACAGCGGAGACTAGAGCTTATCAGTTCGAAATATATTTTGAACAGGCAAAGCATTGGAGCTTTGAAATTTTATCAGCACCGCGATGCTAAAGAAGACCCGCTGATCGGAGAAGATGTTGATGATTCCGGCTGGCGAGAGTTGAAGGCTCCATGTCACTGGGGTAAATGTAATATAAACTGTACACTTCGCGGCAGTTTTAAGGTTCCCGATGGCTGGGGCAAGTCCGGCCCGGTTGCTTTGAATTTTGTTTTGGGTCTGACGCCCCAGCAGGATCTTTCTCATCCTGAGTCGCTGCTTTATATAGACGGCCAGGAAATTGCCGCCTTTGACCGGTTTCATAGTATTGTTAATGTCCCTGAGAAATTTTGTGACGGCAAGGAACACAGGATAGCTTTGCATGCGTTTACCGGAAGATGGTGGACTTACGAAAACCCGCCGGAATCCGAGCTTTTCATGGAAAGGGCAGATGTAATTGAAATAGATCAAAGCACAAAAGATTTTATTGCGACGCTAAGGGTTGCTGTCGAAACAGCCCAGGTGCTTGAGGCTGACAATATTGCCAAATCCCGGATTATGACAGCGGTAGATAAGACGTTTAAAATTTTGGATACTTTGGAACCTATCGGTGATAATTTTTATAAATCTGTACATGATGCTCATAAACTTTTGAAGAAGGAACTCAAGCACGCCGGTTGTCCCATTGATGTGAATTTGTTTGCGATTGGGCATTCGCACATTGATGTGGCATGGTTGTGGGAACTGGACCAGACAAGGCGGAAGTGTTCGCGAACTTTCAATACTATGCTCAGTTTGATGGAGCAGTTTGATGATTTTACTTTTACTCAGAGTCAGCCGCAGCTTTATGATTTTGTAAGGCAGGATAATCCAAAGCTTTTCCAGAAAAAAACCAAAACAATTATTGGCAATTATGTTTCAATAGCCCATAATGCGATCGTGCATGGCTGCAC
>CAZITB010000171.1:0-4427 GCA_964542055.1 uncultured Candidatus Kuenenia sp.
GATGCTCTTGGGCTGGAAATATATTAAACACCCATCTTCCATTAGCGTCAGTAACAGTTTTTTCATCTCGTATCCTCTGCCAGGGGTATTCTCTGTTTCCTTCTATGTGCATGCTGGCAATTACTTCAACATCTTTAATGGGCTGCAAATTTACATCCACAATAATCCCGCCTACTTTTTTCCCTTTTTTAAGATAAAATGTAAATTCACCCCCTATATCCTCAGTCATTTCGTCCCGCCATGCAAACATCATAGGAACATAACTATCAGCATACACTGTAGCACTTGCATACTTTGGCCTTTTCTCCCCGAAATCCACCTCACAAAAACCATTGCCATCTACAACAAAATTTTTCGGTTCACACTGACAACCACAACCCATATTAACACTCAGCCTTGCACCCTCTATTGGTTTTTCATTGGCATCATCCAAGACCCTTATACCCAGGCGTATTGTATTTTTAACTGAATCTTCTTTGGCCAGATTCATTTCCTGTTGCAAATCCAATCCCTCAACCGCTTCTATTGATTCAGCTTGTACCCCAGCCTCAAAATTATTCTCGTCAATTTGCAGCTCTTCAGTTTTTGCATCGACAAAAGCCGCTGCCTGGACTGCCTCTTTTTCATTTAACCTTTCACCATTATCCTGCAAAGCTATCACTACCCCAACCCCCACGGCAATAACAGCTGCCGCAGTTACAACTTTCATAGTAATTCCGCTCAAAACTCCGCCTGCCGAACCTGCTAAACTTTTAACACCTGCAATAGCCGCACCTGTCCCCGCTGCAGTTGCCCCTTTAGCTGCTAAACCCGCAATAGAACCGGTAACAAGAACGGTAAACTCCTTGCCTGGCCTTGTCCTCTCAAGCGTCCTTCCCAGGACATTTTCAACTTCATCTTTGAGCATCTTCCTTGCCCTGTGCAGCCTCGTCCTAACTGCCTCTACACTAATTTCAAGCTCATCAGCGACCTGTTTTACATTCCTTTGCTCTCGATAAAATAAAACTAAAACATCACGGTATCTTTCCGGCAAACGCATCAGCATATCACCCAAAATAGCCTTCTGTTCTTCGCTGACTTTATCGTCATTTGCTCTTTGGTGGATATGCAGCTTACTCTCGTCCAAAGGTGCCGCCTTTCCCAGTAGATCACGCTTATTTTTACGGATCCTGTTCCTTATTGAATTTTTAGCGATACTTGTCAGCCACCCTTTGAATTTTTTATAATCTTCCAGCTGCCCCAAATTTTTCCACGCATTTATAAAAACCTCATGTGCCAGCTCTTCGCTCTGCTCGATATTCCCAGTCCCGCTGTAAGTTATCGCGCAAACAAAAGACTGATATCTTTCGACTATTTTTTCGTATGCGCCAGTATCCCCATCAACACACGCCTTGAGCAATTTCACTTCGTTAAAGTTTTTATTGAACATTTGTTTTTCGCTCCTTTCGGTTATATTTTAACCCTTCGCAATAATAGAAACCAGAAAAATAAAAAGGTTACAAAAATATCCAAAATTTTAAAAAAACCGCAGCATCCACAAAATCCCCGGTTAAAAAACTTTTAAACTTCGTGTATTTCAAGCTATAAATGTATCGTAAAGGCTGCTCGCGAACCGCCCGAATATCCTCTATTACCCCAACTACGCTACGGAAATGGTAACAAAATACAATTTTCTGAAAAATTTACTTGATTCTAATCATAGTTTCATGGTAATCTAGTAATTCTATATTAACATAATAACCAGCATCGTCTTTTTTAAGGTAATATCGTACAAAATCGGCTTGCTGAATCGAAATATAAGACTCTTGGCTTTGGCTTTGAGTCTTTAATTTTAACTAAAAAATTAGGTTCCTCGACTAAATATCTTTGGTCTTAAAAACAAAATAGATATCAGAGAATAAAAAGTAGTTTTAAGAAGGTTCATTAGTAATGGAAAACATTAGAAAAATTAGAAATATCGGAATATCGGCTCACATCGATTCAGGTAAAACAACCCTTACCGAGCGAATTTTGTTCTATGCCGGTAGAATTCACCGAATCCAGGAAGTCCGCGGCGGCGACGGCGGTGCAACCATGGATTTCATGGAACTCGAAAAGGAACGCGGCATCACCATTACCTCGGCTGCAACACAGGTAAACTGGCGAGAACACGTAGTCAACATAATCGACACCCCAGGCCACGTAGATTTCACCGTCGAAGTCGAACGCTCGCTGCGAGTACTCGACGGAGCCATCATGGTCCTCTGTTCTGTCGGCGGCGTTCAAAGTCAGTCGGTTACGGTTGATCAGCAGATGAAACGTTATCGCGTGCCCAGAATCGCATTTATAAATAAGATGGACAGAATGGGCGCTGATCCGGAGAAAGTGATTCATGATATCCGTGAAAAACTCAATCTAAACGCGGTTCCAATTCAGATACATATGGGTCTTGGTGACGATTTCGAAGGCATTATCGACCTGGTAAATATGAAGGCTATTAAGTTCGAGGGGACAGAAGGCGAAAAAGCCAACCTGATCGACATCCCCGACCAGTACAAAGAAAAGGCAGAAACAGCCCGAAACGAGATGCTCGAGGCTATTTCGATGTTCAGCGATGAAATGATGGAAGTTATGCTCGAAGATCAGCCGGTTCCTGTTGAGATGGTCAAAGAAACCATTCGCGAAGCGACAATCAACCGGGATATCGTTCCGGTAATGATAGGTTCTGCATTCAAAAACAAAGGTGTTCAGCCGCTTCTGGATGCGGTTTGTAGCTATCTGCCAAGCCCGATGGACAGAGCGTATTTTGCACGTGACCACGAAAACGACGGAGCGGAAGCTCCCCTTTCAACCGATCCTGATGCACCGGCAGTGGCAATGGTCTTTAAGATCGCAGATGAAACATTCGGCCAGCTAAACTATACAAGAATTTACCAGGGCCGCATTGTTAAGGGCCAGCAATATAGAAATGCCAGGACCGGCAGGATGCAGCGTGTCGGCAGGATCGTAAAGATGCATGCAAACGACCGCGAAGAAGCGGCGGATGCGGGTCCGGGTGATATTGTGGCACTTATCGGTGTTGACTGCGCGAGCGGTGATACCTATTGCGGAGTGGGGGTAAATTATTCGCTTGAGAGTATTTTTGTGGCAGAGCCGGTGATCAGTTTATCGCTTGAGCCTGACAGCAGCAATGACCAGGAAAAGATGGGTAAGGCTCTTAACAGGTTCATGAAGGAAGACCCGACTTTCAGGGTATCGAGCGACCCGGAAACCGGACATACGATCATTGCCGGTATGGGCGAGCTTCATCTTGATGTTTATATTGAGCGTATGAGGCGCGAGTACAAGGCCAATGTAAAGGTCGGTCAGCCTAACGTAAGTTACCGAGAAGCTCCTACCGCTGAAGCGAAGTTCGATTATAAGCATAAGAAGCAGACAGGCGGTTCCGGTCAGTACGGCCATGTGGTCGGCAGATTGATACCGCTGGCAGCAGATGCGGATTCGACTTATGATTTTGAAGATAATATTGTTAGTGGCCGTATTCCTTCGGATTACATACCGGCGGTTAATAAGGGATTCCAGGAAGCGATGAAAAAGGGTCCGATCGCAGGTTACGAGATTGTCGGCTGTAAGATGTGTCTTGATGACGGCTCTTATCATGCGGTTGACTCGAGCGAGATGGCGTTCAGGATCGCGGGTCGTGATGCGTTTATTGAGGCGTTCAGAAAAGCGAAACCCTGTTTGCTGGAGCCGATAATGAAGGTTGAAGTTGAGACCCCGACCGAGTATCAGGGTTCGATAGTTGGTGATCTTAACTCGAGGCGCGGGATTATCCTGGGTACCGATCTGCGGGATACGTTTACGGTGATTAGTGCCGAGGTGCCGCTGGCGAGTATGTTCGGATATGCGACGGTTATTCGCGGTATGAGTAAGGGAATGGCGACGTTTACGATGGAAATGGCCAAGTATTCACGCGTGCCGCAGAAGATAGCCGAGGAAGTTATCGCGATGCGTAAGGAAAAAGAAAGCAGCAAGAAGTAGGGAACGTCGAACATCGAACGTTCAACTTTGAAGTTTGAAGGTTTAAGGTTTAAAATGAATTTTATAGGGCTTCCGGTTTTATCGGGAGCCTTTTTTTTATGTTCAGTTTGGGCAGGTGCTTTGAATTGATTTGTTTTGCGTGAATGGTCGAAATTGTACCAATTCTGTAAGGGTTTGAAGGGGTCAAAAATGACACTAAGTATTTAAGACTCGGGGCAAAATTCAATGTAAGTGTTTGTTAATACTAGGCTTATGTTGAGTTATGGTGAAATAAAAAAGTGTGCGGTTTTGCTCACTTTTAGGCGGGTTTTGGTCAGTTTACCCCAAGTTTTGCTCAGTTTGGGTCAAGTTTGGGGCAGTTTGCGCGATTTTCGGGAAAAAGGGCGATTTCAGGCGGCAAGTGGAAA
>CAZITB010000172.1:0-4330 GCA_964542055.1 uncultured Candidatus Kuenenia sp.
AATAAAATACTATCAACATCAGCCTTATTCTTAAGGATCAAAAATTTATCTCCATCATCCTGAAGCATTTCCATTTCATCAAAGTAATTGTTATAGCGTAACTTTGAAGCTAAAGCTTTATTATTGGTTCTCAAAAAGACCTTCGCATGAGTAAATTCAGAATTTACATACGGAGACCCTGAAATATGATTAAAATATGAGCCGTCCCGGCGTTTGGCATCAAGATATTCATTATATAACCTGTTTAATTCAGGTTGGCTAAAAACTGCTACCGACTGCAACAGAAAAAGAAATAAAATTAATTTCCTCATAATTGATAATGTCAGATGATTCATTTTCATATGTATAAATAACGGAAAATATCTGGTTCTGTTTTAGAACCTGAAAGAAACTTATGTAAATATACAAATTGGTTCTTGAATAATATAAAATATACGACCATAAAAAGAGACGGGCGCCCCCTCACCATTTTCCAGTAGCTCACTGAAATAGGAAAATGTCGCCTCCTCTTCATAATCCAGGTGTTCCAGGAGCAGCAGTCTCGAATAGTTCTCATTGATCAGGTCCGCCATTTTCATATGCGGTCTGATAGATGCTTCTTGCGTCTGATACATGATCAACAGATTTTATCCAGACAAAGACAAATGAAAAGAAGAATCGTTTACTGATGAAAGTGATGAAGCAGTAGTAATCCTTCTATAATTGTACTGGTTTTCCGGTATTACTGGATGTATAGACAGCCTCCTGTACGTAAAGGCTTTTCAGGTAGTCTTCTCCATTGGGTTCGAACGGTTCACCTGAAATAAGGCCATCTATAAAATGGCGTTGCGTGGCATAAACACAATCGCCTGAAAATTCAATGGCGTGAAATTTATAGACGTGTGGGCGTTCTTCCTCCCCTAGTCGCTGAATGGTCAGGCTGCCATCGGAATACAACCTCAGGCTCCCCTCCTCGCCTTCAATCAGACTTTTCCCGAAAGTGAGCCGCGCATTTGGATAGTTTGGCTCATTGTACCTGTTAGCATCCCAGAATGCCCTTACACCATTTTTCATCTTCAACAAGACATGGGCTGAATCCTCGCCCTTAATAACGGGATTGATCTTCCTGAGATCGGCAAAGATGGTATCAACCTCACCAAACAAATACCTGAATGTATCGATAAAATGTATTCCATTTTCATAGACCAGGAACCTGGGATATTCCCGAAAATAGGGCTGCCGGGGAATATAAGCATTTTCTCCCCATCCATCACCCATGCGCGACCGAAAATAGATAGTATGGGGTTTGCCGATAACACCATCCTCAAGGAGCCGCTTTATCTCCCTGTACCATGGTTGAAACCTCCAGTTTTCATGCACCATGAAACGGATATCCTTTTCCGATACATAATCAACAATTTTTTTCGCCTCCTCCAGTGTAGGAGCAAGGGGCTTCTGACAAATGATGTGAATACCACGATCGGTTGCTTCCCGGCACATCTCGAGGTGGGTTTCAGGAGGTGTAATAATGTCGACTATATCAGGCTTTTCCCGGTCGAGCATCTCCAGGTAGTCGGTATAGTGGTTTGCAATACCGAACTCCTGCATGATCGGAGAGGCCTTTTCGATGTTCCTGTTGCACATAGCGGTGACTTTCACCTCAGGTATCCTGTTCCAAGCACGATACTGAAAGCCAGCAAAATATCCGGATCCGATTCCGACAAGTTTGTATGTTTTCATAAATTAAACATTTTCATTCGTTCTCATCAGTGCAACTTTTTTTCGCAATATAATTATTCAAATTGATCACCTGCATATACTGTTGATCCAAAGAGCACAGTACTTAAGAACTACAGCTGAGCAACAACCCTTTGTTTCAATCAGGTCAATGATTTTTCCGGGTTCATCCTGATCCAGCAATATATGGAAACTGCTCCCAGTCCGGCTGCAACATAAAAGAACGTAGCATTGCTGCCTGTCCACGACATCAGGTAAGGAAATGCCAGGGCAGTTATAAACGATCCGATATTTCCTGCCATATTCATTGTTCCTGATACTGACCCAGCATTCTCTTTACCAATATCGATGCAAAACGACCATGATGGACTGAGTGTCATGTCGGCTCCGAAGATTGCCAGTGAGAGCATGGCAACGGCACTGACAGCCGAATCCATATGCAAACTACCGAGCAAACCAACAATCATCAATGAGAACCCAAAAATAGCAGGTACTTTCCTGCTCAGCTTCCATTTACCGGCCCGGAAGATCGCGTCAACGATGGTGCCTGATATCCAGTTCCCCAGGGCGCCGGCCAGGAAAGGAGCTGCGGCATATAAACCGGCCTGCATTAGATCCAGTTGATAAGTCTCTTTCAAATGGGGCAGCAACCATGTAAGGGCAAAGAAGAAGGTGAAATTGCTTCCGAAATACTGGAGCATGGCCAGCCACATGTTCCCTGAACCAAATAGTTTCCCTGCAGTGAGGGAAGCCGCCTTAACAGCTTCCGGCTGCTGCCGTTGAGTCAGGATATAATTTCTCTCCTTTTCAGAAATGCTCTCCAGGTCCTCAGGCCTGTTTCTGAAAAGAAGGTACCAGATCACAGCAAAAAGAATACCTGCCAACCCTAGTATTACAAACGTTTCTCTCCATCCCAGGCCGGAGATCATTGCAGCAACCAGTGGCATCGCCAGGGCGGCGCCAACGCGCGATCCGGAGAAATTGATCCCCTGTACGATCCCTCGTTCCCTCATGGGGATCCAGGAATAGACCGCCCTTGAGATACCGGGAAACGCACCTGCTTCACCGCCTCCAAACAGGAATCTTACCACCAACATTCCGATATATGTTTTCACAATGCCTGTAAGAGCGGTAAAAAGTGACCAGATGGCAATTATACCGGCCAACACTTTTCGCGGACCGAACCTGTCCGACATCATCCCCGCAGGCACCTGGAAGAGTGCATAGCCAAGCGCAAATGCCGACAGTACCCACCCCATCTGATTATCGGTTAAACCAAGATCGCCGGAAATCGGATCTTTCGCTGCAGAGATACAGGCCCTGTCGATATACATGAAGAGGGAAATGAAAAATGTGCCGAAAACAAAGAGATAACGGCGGGGGATATAGGGTAGTTTCATAGCTTGATGGTTTGTAGTATATATTATGTATCAGTCATTAATCATGTTTCTACTATTACCGCACGCGCCGGGGCCCCATCTCCATCACCGATTTTCAACGGAAGGGCGATCAATTGTACCTTGTTTTTTCTTACCTCTTCCAAATTGCACAACCCTTCAAGAATCAGTACATCTCCCTCCATCAGGATCCTGTGAATCTCGGTTAACTCATCGAGGTTATTCACATCGGCTACTGACGGAGGCTCCACGCCCACAAGATTGATCTTATTTCGGACCATCCACTCTGCAAGATCCGGACTGATCCTGGGCAACTTGTCACGGTACATGGAGGCATCATCTATGTAACTGCTCCAGCCGGTATTAAAAATGATTCCTTCGCCGGGCAGGATCGACTCTGAAACACGCCCCAGATGTTCTGTAGTAATAAAAAGTCCTGGCTCACAGGGATCTATGCGAACAATATGACAATCACAGATCAGTCTTTCAACCGGTATTTTATCAATCGAACTGTTATTGATATTAAAGTGCAGCGGTGCATCAAGGTGGGTTCCGGCATGGGAATAAATCTCCAGAGTTGAAGCATTCCATCCATCTGCATCAACGGTTTTTGCAATCTTTTTCCGGAATCCCTGCATAGGCTCACGCAGGCTTGCACTAACATCAATAACTCTTCTTTCGCTCATCATTAAATGTTGGAAACCACTATCTCAGCCAACTGATCTGTACCGGTTTCTCCTCCGATATCAATGGGCAGAAAGCCCTGCTCCAGGGCACGGTCAGTTGCATTCATGATCGCTTCAGCAGCTTCTGGCTCACCAAGATGCTCAAGCATCAGGGCAACTGACCAGAACATTCCAACCGGATTTGATATTCCCTGGCCTGCAATATCCGGAGCGGAGCCATGAATCGGCTCAAACATGGAGGGAAATTCCTTCTCCGGGTTAATGTTGCCACTGCCTCCGAGTCCGAGACTACCCATAAGTGCCCCTCCAAGATCGCTCAGGATATCCCCGAAAAGATTGGTTGTAAGCACCACATCGAAGATCCAGGGACGCAGGACAAAATTTGCAGAGGTGGCATCGATATACATATAGCGGTGCTTAATATCAGGATACTGCTCAGCCACCTCACCGATTACCCTGTCCCAATAGGTAAGACTGTTGATCAGTGTATTGGACTTTGTTACGGTAGTTACATGCTTCCTCCGTGTTCCT
>CAZITB010000173.1:0-3789 GCA_964542055.1 uncultured Candidatus Kuenenia sp.
TATTAAACAGTAATTTACGGTTAATAATACAATGGTAAATCTCGCTGTCGTATTAAAGTATGCAGTTAATGATAAATGGAAATGCGGGCAATTACAACAGATTTTTGTCAATCTGTTAGTTGGGTTTAGTTTAGTGATTCGCGGATGATTTTGGCTCGGAGCTGGTCGCGTTCGTCTGATGTCAGCGGTCCGCCGGAATTATACTGGAGGTGTGCCGGTTGAGTGAGCAGGAAGAGGCGGTTGATCTGGTCGATTTTGAGTGCTTCGATTCGCTTGAGGTTGATACCGAGTCGGAGGTGGCTTAACAAGTAGAGTGCTTCGTGTGAGCTTATCATCTGGGCGTGTTTTAAGATGCCGTATGCGCGGTATATTTTGTCGTCGAGTATGCTGGCTTTTTTGTTGATCATTTCGAGCCTGGCGAGTTCTTCGTATCGGACGACGTCTGGGATGAGGTATTTGCTGAACTGTTTTACGACATCTTCTTCGCGGATGCCGAGGGTTGTCTGGTTTGAGACCTGGAAGAAGTCGCCGATTGCTTCTGTGCCTTCGCCAAAGAGGCCGCGGACTGCAAGGTTCATTGCTTTTGCGGCTGAGAAGAATTTTTCGAGGTGGCCGGTGATTTTCAGTCCTGGCAGGTGTAGCATAACGGATACCCTGATTCCGGTGCCAAGATTTGTGGGGCAGGCGGTGAGGTAGCCCAGGCGGGGATGGAAAGCGTATTCGAGATGTTTTTCGATCTGGTCATCTATGTCGTTTAGCCGCTGCCAGCAGTTTTCGAGCTGGAGGCCGGGCAAAAGGACTGCCATTCGGAGGTGGTCTTCTTCATTTATCATGGCTGAGAAATCTTCGTTGTCGGAGATGATGGCACCGCGGTTATTTTTTGAAGTTGAGAATTGTTTCGAGATCAGGTGTCTTTCGATGAGGAAATCGCGGTCGAGCTGGCTTGATCTTGAGATATCGACGTAGAATTTGCCGGCAGAGATATTTACGGCCAGTAAAGTGTCGGAGAGTTTGCCCAGTATAAGTTTAAGGTTTTCTGGTGAAGAGATCGGAACGAATTCGAAGCCAGCCAAGTTTCGCGCGAGGCGGATTCTTGAAGATATTACGATATCAGAGAAAGGTCCGGTGCTTTGGAGCCATCGGCCGGTGTGTTCGCTGAATTTTTTTAGTTCCATAGTAGTAAGACAGTTTAAGTATATAATTCCACGTGTACTTAGTGTGGATATTTAGGGCACTTCTAAAATTCTTTCTTGCCAGAAGCCAATCCCGACACCTCGGGACGCTTTCCGCACAAAAGTAATTTAACTACCGTTATTTTATGCGAAAGGCGGGGGAAATACAATCGGTAAAAAGCCGGGGTTTTGAAAATAATGAACTAGCCGGCGTCGAAACCGAGGTTTTTTATCTGGTCGCGGATTTTTGCAGCGGTTTCGTAGTCTTCAGTTTTTATTGCAGTTTCGAGCTGTTTTTTCAATTTGAGAAGCTGGACCTGTTTTTTTGTGATTTCGTCTGTTTTGGATGGTGTTTTGCCGATGTGGACGTTGTTGCCTTCGTGGGCGATTGAGAGGATAGATTCGAGGGGTCCGGCGAAAACATCGTAGTCGTTAGGGCAGCCGAGAAGTGAGAGTTTTTTGAATTTTTCCCAGGTCATTCCGCAAACGCTGCAGGAATCGAGGGTGTAGTCGTCCTGGTCAGATTGCTTGGGTTCGGCGGCTCCGACTGCCAGGAGGGAATTTAGCAGTTCGTTGAGGGGGACCTGGTTTTTTATGGCGACGCCTTCGTCCTGGGCGCAGGTCTGACAGAGGTGCATTTCTTTTCTTTTGCCTTCGACGATTTCGGTCAAGTGTATTGTGGCTATATGATCATTGCATTTTTGGCATTTCATAATGGTCTCTTAATAGTATTTATTTGACTATATATCGGCAATTGCCGCGAACGGCTTAAGCGGGTTTATTGCTATATCGGACCCTGCAGCCTTTTTCTTCGGTAACTTCTACATACTTTAATTGTACGGCGGAAGCGGTGTTTAATTCAAGGGTTTCGAAAATATATTTTGCGACGTTTTCTGCGGATGCGTTGATATTTTTGAACATTTGCAGATTTTCGAGTTTTTTGCCTTCGAATTGGCCGATAATGTCTTCGGTTTTGGCTTTTAGGATGCGGAAATCGATGCCGAGGCCGTCTTTGTCGAGGTTTTGGGTGGAGGCGGCAACTTCAACTTTCCATTTGTGTTCGTGGAGCGGTTCGGGGCCGGAACCGGCGAAGTTTATCTGGTGAGCGGCATTGAATGATGTTTCAACGATGATCAGGAACATGGTTCTACCGTTTTTTTGAGTTTTTGTTTGAGTTTATCGTATGCCAGGTGGGGTACAAGGTTTGAAACGTCTCCGCCGAGTGCTGCGATTTCGCGGATCATTGTGGAACTGACGAAGCCGTATTCTTCGCTTGTCATGATGAATACGGTTTCGATGCCTGCGACGGCCCTGTTTGTCATTGCGAGCTGGAATTCGTACTGGACGTCGGTTAGGTTTCTCAGTCCGCGGAGCATAACATCGGCGTGGATTTGTTTTGCGTATTCGACGGTAAGTCCATCGTAAGATTCGACGGTTACGCCTGGTAGGTCTTTGACGATCTGTTTTATCATTTCGACGCGTTCATCGGGAGTGAAAAACGGGTGTTTTATTGGACTTTTTCCTACGGCGACGACGACCTGGTCGAACATTTTTGTTCCTCTTTTGATGACGTCGAGGTGGCCGTTTGTGATCGGGTCGAATGAGCCGGGGAAGATTGCTTTAACATTTTTTTGGGTCATATATTTACCTTAACTGTAGCTTGGAGAGGGGGGTTGTGCTAATTTCCTCGAAGTCGCGGCAGGAATGTTCGATTTCAAGCTGGGTCATGAAAATTTTAACTGTTTCGAATCTTTGGGCAGCGAGCTGTCTTACAGTATCGAAGCGGAAACCTTCTTTTAATCGTGCTTGCCAGTATTGATATTCGATTTTCCGTTTCCAGCTTTGGAGCAGTTCGCTGATTGATTTTCCGTGGCAGATGTAGCTTCGTGCTTCGTTCAAAATTCCGATGGCTCCCATGTCGTCGAGGCTTTTGGCATCTGAGAGGACCATTGCCTCAGGGAAGTCTGTGAAGCGGTTTGAGCTTTCGGCGATGATTCTGTTAATTTTTGTGATTTTCTGGTCGCTGACGATTGGGTTTAGTTTATCGGAAACAACTTCGGTTGAGTGGTCGGTCAGGTCGAGTTTTGCGGTGTCGGCCAGTACGAGGTTTGGCGAGATGTTGTGGGTGCGGGCGTATTTTGCGAAGCCAGCTTGGTAGAAGTATCCTGCGGCTGTGAGACAGAATTTGTCCAGGGGGAAATTTTTTGTGCGTACCTCTTTCAGAGAGGATATTACATCGATGTTTTTGACCAGTCTTTGGGTTGTGTCCCAGATGTGATTGTCGTTTTTGCCCGATATAGCGGGAACGGCGAGGACTTGCCGGGCCGCTGCTATGACTTTATCAAAATCTATATCTATCATCACCAATCCTCCTAAAATTAGTATATGTTGTTTGCTAAGTCCTTATTTAAGGGTAGTTTAGCTATTTCGGCACCTATAATCAGGCCGTCGCCTTCGATTTGAACTTCCTGTGTCAAATCGGCGAATTCTGAATCTATTATGGCTATTCCGATGCCGGAATCAAGATATTTCGAGTAATCGATGGTATCGACCCATCCGATTTTTCCGTCATCGTACTGTAGTGAAAGGTCGTTGTGCGGTTTTTTCAGGCCGGGGA
>CAZITB010000173.1:3799-4276 GCA_964542055.1 uncultured Candidatus Kuenenia sp.
CTTACGGCTGTTTTTTGGGCTCGTTCGGATGCGTTGGCGAGGAGTGGTTCTTTTCCGAGGAAGTTTTTTTGTTTATTGATTTTATCGGCCAGGGCGAGGTTGAAAATATCGTATTTCTGGGTTTCGGCGCGGCAGTTGACTGTGACAGGGAGCGAACTTTCGAGAAATGCGCGGTTGAGGCAGTCCATGCCGGCGGGCTGAATGGTTCCTTTTTTTTCGTATTTTTCGATGGCCATGCCTGCAAATGCAGCGGCTTTTGCGGGGGTAATTATCTCGACGCCTTCGATTCCCAGGCAGCTGTGGCGGATGATTGTGGCGCTGACCATAAAGACGTTTACGTGTTTTATGGTCGCGGGTGTAAGATCGGTCAAGTCAAACGGGAGTATTTTTTTGGCCATTTCGTAGCTTTTTGGTCCGTAAAGACCCATCATGGCGGTTGCGTCGGTTATGTCGTTTATATGGAGGTCGCCTAGTGTG
>CAZITB010000174.1:0-4244 GCA_964542055.1 uncultured Candidatus Kuenenia sp.
TCTCAAATCTTATTTTGCTTGTCCAAATGGGCCGTTGCTAATATGATTTAGATAGAGTTGAATTCATTAGAAAGGGGAAATTTATGATTGATTATGTAACGCTTATGCTGGTAAATATGTCTGCTGGATTTGTTATTTTGGGAATTTTCATCCTGGGTCCGTTTATGACAGAACAGCACAGGGGCTGGTCAGTGGGGTTTATGATAACAGGATTGATCGCTGCAATTACCGGATTTACGATGACATTCACATGGCCGCTGCCGAGCCCTTATAATATCGCTTTTGGTGAAATGAGTGTTTTGCTGGGGCTGATATACCTGGGGGCGGGTTTATCTATCGCCCAAAAATGGGATTTGATGCCGGTTTGTGTTTACGCAATATTTGCGGGTATTGCCGCGATTGTTGTTGGTGCGAGATTTATTAATCTGGGTCTGTCGAATTTTCCTTTGCTTTCGGGGATAGGTTTTATTTTGCCTGGAATTTGCGGAATTTGTTCAGGACTGGTGGTAAGGTTCAAAAAGATATTTCTTTTCCGATTAGTCGGAGCGGTTGTTTTATTTATAAGTGCGGGGATATGGCTATATACCGGGTATTTTGCTTACTGGAGTCATCTAAACGTAAGTAAATAACTAAAACGGTAGATACTTTTTAGAAGTTTTGGGCTCTTTGTTTGGCTTCTTCGATTGCTTGAGTGGTTTTCTTCTGGGCAACTTCGTCTCCTGCAGAAAGTGTCGGCTGAACGTATATCGAACGGAAATCTGTAAAGCCTATAAAGCCCAGAATGGTTTCCATGTATTTCCTCTGGTAATCGAGTATCTGTTGTTTTTCCGGATTGGAGTAGTCGCCGCCGCGTGCATAAATCAAAGCAGCCGGTTTGCCGGTTACCAGTCCTACATAACCGGACACAGGGTCAGTCTGGAAAGTGTAGGCGGGCTGGACTATGATATCGATGTACTGTTTGAGCCTGTATGGAATGCCGAAATTCCACATTGGCACTGCGAAGACGTACTTGTCGGCGGATTTGAATTCAGCGATGATATCTTCGACTTCCTTCCATGCGTTTTTATCTTCGTCGGTATGGGGCTGGCCATGTAAAATGTTGTACTTGGCCTTTATTACGAAACCGTCAAAAGGCGGCAATATTTTATCGTAGAGATTGAGGACGATTATTTCATCATTGGGGTGCAATTCCATATAAGTATCGATGAAAGCATCGGCGACCTGAATAGATTTCGAACGGTCTTTCCTTGGGGATGCCTGAATATACAAAACTTTAGCCATTGTAAACCTCCCATTAATCAAGTTTTTTGAGTATATATTCAATGTTAACATTATTTTTCACCAGTGGAAGAGTTTTTTTTATCTTTTGGCGATCAAATGTTTGTATCTTGAATGCGAGGTCCTTCATGCGGGCACTAACAGTGAAGGTGTCTTCTTTTGTCATCAGGGTGGGGATGTTCGATTTTTTTAATAGATCCAGAATGGTAGGGTCCGGAGTCAAACCGCCGGTGAGGATCAGGCCGCAGCTGTAGAGTCTTTCGTGGAAGACTGTTGATTTGGAAAGCGATATGGTTAACAGGATGTTGTCGATGCGGTCGCCGGGGGTGATGATGATCGAATTTTTTTGGATGTAGCTGATGACGTTTTGAGGTTCCATGGCTGCAACGACGACGTGCCTGATGGGATTATTTAGATGCGAATGTCCGCAGATCAGTTCATAATTGAATGCCTCTGCGACCTGGCCAATGGTATAAAGGGTCAGTTCCGGGTCGTAAGGTATGGTTCCGAGTAGTTTTGTGCCGAGATTTTCCAGTCCTTTTTCGACTGTTTCGTGTACTTTCTGGATTTTTTCGGGGATTACTTTGTTAAGTATCACGCCAATGACTTCTACATTGTGCTGTTTGAAAAGGGCCAGCGAGAGCGCGATTTCATCGATGGGTTTGCCGATGCCTCCGGATGTTACAATTACAACTTTTGCATCGAGGAGTTGGGCTACTCGTGCGTTAGAAAGTGAAAAGCAGGCACCTACGCCGGCGTGGCCTGTGCCTTCTACAAGGGTCATGGGGTGGTTTTTAGAGATTATCTGGGCGGAATTGATGATCTTCTGCTCGAGGGGTTGAGGGTTTGGATTGAATATGAATTTTCTTGTGAAGCCTTTTTCTATTGCTATCGGGCTTAGAAGCTGGGGGTCCTCTGGCAGAGCGAAAATTTCATAAAATAAAACCGCGTCTTCGTCGATGTTGTGGCCCTGGTATTCTACATACCGTTGTCCGACGGGTTTGATGTAGCCGGGGTCGAGTTTTCTCTCACGCAAGGCCTGCATAAGGCCGCACATGGTTGAAGTTTTGCCGCAGTCCTGTAGCGTTGCTCCCACATAAAGAGGTTTCATCAACAAGTTCCTTTCTGAATGTTATATCGTTAGCCTTATTTTCTATGTATGCGGTTGGTTGTCAAGTAAGTTATGCTTGAGATTTGATCAAATCAGCGGCTATTTGCTGGAATTTTGGGAGTGTGTGATCGAAGAATTTTTTGTAGCCCGCACAAAGTGAAGACGGTCGCCTGATATCGTCGCCATCTTCCAAGCGGTCTTTGAGGCATCCGCCGCGGCACAGGTCGCTGTATCGGCAGATGAAGCATTTGTTTGCTAGTTTGTTTTTCGAATTGGAAAAATTTGTCTTTACCGGGCTTTTGTATAGATCGGCTATTGGTGTTTCGAGAATGTTGCCGAGTTTGTGCTGGTCGTCCACGAAGAAGTCGCAGCAGTATGCGTTACCGTTGTGTTCGAGGACTATGTACTGGTCGCATTTTTTGCAAAAGGTGCAGTTTGTATGGTGGCCGTTTAGCATGTAATTGAGAATGGTGTCAAAAAGGCGGATGCTTACTTTTTTGAAGCCGTATTCGAGCCAGCGGTCGAAGATTTTGCACATGAAATCGCCGTACTGCTGGTCGGTAATGCTGAACCGGTTGAGTTTGCCGGTGGGATCGGTTTCGATGCAGGGGATAAACTGGAGAAATTTGAAATCCTGCTCAACGAAGAAGTCGAAAAGTTTGTCAGGTGAATGGACATTTCGGTCGCTGAGAAGGGTTAAGATGTTGAATTCGACTTTGTGTTCTTTGCAGCAGTTGATCGCCTGGATGACGCGGTCGAAAGTTGGTCTGCCGGCGAAATCTTTGCGGTAATGGTCGTGGAATGGTTTGGGGCCGTCGAGGCTTATACCGACCAGAAAATCATTGTTGTGAAGGAAGCGGCACCATTTTTCATCGATAAGAATGCCGTTGGTCTGAATGGCGTTCGAAATGAACTGGCCGCTCTTGGCGTATTTTTGCTGGAGATTTAAAACTTTTTCATAAAATTCCAGCCCCATCAGAGTTGGTTCGCCGCCTTGCCATGCGTATGAATGATTTGGGAAATCAAGGCTTTGAAATTGGCTTACAATTCGTTCGAGGACGGCGTCGGACATTCGGTGTTTTTCTTGTCCGAAGAGTTCTGATTTGCAGGAATAAAAACAGTACTGACAATTAATGTTGCAGTCGGGGCCTGCCGGTTTTATTAATAGCGAAAAAGGTCTCATAGCAGGACATTATAGCAAATAAAACGTTGCTTTAAAAGCAAAAATGCAAGCTAGAGATATTTGCCTGCCTGGCTGTCAACGAGCCATGTGATCCTGTCGAGTATCGGCCAGAGGCTGTGGACGGGATATTTGACCTGGTCGGGTTCGGATTCGAAGACTTCTTTTGTTATTTGGGCCTTGGATTCGCCAGAAAGGAGTATCATCAGGTGTTTTGCGGATTTCATTACAGGGTGTGTAAGGGTGATGCGGTTTAGTTTTTTGTCCATAACGTAAACGATGCTCACGAGATGTTCTGTTTCGAAAGCGGAATAGGTATTCGGGAAAAGTGAACCGATGTGTGCATCATTTCCCATGCCGAGGATCATCAGGTCAAATTCGGGTATTTCGCCGGGTTTTATGTCGAAAGCTTTGCGGATAGTATGTTCGTATTGCGCGGCGGCAACTTTGAAGTTGGTTGCTTCGGTTGGAATTCTGTGGATGTTTTCCTGGGGAATAGGGACATCATTTAGAAAAGTTGTTTTAGCAAGATGATAGTTGCTGTTTTCATCAGTTGGCGGGACATATCGTTCATCTACCCAGAAAATCTGAATTTTGTCCCATGGAAGATAATTTGTATCTTTTAGTAATTCAAAGAATCTTTCCGGGGTATGACCTCCGGAAACAGCAACGAAA
>CAZITB010000175.1:0-4241 GCA_964542055.1 uncultured Candidatus Kuenenia sp.
CTTTTTGACTTCATTAAGACAGCTTTTTTACATAAATTAGACACCTTTTTTACACATTATTACTAATGTATTTATAAATTTTGGCTGCAACCGCTCCATCGATATCAAGGCTGTTCCAATTTTTGGGGTAAAGGTCATAAATGCCTTACCGGCTTTTGCAGGTAAGACCTTTAGTCCCATAGCTTTGAGCATATCTGATAAATCTTTGAAGTTTTGTTTGGAGCAGCTTTGGGTTTTGGAAGCTTGTTTTTCTCTTTTCGAGTAAAAAATTACCGGATTTCCATTGAGGCCGACACCTGAATTTCTGATTTTGAGACATTGATTCTGTAGGTTAGCCGGGAAAAAGGGGCGCTTGGTATAGATACTGTATACCGGCGGCGGAAAGATGCCAGATTTTTGTAACTGATAAAATCTTGCTCTAGATAAATCCAGTTTTTCGGCTAATTTTACTACTGAGCAAACGGATTCAAAATTTTCATGTTCCTTGTTCTTCATCATTTTCCCTCTGTTTAGATATATGTTTAATTCCTTTTTGGGTTATTTTTCTCATTGAATTGGCGGTTTTTATTATGAAACCTTCGCGTAACAGATATGGTTCGATTACTTTTTGAATAGTCGGTGCCGATTCAGCCATTCTTGAACTGATGATATTTAATGTTGAACTGCCATATTTATCCAGTATGTTAAGATATGATCTATCCTTTTTGTTCAGGCCAAGATCATCTATTTCTAAAATTTCGAATGCCTCGATTACATCATCAACAGTTATTACTTCGTGGTTATTAGTTAGTGCAACATTCCAGCAGGTTTGTAGATAGCAATTCAACGCAATTCGAGGTATACCTTTGGATCTTATTGCGATCATTTCGCCGATCAACTCTGTTTGATATTCCCATTTCAATGCGTTTAATCTTTGAATCACAATTTGGGCAATTTGATCAATAGAATATAATTCAAAATGACAGCATATACGCATCCTGTTGAGCAGTGCAGGCAGCAGTTTATCTTCATCTGTAGTAGCAAATATTACAGTGAAATTGGGCAATTCGATGCTGCAGTTTTGTTTGACTGGTGCTGGGATGTAAATTTTATTTTCAGATATCACAGTTAAAAGTATCTGTTGAGTTTTATTGTTCATCGCCTGAGCCTCATCTATCAGCAAAGTCGAATTTCGATCAGCATTCAAAACAACAGAGTAAAGTTCATTTGCTTTGTTAATAGCGCCGCCATTGGTTTCTATGAAGTTATCGTTTCCCAACTCATTATGTATAATGTTTGCTGCCATCGTTTTTCCGGTGCCGCTTGGGCCGGTAAAAACCGCCGGACCGAATTTTATATCTTGACTATTGCATAGGGATCTGGCCTTGAAATATGCATTTACATTCATTTCAAGTGTTTTTTTAACCTGGTTTTGGCCTATCATATTATCAAGTTGGCTAATTTGAAGGTTATTTATATCTGTTTTGATTTTGGAAGTTGACATTTGATCAATCCTAACTGAATTTTTCATTTTTTAAATATTTCCGTACATCTTCTGGAAGCCTTGAAAGATGTGGATATAAAGCATTAGCAATTTTAACGGCATTGTTAAAGCTTTCTTGGCCAAGCTTTCCAAATAAGCCTTCATTGTGATGTGAGCAGCTTTTGTTAAAGTCCTTAAGTTTTCCTACTGTTTGCTTGTAATTGTTTGTTATAGATATTACAAATTTCCGATAAATATCTGTTCTAAGCGGAAGATCATTTTGCAGTTTTAATAAGATCTCATTTGAATCAAGGCTATTTAGTATCAGGTGAGAATTAAAGTAAGAATTTTCATTAGTGCCTGAAGTTGGCTTTTCATTATTAATCAGAGCCATTGCGGCAATTGTTTTTATTTGGCTTTGGTCATCACTCGATGTAGGTGCAAATGCCAGTATTGGACATGGACCAATATTTACAATTTCTTCGATGTTTTCTGGTTTGTTCCAAAGAGTTGATGTCCATTTTAAAATGCGTGCAACCGAAAGTTGTGCCCGCTGCTGCCAAAAAACAATAGTGTTTTTATCGCCCGTTTCAAAACTTTTCCACTGTCCTTCGGTTTTATCTATGTTATTGGTCATCTTCTCAAGCCACATGATTCTGTGGCTATTACCTGCACCTATGAATTTTATGGTTGGTATAATGCGCCCGCCTTCTCCGGTTGTTCTTATACTACCGCTGCTCTCACAAATTGCCTGATCAATGAGTCGTCCTTTATCACTATTTGTGGGGGCATATTGTTCAAGCGTGTCGATAACATTCAAACTGTCAAGTCTTCTTAAGGCTATACCACAGCAGTGGTCAATTAGAAATTTTTGGATATCATCGCCACTTACCTGGTTGAAAGCTGATAGATTATGAAATTTACCCTCAAATTGAGAAAAGATATTCATAAATATCTTTTCACTGCCTCCTTCTTCTTCAACTGTAAAGTTGAACTTGGTGTTTATCAGCTCTTGATCTGCCAGCTCTAAACCTATCGGCACCTGGAGTATGGGACTGAATTCTTCAAGTCTTTTTATATTATCTTTGATGTCATTTTTGATCTCCAGAGCCTTTTCACATGCTTTCTGAATAGCTTTTATTTTTTTGCCCGCAGATTCTAAAATCAAAGGATAAAAATCATTAGCAAGCAGGGTTCTGGCCTTTATTTCCAGATTTGTTTTTATTGCCTGTTCGGTTTGAAGCCTAAAAATATCACGACAATTTTTTTTGGCTGCAAAACTAAAGAACCTTAGTATCGGATTTCTACATTGCAGTTTTTTCAAAAGACTATGTCCCGTTGCGAGCCGATCATCAATTGATTTCTTCCTGGCATTGGCAATATTAAGTTTTTTTGCATTAGTTTCATTATACTTGACTATATTATCTGATATTTTTTCAAGAAACTGCCTTGAAAATGAAAGTCCGTCAGTTCTTTGAAGGAAAGATATAACCATATTGTGAATGGCTTCTTCAACTTTTTTTACTATCATTGGAGCCTGTCTTTCAACCGTCGGGTTTACGTTCCTCTGAATATGGGTATTTAATATATATCTGCTGGCGTTAGCAAAATCGCAGCATGCCTGAAAACCACCGCTATTGCCTCTGCGGTCATGAAACAATCTTATAGTATCTTCAACTGCGTGTACTGAGTTATTCCCTTCGGACCTTAGCAGCCTTTGACAAGCCAGATCTTTGGTTGATTGTTCGCTAAGCATTTGTTCGGCACAAACAGAATTAGCTTCTTTGTGCGATTTTTCGATATGATTGTCGATAAGTATTCCATCGAAAAAGATATCGAGTAGTTTAAAACCTACACAATTTATAACTCTTGGTACATCAAGATGGATTTTAGTGATTGCTGCGGTAGAAGCCCATAACTTGCCGCCATTTTCGTCATCGGGCCATGTTTCTTCTATATCGACAATTCTTTCCAATACCTGATTGCCGAGTGTGGTATGAAAAAGGCCAAAAACATAATTAGATGCATGGCAAATAACTTTATCAATACTGTCAGTTTCACCGAAGTTATTAGCATTTGAAAATAAAAGCAGTGAATCGCACAATAGACGCATTGTTGGAGAGGTATTCTGTATATCCTTGTATTGTCCAACGATACAGCTGTCAAGCTGACGAAGAAGCATTTCCTGATTCCTTGCAGCTGTTTCTTTGTCAGTTGGTTCCAGTGTGCCCATTACTATAGCCAAGAGGACGATCCTTATTTTCATATTCAACTCTGTTTCTAACTGGCGTAGAATATTTAAGACAGTGTAAACATTGCCGTTTCCAAATCCTCCTAAAAAACTTGCGCATACTACAACAGTAACAGGTGTGCTGGTAATTTTTTCATCTTGGCTCGAATCAAGAATCTCACGCTGCTTACAATATTCCTGGCAGTACCTAAGTTTAGTGCGAATTTTTTTAGTAATCTTATTTCTGTTGAGTATCCCAAGGGCATTTCCGGTTCTAGGATTTCCGCCGCTGCCAACATTGCCCTTTGAGACACCAGGTCGTAAATGCCAAGTTGGGGGCATGAACCACAAATCTCCTTCATTCTCAGCTTTTTCAAGGCTAAGGTCATCATGAAGCGGGCATGGGAGATTTTCCTTGGGCCCTAGTGTCATATGTGTAAGGTCGTTATCAAGCATAGGTACAGGAAATGTGGTAGTTATACCCGAAGCGTCAATGGCGGAACTTCGACACCATATTTTGCTAAGTCCTTGCTATTTCGTATCTTAGAA
>CAZITB010000176.1:0-4221 GCA_964542055.1 uncultured Candidatus Kuenenia sp.
AATCATGAGAAATTTCTATTTTTTCCACTCATATCAATTTTTGCGTATGACAGCTGGTATTCATCCCAAAACAGCTCAGCAGCTGATGCGACATAGTGATATCAATCTAACAATGAGCAGATACACACACGTTTTGAGAGGACAGGAAGCAAGTGCTATAAATTCACTGCCCGACATCGAGAATTATCCGAACATCGAAAATCAAAAGGCAACCGGAACCGATAATCTGAAGGTTGAATCAGATGCAAAAAAAAGTTCCGCCATTTACTCCGCCAAATCTATGCCAAATAATAGCGTAATAATGCAGCATTCTGCAATACCACAGGAAGAGACAAGACAAAAAGAAAGCCCTGTTTCTGAAGCAAAATCAACGATTTCACCTCAAAAACAGGGCTTTTCAAAAGCGAGGCCGAAGGGACTCGAACCCTCAACCTTCGGATCGACAGTCCGATGCTCTAACCAATTGAGCTACGGCCCCGACTCGTATCAAGATTCGCTATTTAACCTTACAATCATAAAATTGTCAAGCGATTTTCACCACCAAAATTAAAAAAAAAATCCACACACCCCGCCCCATCCGCTCCATATAACAGATTAACCTTGAACTTATCATCCAATCGGCTATTATCTAATAAAATAGAAAAATTAGAAAAATCGCCTAATACTACTCGGAAACAATATGAACGGACTAAGACTTCTCGAAATAGACGAAATAAACCAGTACCTCGATGACCAGGAAGACGAGGACATCCTATCCTCAGTACCCGAAATCCCCGAATCCGTCGGAATCCTCCCCATCAGAAACGCCGTCGCATACCCAGGAACCGTCATGCCCCTCGCAATCGGCAGACAACGAAGCCGCAAACTAATCGAAGACGCCGAAAAAACAAACTCACTCATCGGCCTGATAACACAAACCGACCCCGACACCGACAAACCAAACCCCGACCAGCTATACAAAACCGGCACCATCGCATCAATTCTAAAAACCATCAAAATGCCGCAAAACTCCATAAACATAATCGTACACGGCATTTGCCGCTTCAAAATTGTAAAAATCATCTCAACCGAACCATACATAAAAGCAAAAATCGAACCGATATACTCCCAAGCAAAACTCACCAAAACCCTAAAAGCCACAATGGTCAACATCCGCCAGATCGCAAACAAAGTCATCACCCTAAGCCCAAACGTCCCCGAAGAAGCATCCGTACTGCTCGAAAACATCGACAATCCCTCCGCACTCGCAGACTTCCTCGCAGCCAATATCAACATCCCCCTGCCCGAAAAACAGAAACTCCTCGAAGAACTAAACGCCAAAAAACGACTCGAAACAATACAGGTCGAACTCACAAAGCAACTCGAAGTTTTGGAGCTAAGCCAGAAAATCCAGGGCCAGGTCCGCCAATCGATCGACAAAACGCAACGCGAATACTTCCTACAGGAACAGCTAAAAGCAATCCAGGACGAACTCGGACTAACCGACAAACGTTCCGAAGAAAGCCAGAAAATCCTCGACGCCATCAAAAAAACCAAAATGCCGCCCAAAGTCGAACAAGAAGCTTTGCGAGAACACGAACGCCTGACAAAACTACACCCAAGCTCACCCGACTACGGCGTCATCCGCACATACCTCGACTGGATATGCCAGCTGCCGTGGTCAAAAAGCACCGAAGAAAGCCTCGAAATCCAAAAATCCCAAAAAATCCTCAACCAGGACCATTACGGCCTCAACAAAATCAAAAAACGCATCCTCGAATTCCTCGCAGTGCGAAAACTAAACCCCACCGGTAAAAGCCCAATACTCTGTTTCGTCGGCCCTCCCGGAGTCGGCAAAACCAGCCTCGGCAAATCCATCGCACGCGCCACAAACAGAAAATTCGTACGAATCTCACTCGGCGGCATCCGTGACGAAGCAGACATCCGCGGCCACCGCAGAACATACATAGGAGCCCTGCCAGGCCGCATCATGCAGGAACTGCGAAAATGCGGATCAAACAATCCCGTTTTCATGCTCGACGAAATGGACAAAGTCGGAAATGACTTCCGCGGCGACCCTGCATCCGCCCTGCTCGAAGTACTCGACCCTGAACAAAACAACTCATTCACAGACCACTACCTCGATCAGCCATTTGACCTCTCCAATGTCATGTTCATCGGCACCGCCAACTACACCGAACCGATCCCCGTCGCACTCGAAGACCGCATGGAAATGATCGAACTGCCCGGCTACACCGAACACGAAAAACTACAGATCGCAAAAAAATATCTCATCCCCCGCCAGATCACCGAAAACGGCCTGAAAAAATCACAAATCACCATAAAAGATGATGCAATCTTATCCCTTATCCACTCCTACACCTCCGAAGCCGGCGTAAGAAACCTCGAAAGAAACATCGCAGCCGTCTGCAGAAATCTCGCAACCGGCATCGCCAAAGGAACAAAACGAAAAGCCACAATCACAAAGTCAAGCCTGCCAAAAATTCTCGGACCAACAAAATTCGAACCCGAACTCGCCATGCGAACCTCAACACCCGGCGTCGCTACCGCTCTTGCCTGGACTCCCGTCGGCGGAGAAATTCTCTTCATAGAAAGCGCAAAGGTCCCCGGCGAAGGCGGATTGAAACTCACCGGCCAGATGGGCGACATTATGAAAGAATCCGCAGAAGCCGCTCTAACTGTTGTAAAATCAAACGCCGGATGGATGGGCATCAAAAAAGAAATATTCAAAGAAAACGACTTCCACATCCACGTCCCAGAAGGCGCCGTTCCAAAAGACGGCCCCAGCGCGGGCATTGCACTATTTACCAGCTTCGTTTCGCTGCTGACCAAACGACCCGTAAAAAAGGATGTCGCAATGACCGGCGAAATAACACTCCGCGGACTTGTCCTGCCAATAGGCGGACTAAGCGAAAAACTACTCGCTGCAAAACGAGCAGGAATCAAAACCATCATCCTGCCATCCCGCAATAAAAAGGACATCGTCGAAGTACCAAAGGAAACCTTAAAAGACATCGAAATCAAATACATAAAAAAAGCCGGCGAAATCCTAAACATCGCCCTCGAAGAAAAATAATTCTTTACTACAACCTCAACCCCAACAGCGCAGAGCGCAAGCGACCCGAAACAAAAACGTCAATCGCCCCAAGATGAGATGATTACCACTAAATCCCTCAACCCTCACAAATCAAAGATTTGTCATGCCTGCGAAGGCAGGTATCCAGACCAGTAAAACAGCCAAGCCATCAAATGGCTTAACCTTCTTTCTCTCTATCAGCTTTTACGGGCATATGACCAAGCGTATAAAACAAATCATTCCAGCCAGGATTATCGGCTTCAGCTTCCAGAGCCTGTTGTATCTTTTAATACATTTCTCCCTTGCTATCGTTTGGTTTATGTTGTTAAATTTCATAATACACAAGCATCTTGACATTATACTTCGAAGTAAATCCCTCTATGCTTTTATCCTTATGCTGCGCGGTCCTTCTGATAAAGTCATTGGTAACGCCGAATATCAGCATGGTAAAATAAATTTCTATGGGTTGAAACCCATAGTATTTGCCTTTTCGGGCTTCGCCCGTCCGCCTTTGGCGGATAACTTCATCTACGGGTTGAAACCCGTAGAATTACGGCAGAATATTAAACTACAAATTCACTTCATACTGACTGAAATACTATTCTATCCGGTCTATAAGAGCTGCATTTGACTGCATCATTTGAATCACAGGATTTCTTTTTGTGTTTACAAAATACTGTCATATAAAAGTTCTTTTCAATTTGATTGATCGTTTGTTTATTGTGATGTTGACATAAAAAACAATTTTTGACTTTAAGACCATTTAGATATGCCTTTTCAAGCTCTTGTATATAAGCACAGTTTCTGTTGTTTTGGATGATCTTACAATTAGACTCTTTGTCTTTGGCATTATTTTCATAAGTATACCAAAACTCATTCTCTTTAATGTTTGCTATACCATCTTTGTTCAATATAAAAAATGAGACCTTATTGCTACACTCTTTAAAAAAATCACCAGTAATAGGAACTGGGTTAAAATTTATAAATTTAACTCTGCTGTCTTTATAAGTAAGCGCACAAGAGGTAAGTAATTTTAAGTCATCTTCTTTTTCAATTACTATTTCGATGATCCGTTTTCCCGATACAATTTTTTGTAACCGTTCACAGAAATAATGGATAATTTTTATCTGTCCAGTGGGACAGCA
>CAZITB010000177.1:0-4191 GCA_964542055.1 uncultured Candidatus Kuenenia sp.
ATTGTGACTAACTTTTTCATTTTCTTCTCCTTGTTTTTTGAATTAAATTCTTTTTAAAATTATTTACATTTTTTCTAACTGTGCTGCATAGAACTGACTTTTAAATTTTTTTACTGGCCTGTTTAAGCTGGGCGAAAGTCCGGCTCCGGATGGAACCGGGCTTTGCCGAGTTTTATATATTTATGCACATCTCTTTCTGCGGATAAGTCCAACTGCACCGATACCGAGAATAGCGATTGTGGCAGGTTCGGGGACAACACCAAAGCTACCCTCGTAGAACTCGCTGTAATCACCTACAAGGCTATCACGGTTTTCGTATGCCCAGTTAACCATATTTATATCAAAATCAAAGACATAGTAGCCATTGTTATCAACTTCTTCTGTCGAAGTATTTACAAATATTCCAGAAATCGATCCTGTCACATCTGCAGCGAAAGTATCTGATTCTTCAGCTATGATTGTACCATTGGTCTGTTCAATCCCTTGAAGGCCTGTTGCGGTCAGATTTACATTGAGTGACTGAAAATATCCGCTGTCTCCTGTGTTGTCAGGTGCGCTTAGGCGAGAATATGCTCCAGCCTCTGTCATGGCTACATTTAGTTCAAAGCTGAAATCTGTCCAGTAAGTACCATCGAAGTTGCTAAATGAGTAGCTTTGGTCTGTAACAAAGTCCTGGGCAAGATCATAAAATTGGATAAATCCAGGTCCTGTGTTTCCCGTGGTATTTCCCCAACCTGCTCCCAGTGGGGCCCCCTGGTCGTCAGTTTCTGTCGAGTACCACCAAGACCCCATTATCACGCTTGCTGGAGACTCCGAATCTGACCAGAAAGATCCGTCACGAGAGCCGGTATCAATTACATCATCTACCTGAGTCTCTAAGGTTGAATCGGAATAGCGAGTAATGGTGCCATTATAGCCAAACCTTTCAGTATCAATCCAACCCACTGAGCTTGCCATTGCCGGTATTGCCATTGCCGCTACTATTAATAAAATCGTTAATTTTTTCATTTGAGTTTTCTCCTTGTTTTGAATTAAATTTTTTTTAAAAATTACTTATCTTACTTACATGTTGTTTTTAAAACTGTACTGCTTTAGATAACTGGTATTTCTTTTGTTTCTGCTCCTTTCTGCTTTGCCCGATCACTGGCTTAGCTTTTATTGGCCTGGTTGATAAATATTTTCTTCTTTGCTTGTTTTTTAAAAAGAGCCCGCCCCAAAAACTTAGGCCAGTGATCTTGGGGACGAGGCTCATATATCTGATCGCGGCTTTACTCCGCGTCTGTTCTCTTGCCGGGCCAACTGCTCGATCACTGGCACTTAACCCGACTATTAGAGGAGAGTGATGATGAAGATTTTCAGCACTCAAAGCTGTCTCGATATTTACTTTTTAATATTTTCACACGGTTTTGCCGTGGTTGTTCGCATGCCGGGCCGGTCGTTTGATCACTGGCCAACCCAGCTATTGGAGGAGAGAGATGATGACGTTTATTGTATCCAAAACTCAGTGCATCGAAATTGTATTGGGTGCTGCTGTTGTAATCATAGTGAAGTGCAACACTGGCCATTTTCGATGCGTTTAATTTGAGTTTCATCAATTTACATATCGTATCTTTAAATACCTCGTCGCTGACGCTGTCGTGAAGCACTGCCTTTACTCCCAGAGTTCGGGCCAGAATTTCCTGCTCGATATCGCCTGGTTTTATCATTGCAACTGTCGGCATCCAGAGCCTGGCTTCGATTATCCTTTTTAGCAGTTGTCCCGCTGGTGCTCCTGGCAGGTCGAACTTGCTTACGACGGTATTTATTTTTTCTTTTTTCAAAGAGCTTAACACATTCGCAGCTGTGTTGATTTCTATTATTCTGACCGGTAAATCTTTTAGCGATTCCTTTCGCCCCTTTACTCCGATCATTAGTATTGTATTGTCCGTAAAATGCATTGTTTATTTTCTTTCTTTCTTTTAACTTTACTTCGTGAATACATAATGCAATGGCTGTGCCAGAGTCTGAATTTTTATAAAAATAGATTCTAAGTCTATTGTTTTCAAGGTGTTACGATAGAGGTTATTTTACGAGACTGTTTTTTTGAAGTTTCGTCGCAGTTGCATGATTGTAAGCGGTAACATGAGGGTTAGGCTGTAAGGCTATGATGAAAAGGAGGTTAGGACGTTGTTGCAGGAATGTAATATTGTAGCATATTTGTAACTGCTGAGATTTGACAGGAAGTGCCGGCGATGATGAATTGGTATTTCGGGTATTTGATTGTAATTTCATTAAAATTGTAGATAAAAAAAAAGCCCCGATGAATCAGGGCTTTAGAATTCTGAGAAAGATTAGTGATCATTTCCATGTCGGCATAAGGTTGTACCTGTCCACCAATTTGCCAAGTTTACGATGATCTATTTCGAGAATTTTTGCGGCATGCAGTTTTTTGCCTTTAGATTTTTCCAAAGCGGCAACTACCATTCTTCGCTGCAGCTGTTCGAATGATGTAAAGGTCTGGTTATCTTCAGGCAGGACAGTATCGCCTATAACAATATCCAGCGGTAAATCATCGGTCTCTATAACATCAGATTTGCTGACTATATAGGCATGTTCCATTACATTGGCCAGTTCTCTGACATTGCCAGGCCAGGGATATTGCATTAAAATTTCTCTGGCTGATTCAGATAGCTTTTTCATCGGCTCCTGATAAAGGTCTGCTTGCTTTTGTAGAAAGTGTTCTGCAAGTAAAATAATATCAGTATGCCTGTCCTGAAGCGGAGGCACTTCGATTTTAATCACATTCAGACGGAAATAAAGATCCGCTCTGAATGTTCCCTCTCGCACCATCTGCTTGAGATTTCTGTTTGTGGCGCAGATTACCCGCACATCTACTGGGTGGCTCTTTGTTGAACCTACTGGTGTTACTGCCGATTCCTGTAAAACTCTAAGGAGTTTGGCCTGCATTTCCAATTCGATCTCTCCGATCTCGTCAAGAAATATTGTGCCGGTATCAGCAGCCCTGAAAAAACCCAGGGTATCAGTAAATGCCCCGGTAAAAGCCCCTTTGGCATGCCCGAATAACTGACTTTCAAATATCTGACCATTTAGAGCGGTACAGTCAACCGGAATGAAAACTTTATCAGAACGTGAACTGTTGAGATGAATCTGCCTGGCGACCATCTCTTTACCAGTTCCGGTCTGTCCATTGATTATAACCGGACTCAAACGCGGAGCAACTACATCTATGGTTTTTCGTATAGAATTAAAGGCTTCAGATCTGCCTATAAAATTCCTTGCATTTTGAAGCGAGCACTGGCCTTGCATCGTTCCAACTCCTCTCCTCCTAAGACTTGTTAGTGTTTGTCATATTAAAGGCTGACACACGTTATATCAGCCTTTAAAATAATTACACACGGTTAGTGGTAGTGATTATTTTTTTCTTCTAAGCACCAATCCACCCAAGCCGAGGATAGCAATTGTCATTGGTTCTGGAATTACTGTCATTTGTCCGCTGAAGCCATTTGAACCGGTTTGATCATTTAGTATCATGTCTTCAAAATTTCCAGATGCTTGAAGTGTCAAACTGAAATCAAAATAAGTTCCAACAGAAATACTATCCAGGTATGTTGAATTGATTGAATTATTTACATAATCAACATAAATATCTGAAAGAATCTCCGGGTACATTGAAGATGTGCCAAATGTTGTAACGTAGCTACCTTGAGTTAATGTACCTGACAACAAAGTATTGCCCACACTGTCTTTGATTTCCACGGTACCGCCATGTTGAATTACACCAGTTCCAACTCCATCAATTGAACTTGAAGTATAATTTATTAATGTCATATCCGGCAGAAAAACAAATTGACTGTAAAGTGCATCTGTTTGCTGACCCTGAATTAAATCAATATCGATATCTTGATTAAAACTAAAATTGTAGTTCCCATCGTAATACCATCCACCTGACGTAGTACCACCTGGTGAAAATTGTATATCAGGCACCGCTAGCAATGTAGAGCAGCACCCCAATAAAACTGTTAATACCAACATCTTGATCTTGTTCATCTCTTCTCCTTCCAAAAAATTTTCTTCTCTCTTTAGGCTTCCTGTGTTATGGGGAAATTTTGGCGGGCTCTTCTTCTTCTCCACCAACAATCTCCATGTAAGTAATAATAACAGATATTGTTTTCTTAATCAATCCGTAGAACT
>CAZITB010000178.1:0-4173 GCA_964542055.1 uncultured Candidatus Kuenenia sp.
AATACCACAGCTAAGAATAATAAAGTGTTGAATATAGATTATTCAGCAAGCCCTACTTATAGAGGAACACATTTTTCAAATGAGGCCTGAAAATGAGAAATTTTTTGAAAAAATATTCAACAACAACCGGTTCGGCATCGCTATAGCGGCAAATTGTGAAAAAAGTGTGAAAAAATTCGGAAAAAAGGAATCAACATTTCGGGTTCTGAGCCGCCGATACAAAAACGGCTTAAAAAACTGGATATGCGGATTTACAGAAAAAGATATCTTGAAAGGTGGTGATACCAATGGGCACTTAAGATTAAGCTAAACAAATGTTCAAAGATCATTGTGTTAATCAAAAAAACGAATAAAATAGCAGTATAAGGAGATAAAATCATGAAAAGGTTAATTTGTAAATACAACATGCTGAGGTGGTCCGTGTATTTCATTGTATTGATAATGACTGTGGTTACGAGTGATTTTTGTTATGCTTTGCCGGATATGGATCCGGGTTCAATTGATTGGAGCAGTGTAAGTTATACAGCAGCATTTCCCAAAAAGGTTGGTTCCAATTTGGTTTGGTATGAGACAAAAATCTATCTGGCCAACAGTAACCTAATCGACTCTCATTGCAAGACAGATTACGGAACAAAGCTGGAGCATGCTCATTTTCAGAGTAATTTTTCTGGAAGCGACCTCACATACGCCAATGCTTTCTGGGACTGGTTTTATCCTACCGCCTCACGTATCAGCGGAGCCACAAATCAGACAAATTGTCTTTGCTATGCGATGGATGGGTATGCAGGAAACGCCAACTACGATTACTGGGTTAATCCGGGTCATAACGGACAGCAAGGCAATGAGATGTTTATGGATGACTGTAATATACGAAACCCGTATCATGATGTTGAAACTGATGACAGATTGGGGTATATGTTTACAAACCCTGACTATACTTGGGACATCGGTCATGCAACAATTGTTTTGGATGAGTCCGGCAGTGAACCGACCTGTCTGGAATGGAAAAACAATGCGAGCGGGGTTTACCAATTCGACCCTTATGCCGCAGCAGACCGTTACTCGACACCAGGTTGTAGCATTACTTCCCAGACACCTCTTGTCGGGACGTATGAACCGGATTATTATCCGGGCGATGCCGCTATCGGCTTCTATGATTGGTAGAATTTTGTAAAACTGGTTAGCTGATTTGATTATTTCGTAAATCAGCTAACCAGTTATTGAGTAAGTAAAACGTAAGGAAAGGAGTTGATGCATGAATAAAAACCAAAAAATCATTCGGATTTTCGTTGGTGTAATTTTACTATGTTTAATCATGACAGCAGTGCTGTTATGGCCGCCTAGTAAACAGAAAAAAACTGAGAGTATCATTCCTGTACTTCATGAGGATAATATTGAACAAAAATCTAATGAAACTGCTGTAAACGCAGATACAATCAAAGCCTCTTCACCGTTGAACAAAAATAAAAGTTTAGACGCTACAACAAAGCAGTTTATTGACCAAAGCACAGCGGAAATTGTGCAAGAATCCGAGGCTTTAATCAATCAGCCAGTTCATGAGGGCAGGGAGACGGTTATGGATAAAATCAGGACAGAAAGTTTCGAGGAATGTTTTTTTAATACGTCCGATACGTATGGTTTAGCGATGATGATACCATCTTTTGGCAGTTTCTTTTTTTCTCCGGGGTTTTACAGTTCAGATGTCATGATGATAAAATCGATGGATCGAGTCAGGAAACTTGTTACGCTTACGAAACAAAACCCGAATAATTATTCTAAATTTCTGAAAGAACAAATAACGGATATAGGGAATAGCTTTGATTCTCACTATCGTGAATACTTAGAGGAAATACATAATATGATTGGCGGACGCACAATAAGTGAGCTCGAGCAAAGTCAAAAAGACAGAGTTCGATTGACAGTCGCTGTTTATTTACTCTCGGAAAATAATATCTTTGATTCTCTACCAGAAATCTTGAATTTATCAAAATCCAATGGTGTCAGAAGGAAAAGTCCGGATGAACCAGTGCAAGCTGATTCCTGGCCCATTAATCCGCAGTTTCTAATCTATTCGATGCATCGGCTTGTAGTGAATTTTCCTCAAGATTCGCTGAACGAACAAGCGATACAGGCCAGAAATGAATACCTGAAAAATGCTGAAGAGTTACATATTTCTTCTCCCCAAACCGTTCCTGTTGCCACATGGGACTCGCCTTACAAAGAGGATGACTATCGGTTTCAAATACCGAAGCTGAAAAGTGAAATGTATATGCGTTCCCAAGAAAAATTGGATTTGACAGTGTATCCAATTGGTATTCAGCTTAACAGCAATGATGTAGATACGTTATTGGATAAACTTGAAGACTTTTGTACTATACAATTTCCGTGATTTTTTCAATTTTTTATACATATTTTTTCATAAGTTCTCGTGCCAACTGGGATTCTGTACTATTATCTAAGCTGATTTTCAACGAAAGCGTCGAGCAACGGTTTAGACAAAGGACAGTTACCCCGCTTGCTTATTTCAAATACCATCTTTAAAATCTACAGTTATCAGGATTATTTACTTTTATTTTGGCTTTATTGGGGTTATTTTTTACTGATAAAAGGGGGGCTTTGCCGATGAATATTAAGTAGTTTGCGCATATATGGTGCGCGAAATTTGGAGACAGGATGTCATTTGTCGTAAAGGATTATGAAAAAAAGATTTAGCACAATTGATATTCCCCGGTTGATCTTAGTTGATGTGCTGGTTTTGATGGCATTGGGGACTGTATTTGTATTCAGCGCCTCTGCGAGCGTTTCAGCCGGTTTCGACGTTGAACATTTTTTCAAATCAGTGCAGTTTAGAAATATGATCTATCTGCCCATGGCGATAGTGGTTTTGTACGGCTTTAGCTGTTTCGATTACAAATGGCTAAGCCTTTCTAGCCAAAGCATTTACCGTTCTGTGATTTTCTGGTTTGGACTGATTGTTCTGGCGTTTTTGGTGCTTGTACTTATTCCGGGTATAGGGACCGAGATAAATTATGCCCGCAGGTGGCTGCGGTTCGAAGCGGGGCCGGTCAGTATCAATTTTCAACCCTCAGAGCTTGCCAAATGGTTTACAATTATATTTCTGGCAGGATACCTTAACAGATTTCGATACGAAATGAATAGGTTCTGGGCTCGTTTTATGCCCGCTTGCCTGATAGTTGGCGTTATTTGCGGGCTTATCGTAATGCAGGATTTCGGGACAGCTGCGTTTATCGGTTTGCTGTCGTTTTTAATGCTGCTGATCGGAGGTGCCCGTTTGTGGCATTTTTTGACACCGGTTCCATTCGCGGCTGCGGGCGGATATTTCGCAATTGCCACTTCCCAGACGAGAATCAACCGAATCAAGGCATTTTTAGACCCGGAATCGTTCGCCGGTACTACCGGTTACCAAGCCAGGCAGTCGCTGATAGCACTTGGAACCGGCGGTGTTTGCGGTAAAGGTCTTGGCAGGGGAGTGAGCAATTACGGGCATTTGCCGGAAGATACAACGGACTTTATTTTCGCAATAATCGGACATGAGCTTGGCTTTGTCGGGTCGGTTATGGTTATAATGTTATATGCAGGATTTGTCCTGCTTGGAATAGCGGTGGTACTCAAATGCAGGGACAATTTCGGGCAGTTGCTTGCGGCTGGAATCGTTATGGCAATTGGGATACAGGCGGCGGTCAACATCGGTGTGGTAACGGTGGTGCTGCCTACCAAAGGAATACCGCTTCCGTTTGTAAGTGCCGGCGGGACATCGCTGTTGCTTTCTGCGGCTGCGATAGGTGTGCTTGTGAACATCGCAAAACAATCGCAGGCAAGAGACTATGAGTATCTGGATAATATTGAAGGTTTTTTAGGGGTACATCATGAATAAACACTTGATATTTGCCGGCGGAGGAACCGGCGGACATATATATCCCGCGATCGCGATTGCCGAGAAGATAAAACAGTTTTATCCCAACTGCGGTATAACATTTCTTTGCAGCGAAAGACCGATCGACCGGAACATTTTGTCAAAAACCGGTTTTGAATTCAAACCTTTGCCGGGCGTGGGATTTAGTAAGAATCCTTTGCAGATGTTTATGTTTTTCAAGGCTGTCAGAAAGACCGCCAGACTCGCAACCGAATATTTTGAAACTGTAGAGAACCCGG
>CAZITB010000179.1:0-4128 GCA_964542055.1 uncultured Candidatus Kuenenia sp.
TCTAATTCAACAATCACTTCCGCAGTATAGTTATGGCCGTGTCCGCTAGGGTTTGAGCATTTTCCGAAAATCCTTAAATTTTCATCTTCGCTAAATTTATCGTTCCAGAGTTTATGCATTGCAGCAAACTCAAACTTCTCCGCAAAATAGAACATATCTTTATCCTCGTTATTTTTTAAACCAAAAACCCGCTGGGGATTGAGAACCAATCCTACATCTCTAACTTCATCTCTGGCGAATTGATCAATAAGAATTTCTTTTGAAATTTGCAGCATTTCTTTGAGTCTGATCCAGCTTACGTGCCGATTATTCTTGAATTCTCTTTTTATAACTTCTTCAAAGACCGGAACAATAAGCGAACGCACAGCTTTATCAATTTCTGAAACATTTACCACAAAGCCGGTGTCCTTTTCGGGGTCCCTGCAGAGCTCTACAAAAATGCAAAAATAAATCGCCAGTGCCTCGCCTGACGGTTTCGAACTATGCGAATTTGCTCCTACCGCAGTCTTATCGAGAAACGGGTTTATCGAAAACCTGACCTGCCTGACAAGATTATGCATATCAATCCCTTGAAGAATTTATCAGGCTAAGAACCTCGCTTCTGGTCCGCTGATCTTTTATGAAAATACCTCTAAGTGCCGAAGTAATCATTGAAGAACCCGGTTTGCGAATACCGCGAATTGTCATGCAGCTATGAGAGGCTTCGATTACGACCGCAACACCGCGAGGTTTGATATTGTTCATCAGAAAATCGGCGATCTGGTTAGTGAGCCTTTCCTGGACCTGCAGCCGATGAGCAAAAGAATCAACAATTCGGGCAAGCTTGCTTACTCCAAGAACCTGACCCGAGGGAAGATAAGCCACATGGGCCTTACCGATAAAGGGCATCACGTGATGTTCGCACATGCTGAAAAAAGGTATATCCCGCAATAAAACAATTTCGTCATAATCTTCATTGAAAACACTTTTGAGGTGTTCAAAGGGGTCGCATATATGGCCTGCTAGTACCTCTTCATACATATTCGCCACACGTTTGGGCGTATCAATTAAACCTTCTCTGTCAAGGTCTTCGCCAATCGCCAGCAAAATTTCACGTACAGCTTTTTCTATCCTTGGTTTATCAATTTCTTTTAGTCCGCTCATTAGAATTCCCTTATTTACAAAGGTTAGCAACAAACTCTGTCATAGCTCGAACGCCAAAACCTATCGAACCGCCGGCTGCAACTTTACTTATTGTATCCGGCGCTTCCATCATTGGTGCAATATCGAGATGTGCCCATTTGGTATCGCCGGCAAATTCGCCAAGGAATGACGCAGCGCTGCAAGCGCCGCCCCATCTTGAAGAACTCATATTTTTTAAATCGGCGATCTTGCTTTTCATGTTTTCGGTGTAACCATTTCCGCTTGGAAGGTGCCACAATGGCTCGCCGCTTTGTTGAGATGCCTGCTTGAAATCTTCTACCATTTTATCGTCATTGGCCATAAGTCCGGCATTATAAGGTCCAAGCGCAACCGCACAAGCGCCGGTTAAAGTGCAGATATCAACGATGGTCTGGCACTTGATTGTCTTGGCGTAATGGATTCCATCAGCCAGCACCAATCTGCCTTCTGCATCGGTATTTAGTATTTCAACCGTTTTTCCGCTGAAAGTTGTAATGATATCGCCCGGGCGGAAACTTCCGCTGCCTGGTTTGTTTTCGGCCGCACAAATTATCGCATAAACTTCGATCGGCAGTTTCAAATCTGCGATGGCCTTGATGGCACCGATAACCGAAGCTCCCCCGGTCATATCGTATTTCATGCAATCCATATTCGCACCGGGTTTCAAGCTGATTCCGCCCGAATCGAAAGTTATCGCCTTTCCCACAAGTGCAACAGGGGCCCGCCCATTTTTCTTTACTTTTGCAGGTGAATATTTCATGATTATCATCGCCGGCTTATTTTCGGCTCCCTGTCCAACAGCAACTATACCGCCCATACCTTTTTGCTTTAGTTGTGCATAGTTGAACACTTTGCAGGTAAGTCCGGTTGTTTTGGCAGCTATCTTTTTAGCCTCTTTAGCAAGCGACATTGGGAAAATTATATTTGCAGGACGGTTGGCAAAAGTCCTGGAAACGTTCTGGGACTCTCCGATTACAGAACCTTTTTTTATTCCTTTGTTGATATCAGATGAACCTGCTGATTTATCTATGATTGAAACAGTGATTTTTTTAGGCCTGTCCTGCTTGGATGGTTCGATAAACTCATCATATCTGTAAGCACCGAAATATGAAGCCTCAGCCAGAACCTGTCCGACTTTCAGGGCATCAAATTTCCGCATATCCAGTTCGCTATGTACGGCGATTCCAACATTGGGGCATTTGATATCAACTGCGGTTTTGGCTGCAAGAGAAGCAGCTTTTCGCAAAACTTCAATATCAAATTTATCTTTATCGCCAAGGCCGATGAGCAAGACCCGCTTGGAAGCAATTTTACCATCTGTATAAACAGAAGCACTGCTAAGCGCCTTTGGTTTGTAATCGCCGATCTTTAAAAGCCTGTCAATCGAACCGCCGATTTTTTTATCTATTGCCGCCGCAACCTTATTATCTTTAAGATCACCTTCAAAAAGTCCCAAAGCCAATATTTCGCCTTTAAAATTTTCAGCCTCGGTCTTTTTCAAATTTACACTAATGTTAATCAACTGTTTTTTCATTTAAACCTCTTTTACTTATTTACTTTATTTTTCTTTTCTGCTCGTAAGCGTAGGTAACTCTCAATAAAATCCTCTATCTGACCATCCATAACCGCATTGACATTTCCGGTCTGATGATCAGTGCGATGATCCTTTACCATTTGATAAGGCTGCATAACATAGCTTCGTATCTGATTGCCCCATGCTATTTCGCCTTTGGCTGAATACATCTTGGACAACTCTTCATCTCGTTTTTGCTGTTCGAGCATATACAACCTTGCTTTTAGCATCTTGAACGCTTCGGCGCGGTTTTTGTGCTGGCTTCGATCATTTTGACATTGCACAACAATCCCAGTCGGATTATGTGTTATCCTGATCGCCGAAGAAGTCTTATTAACATGCTGCCCGCCGGCACCGCTTGCTCGATAGGTATCGACACGAATGTCCTTATCATTTATTTCAATATCTATATCATCGTCGAATTCAGGCGTTACGTCAACGGCTGAAAAACTTGTATGACGCCGGCTTTGGGAATCGAACGGACTTATACGTACCAGCCGATGTACCCCAGTTTCGCACGAAAGTTTTCCAAAGGCAAAAGGGCCCGAAACTTTCAAAGTGATAGACCGAACTCCGGCTTCTTCGCCGGGCGTGATATCATATTCTTCATAATCATAGCCGTTTTGCTGAAAATACCGTGTGTACATTCGCAACAGCATGTTCGCCCAATCGCAGCTTTCAGTACCCCCAGCCCCTGCATGAATACTGAAAAAGCAGTTTTTCATATCATTTTCGCCTGAAAGTGTACCAGACAACTCAATTTTTTCTACGTCCTTTTCCAGGCCAGTAATATCATCAGACAAAACTTCCAGTGTTTCCCCGTCGTTTTCGTCCTCAGCCAAATCAAGCAGATCTTTGGTATCATTGATCTTTTTTTCGGTCTCCAAAACCGGATCTATCACAGATTTCAAACCAGAGACTTTTAAAACAACAGTTTTCGCCAAATCCTGATTATCCCAGAAGTTAGGTGAAGACATCTCATGCTCCAGCTGTTTTTTATGCTCTATTTTTCCAGGCAGGTCAAAGCCAGTCCCGGACTTGTGATATCCGAGCCTCCAGATTTTCAATTGTTGATCTAAGTTCTGATATTTCCATAACTGTATTTCCTTTTTTATTTTAAATCTTTATATCATATATGGCTAAATTTTGCAAATTGTTCCTTTTGGTTAGAAATTCACAATAATTAAAGTTTTTTTTCAAAATTATCACAAATCTGAATGAATTTGGTTTATAATTAATTTCAGACAAGAATTTTAATTTGGGAGATAAAAAAAATGAAAGTTAAACATTTAATCAAAATTCTACTGGTTTCGGTTATATTTTTTGCTTGCGGGTGCAAAAATGAACCTGTTGCATCGCCGGCGCAAGATGAAGAATCAGGTTCCGCAAAAGCT
>CAZITB010000180.1:0-4123 GCA_964542055.1 uncultured Candidatus Kuenenia sp.
AACTGCAACACACCCAGGGAGTTACCGCAAAGCCCATTATCGAAGTTCAGTTTAAGGTTTTCTGCCTTGTTTATAATGTCGACATCTAACGGAGGAGTTCCCCATGAGGTTATGATAATATCAGCCTTGCCTATATTTTTTAGCATATACACTTTACTGATTTCATCAGGCAATATCGTGGGGCTTATAATTGAAGTTGCATTTTTAATCTTTTTTAGAGCATCTTTCGAAAAAAGCTCTTTTCTTTGTTTATTATTTAAGCCAAAAATGACTTTCATTAATATTTACCCAATTCATAGCCCAGCTCAAAGTAAGCTATCAGGTTATCTCTGTGCAGGTCAGTTATGGTCGGTGTGGTAATCGGTTCGGCTGAGGGTGCCAGTGCGAATCGGCCGTCGGGTTTGCCGGCCTGAATGCATTCTTTGACAATCTTTTTGACATATTCGGTATCGGCGGTCATCAGATCGTGGGTCTGGATATTGCCGACAAGGGTGATTTTGTCACCTACTCTTTTTTTCGCCTCGGCAAGATCGATATCACCCATAGGAGGCGGTTCGACCGGCTGGGTGCAGTCGGCACCAAGAGCAACAAAATCATCGAGGAAGTTATTGACCTTGCCGTGACTGTGGAGCCAGACATACCCGCCAAGCTCATGAACCTTATCAATGAATTGCTTTTCATAAGGCAGAACAAATTCCTTCAGGTTAGCAGGTGACTGCAGGGGAGGAATAAAATCCTCAACACCGCCGGTATGGAAAACCGGCCCTGCGCCTGCTTTGACCAGAGCTTCGAGAAGTTTAAGTCTGCGGACAGAAAGTTGTTCTATTGTTTCAACAAGAAGATTGCGATGCTCTATCGTCCAGAAGCTGAAACGTTCGGGACCTGTGTAATGGTAGATCATAGAGGCTGGGGAAAGACCTACGTTCCATAGTATCAGACAGCGGTCATCGAAACGCTGTTTCTGTTTTTGGACCCATGACTTTTCAATCTTGAAGTCCTCAAAGGGTATCGAAAGCAATTTTTCTATATCTTGCGGCTGCTTTATCAGCCTTTCTTTTTCATAAGGGGCAAGCTGCTTGTCAGAGAGCATGCTTGCGCATCTAAGTTCACCTTTAGGCGTTTCAAGAGTATTCGTCCACAAATAATAATCTGGGTTATCGGTTTCGGTCCTTTGTGATTTTATGTCAAGTTTCGCCCCGTTGAAAATGGCTTCACTTGGGTGGCCGACACCGACCGCAAATGTAGCAACTTCTCTTGCCTTTTCCAAAACCGCTTCTATATTGGGATCTTTCTTTTGATGTGCGCCATCATTTATTCCTGCCGGCATCTCCAGCAGAATAGTTGGTATGCTGTACCAGACCCGGCTCGGCTCCATAGCGAAAGTCAGAACCGGTATACGGTCAGGAATTTGGCCTTTTAACACTGTTACGAATCTTTCTGTTGCGTTCATTTACTTATAAGCTCCTCTTTCTTTGATAATTTTACGATAAAGGTCAAAAGCTTCTACCGAAATGTCCGGGCCCACTGAATGAGTACCGAGAATGAGCCCGCCATTTCTACCTGCTTCGACAGCGGCTTCGACATGCTTGCTGATTATATGCATTTCATTGCCGGGCAGAATCTGAGTATTGCATATGCCACCGATAAAGGCAAGTTTGCCGTAGTATTTAGGCACAAGCTCTTCAATGAGTAATCCTGCATTACGCTCTACGGGATTAATACCATCAAAACCAGCCTCAATTAGCATATCAATGATCGGCAGCAGATTGCCATCGCAATGCAGTATTATTTTACTAACACCAGCGGATCTGTATTGAGCTATCATGTCCTTGTATAAGGGCAAAAAAATCTCTTCGAACGTCGTAGGCGAAAACATCGGACTGCTGACATTGCACATGTCATCATATATCCACAGGCCGGTATCGTAAGTGTTGGTTCGCTTTAGAGTCTCAAGACCAATTGCAAGCAAATGATCTGCAACTTTCTTTGAAATCGCTTTTGCAAATGACTTATCCATGGCAAGGTCCATAAGATATTCAGTCTCGCCCCTGAAAAAACTGCTGCGTATGAAAATGCCGCCGGTTTTAACAAATACCGCCATGCCTTTCCGGCGATCTTTTTCGATCCGTCCATTCAACCCTTCATACCGGATATCCAGATCAGCTGGCTCGAATTCAATTTTATCAAGATCAGAAGGTGTTTTAAACTGCCGATCCACTACTTGGCTAAAGTAAGTTCCGGGTCTTTGTTTAACATGCCTGGACCAGCCATCATCGACTATTACGTATGGGCCCTCTTCTCTAAGCTGTTTCATATCAGTCGGGCAAAATGTCTCATTGGCTACATGCACAGACAAGTCCCTGCCGTAATAATCGTCCGGCATAGCATCGTCCGGCAAATTCTTACAAGTCCGCCAGTTTTGAATCCATTCCTGGTAAAAGCCGTTTTCGCTAACAGGCAGTCTATCTGGCGTCTCAAAGGCAAGTGCCTGTTTTACTATTTTTAAAGAATCGTTCATTTTCTTCCAATAAATTAAAGCTTTTGAATATTTCGTAAACAATCCATCAAACTAAGACACGTATGGTAGCCGGGGTCGAGGTCAGGCACTGCAGGGATAATATCAGCGGGTTTGCCTGATCTGTCCAAAGTCTGATAGGCAAGGTCATACTCATCATTTACTATATAATTACTTATGAAAGCATTGTGGCATTTTGTAAATATAACTTTAGCGGTCTGTCTTAGCTGATCATCAGTATTAATATTATAGCATTGAATAGCTGCCCGCATTGTCTCCGGCAGCGACCACCATGGCATATACCCATCAATAACATCACCGCTCAATAAATCCACTCTCTTATAGATTCCACCGATATTTTCATTAAAGCCGTTTTTGAAATTTACTTCAAGGATATGCGGCAGAATTTCAAGATACTGTCTTATCTTGTAGATAATCTGAGTTTCCATACCTGGGTTTTGCATAACCTGCTTACAGAATTTGAGACTAAGGCCGACAAATTCCAGTGCGTGGCCCGGATCGGATATTAATTTTCCATTGATTATGTACGGCTTGTTGCCATTGTCAATATATTCAAAGATGGCGAATTTATCAACACCGGATATTTTGCCTTCCAGATTGCAATATTTATCAAAAATGTAATCTATCAAGCCCATGCCTGTCTTTGCATTTTCTTTGGAAGGATTCATTTCAAATAACAAACAGGCGGTAGCCAGGTATATCATAGACGGGCCGAAACTTCTTGCTGAGCCTAAGTCTTTTTGTTTTGATTGGCCGGGGAAAGTGTACTGGTCATTTTTAAAATTATTATGTAGTGAATTATAAACATCCTGACAATATTGTCTTGAATATTCAATTAGCTCATCATCATCCAATTCTTCTGCGGCACAGAGCATTCCCCTGGTACAGAACATATCACTGAAATTATAAGGCCCGTCAGATTCAAGTTTAATGGTTATTGGCTTAAAATTTTCATCGAACTTAAAAAAATCGCCATCTGTGTTCATGGTAAAATAAAGCCTGCCGCCATTTTTATCCCTTGCCTGTTTGAGATTTCGTGTAACGGTTTTCAGGATTTCATGAATTGATTCGATCAGCTCTGCGTTTTGCTCTTTCTTATATGAAAGCCGTTTAGCATATACAGATAATGCCTCCAGTGCCCTGCCCTGAATCCAGCAATAGACCGTATCAAGGCCCCTTACAGGATCGTTCGGGGCAAAATTTTTTCTGTGTATTAAGTTATACTTGGTATCAATCCAGGGATATGCAGGGTTGTTATTGAAGCGATTAATTATGAACGAAAAATTATTTCGCACAAGCTGCTCATAGAAACCGCTGATTTCTTTTAAACGGCTTATATTAAATTCCTGTGTCAATACAAATTTTTCGTCAGGATTATTCATAATACGAAAGATAAGAATCTCTAAGCTGTTTTGCTCTGTTACCAGCCTGATCCCGGAAATAATACTGCATCTCCCAGCAGATCAGTTTTTCGGCAAACTTACTTTCAACTGCCATTTGTTTTTTTACCCTTTCAAAATCGGCGGGGATACTGTCGGAACTTCGACACCGTATTTTGCTAAGTCCTTGCTATTTCGTATCTTAGAA
>CAZITB010000181.1:0-4070 GCA_964542055.1 uncultured Candidatus Kuenenia sp.
GACAGAAAGAGTTCAAGCTAGTGATTTCTCTTTTAAAAGCAGAGTCTGGCCGGTTTGCAGGATAAGATGACTTTTGAAGCGCTACTGAAATTGCTTCTTTTATTATTTATGTGGTGATTGAGGCCTATGCTTAAAGTAAAGCTGTCAGAAGCTAAATACGGAGCTTCTAGAGGTACCCTAATATGGATGTTAATACTTTTATGATATATCTAATGCAGATCAAAAAAAGATTGATGTTGTCTTGTAACTTGAAATTTAGCATCGCTTCTCTCGAGGTAAGTAGAGGAGTCCCAAAAAAGGTGGGGTGGGGGTTTGGTAAAGATTCTGGAAGAGTAGGAGTCCCAATTTCATTCTGGGCGTCATTCTGGCGTCAGTTTCTAACTGATGATCAACTCTAAGCCAACTCCAGGTCAACTCGAGATTAACTCAATGTGCGTTTTGACGCCAAAAAACGCCTATAAGCCTAGCAATGACAAGGGTTTATGGAGGGCGAGCCTTCCTGTCGATCCGAAGGTTGAGGGTTCGAGTCCCTTCGGGAGAAGTTTTTAAATTCATTTAGGAAGCAATTGTTTGCTGATTACCTGATTTTGTCTGAATTTACGAACAGCTAGTGTATTGAATAAAAAACAAAGATATATCTCTCAGCAAAAAGAAAAAGTTTCAGCAGAAATCTTCGAATGGAGTTGGCACCAAAATCGCGTCAAATATGGGGCAAAGTATTAGATATCCCCCCCTAGGTTATACGTGAGCGTGTTCGTTGATTCTGGGGCATCCTCGTTGCTCTGGGAGTAGATTAGAGGGTGTATTTGTCTAGGCATAATCATCATTGTTTGGCAAGTTATTGATCCAGCTGTAAAAGCGAGCCAGGATTAAATATGTGTCATGTCTGATGCCGTCAGGTAGAGTGCTCTGTTGGATATTTTTGATGCATGGTGGAACTCGCCATCCATTTTTAAATCCTGTTGCAAAATGTTTTTTATGGTGGCGTGGATGCTTTTTTAGCCGGGCCAGCCTGGCCACTTTGCGAACCTGAATTTCATCTATTTTGTTATCCATTTGAGCCTTCACAGATAGAAAAAAAGCGAGGCCAAAAAGCACCTCGCTTGCAGAACTTGGAATTTATAAAGTTTATTTCGCCGAGGCACTTTCAGCCGGCTTGTAGTCACGTTTCATGGGTTTTTCGACCAGCCCCATGCGAATGGCCTTTGCAGAAACCTTTATCCTGCAGACCTTACCGTCCACAACGGCCCGCACTTTCTGGATATCGGGTTTGAATTTGCGTTTGGAAACACCGGTAACATTGCGGCCTACACCGCCGAGATATTTCGCTTTACCGCGGCGAGAGATACTCCTGCCGGATACCGTTTTCTTGCCTGTAAAATGACATTTTCTAGCCATAAATGAACTCCTGTTCATCAATTCGTTATCTGCGATCGTGGTAAAAGTGCTATAGTATAGTGCAAACTCTTAGGATTTCAAGCACAAAAATGTGCTATTTTCATAACAGTATTCTATTCCATTGATTCTCGCAGTTTTCGGCATGATTGATAAAATTCTTGCGGTTTCATTTTCTTGAGATATATAAAGCCCCGTGTTGCACGAATCAGGGGACTGTCATTATCATAGAACCATTTCCTGCCCAGGCAGGTTTTTATCTTTTGGTACTGGCTTACCTGGATATTCTGTGCCAGGTGCGAAAAGGGTCCATCGTATTCATAGCTTGGGAAGGATGCATTTTTCTGGCTCAAAAACGCGTTCATAAATGCCGCGTCCATCACCGAGAACATGCACAAACTGACCGGCACGTATATATCAACTTCAGAAGGAGCGAAACGGTACCATACATTTCGATATCCCCAGATGGTAACATCTTTGCCGCTCTGGTCCTGGTATATACGCAATGCCTCCGCCATGGCCTGTAGCACCTTGTAATGAGTGTCGGGGCCGCTGGCCTCAGGGTCAAAAGCGACCGTAACAATATCAGGATTTATCTTATGAAGCGCATGAACAATAGGCTCTACATCACGGTCGTGAGTCGGTTCTTCCGTGAAAATGGTGCCCTTGTAGAATCCAAGTCTCATGTGCTGAACGTTTTCGCACTTCCAACCGTAATAGCCCCACAAACATTCCGCTTCCCACTCACGGGACATGCCTTTGAGCTGCTGAACATGCGGCGGGTCCAACTTGCCGGGATATGCGTCCTCGAAGTAACCGATCAATTCATCTGTGAATTCAGTAATTTCTCTAAGACTCTTGCGGTCCGAAATTTCAAACAGGTTTCTCAGCAGTCTCCTGCTGCACCCCTGTGATTTTAACTCCTCGTTTCGTCCGGCCACGCCGTCAAGATACTGCCAGACATCACGGTTACGGTTATCAAGACTTTCAGGCCTGAAATAATTCTCACTGAAAAGCTGCAGGAAATCATCTGTGCCAAGATGGTGCTTAAGCTCTTTTAGCTGGCAAAGCATGAAATCATTTGTTACAGACGTAAAGCCGCTTGTAAGTGTCATGAAATGATGCGAGTTGCTGGCCCGGCGAAAATGTCTTACCACATGGGCAAAATATCCCAGCATCACATCGTCATGGTGAGGTTCAGTATGCAGAAAACGCTTATTTTCCAATACATTAGTGCCCTTGGAAATCTTATCCAGCAGTCTGCCGTACACATATTTTGTGAGTTCTTCAAGCGGCTGCTGACGTTTCTCAAGAACCTGCCTGCCAAAAGGATCATTCAGGCAGTCTTCTTCGTTTAGCTCATCGAGGCTTTTCCCTGTCGCGTTGCATATATTTATTAAAGTGTCTTCAAGCTGGATATCGTTAATGTTTTTATCTTTTTTTAGAAGCTCAAGTTGCCTTTCCTGTAAGTCAGCGGCTGCCCCGCGAGTAATATAGAATCTGGCGTTTGGCAGGTCCTGAAGCGCACTTGCGGGAACACTGACATCCTTTTCAGATTGAATCGCCTTAGCGGTGATGCCGGCTTTGGCGGCACCAGCGGAAATGATGATCGCCGTGCAGTCGGGATTTCTGGTTATTGACTTTAGCCCGATTGTTATCACCAGCCGGTTACGTGATATTTCAATCCCGCCGAGATCAGTAGCCGCTGCCGCCTGTGTCTCGTAATTTGTCTCACACAAGCGAGTAGTGGAATTATGGTCGGAACCTTTAATATTGAACCCAATGTGCCCGTCGGGGCCGATCCCCCCAAGGAAAAAACCGATCCCACCCATGTTTTGTATCTTCTGCTCATATTCCATACACCACTGGTCTATTCGTTCCAAGAGGGCCTTCTGTTTTTTTTCCAAGTCGCTGTTAGCCTGGCGGCTGCGAAGGCTAAGATCAACCTTGCCGTCGGGCCAATAATCACTGAGTTTCTCGTTAATTGTAAGGCCAATCTGCGAAGTATCTATTAGAAGACATTTGCCCGGATCAAGCCCGAACCCTTTGATATAGTATTCTTTTACATAGTGGTTGAAGCTGTTATGCTGCTTGGGTTCCATCGGATAGAACTCGTCGATCTGCACGAAATGCAGGCTGGAAATATCCGGCTTTACAGAAGGGTCAATCCCGAGTTTATTCAATTCCGCCGCGGTTTTCGGATCATCCCAGCCGCTTAGAAAATGCTTTACCCAATTGATGAAATGTTCAGGGGTTTTTCCCGTCGGCAATGAAACAACGCCGCCAGGATTGGCCTGTACCCACTCCAGAAATCTTGCTGCGGCGAGTCTGCCAAGTTCAGGAAAAGAGTCGACCACAACTGTAGGAATCTTCTCGGTAGGAGAGTAGATTGCTTTGAAAATTGAATGGGTAACTGCTATTAGTTCAACTTTTGTTAGTATTTGATCGTTTTCAGCAGCAGCTAAATGAGACATTGTCATTCCTTATCTAGTAAATATTGTATTTATAGGCGTTTTTTCGATACATCTACAGGTTTTCGAAAAACCAGAAACAGCATTAATGTTAGATTGTACCAAATTCTACAATTAGTTCAATGTATTTCAGGGCTTGAGGCCATTTGGGTGAGTGAGATTTTTTAGTGGCGCGAGCTAAATTCTTTTTATATAATGACTTAT
>CAZITB010000182.1:0-4028 GCA_964542055.1 uncultured Candidatus Kuenenia sp.
AAGGTGTCAACATCAGAAAGTGCCTGTGCGATTGCTTTTTGTTCAGTATCTGGGGGCAGTGGAAATTTCGTTCCCTTAAGATTCCCTTTAGAAATGCCATATACCTTTAAACCAGTCGCATATTTTACAAACTGTTGTTTAACTAAATGTATTTCTTGAAGGTAACCTTTATAGCCATTGACGATAAGATTATTTTTTGACCGAAGTAAATACGTATGTAATCCAGAGATTGCTTGTTGTGTTCCAAGATTTAAGACTTCAACACTTTTGGCAATTCCTTCTTGATCTTCAGAAGCATCTGCTACAATCAGATCGCCATTTTTAAGGGAAGCTGAATTTCGTAGTTTGTCTGATGAAATAAACGGTTTGTCAGATATAGACAAGTCAACCTTGTTATTCCACTTGGTATGAATATCTCCGTAATGAATATATGCAATACTTCCACTTTCTTGTAGTTCCGAACGAGAATTACTTGCCGTAGAAAGAAAGTTGAATAATTCACCAAATGAATACACAGCCCAGTCTTCAGGAATTATACCAACCTCAGTTTGCTTAAAGCCTTTGGGAATTTTAATTGCATCTACCATTTCATCCCCATTTCTACAAGGTGGGTTTCGACCTTACTGCTGTATTCATCGACCTGAGATGTCAATTCCGGTAGTGGTTCGGCATATCTTTCTTCAAGCTCTTTGACACGGCCCGCAAGCTTCTGAATAATCCGCTCAAGTTCTCCAGAGATGGCTGACCGTAAAGAAACAAACCATTTATCATGAACTACCAAAGACTTGATATCCTCAACTGAGAGTGCATTGTATTGAGCGAGAGTCTGCTCATCAAGCTTGGCCTGTGCCTCTTTGATGCTTTTTGAAATCTCTGCCTGCTGTTCAAGTAACTTCAACGCTTCTACCAGTATCTGCATTTCATCGTCAAAATCGGAGTTGTCCTGTATTTCTTTGATTCTGGCAGTGACAGAGGTTTTTGTCAGATTTCCTTTATCTGTCTTAGCATCCTCAAGCAGTCCTTCATCGCCTGAATTTTCTTCTGTGAATTCTTCAAGGACTCTGGTGATTTCTTCTAATTTCAATTCAAGCTCATCAATTGCCGCTTTTTCATCAGCAAAATAACGTGCAACAATTAGAGAAGGAGGAATTAAATCCATTTTGTATTTAGCTTTTTTAATAATCAGATCAGGGGTTTCTTTGATCTTTCTTTCTTTATCTTCAATGATACCGCGCGGTTTCGCGGCTTCTGTCCAGCCTTCGGCAGTAATGAGATACACATCATCCTGCATGATCTCAAACCAATAGTCCATAAGCCTTTGATAAATATCATACTTATCAAGAAGGGCAAGACTTTCAAACTTTTTGAGTATGTCCTCTGATAATGTTTCTATCGTTTTCTTAGCAAGAGAGCCTTTTCGCAATACCTTAAGAGAGGCTTCGTGCTGCTTAAACCATTTTGCGAAGATCTCCATGCCCTCATCAGAAAAAATCTTGTATTCTTCATGAGCCAAAATTTCAGACTTTACCTTATGGCTTTCAATTTTAGCAAGACTATAACCGGGACGATCTGATTTCTTAAAGATCAGCTTTCTTAGCGTTGGAAAAACCTGCCAGTATTTTTTAAGTTCATCAATATCGCGATCAGGTATTCCACCTCGCAGATGTGCCTCTATATCGTGCAAATCTTCCGGTTCACTGGAATCAATATAGCGAGGAATATTGAGATTGTAATCATTGTCAGGTTTTGCAATTTCACTGATTGGCACCATTCGGGAGAAGCGTGGCAATTCAATCTGCTGATTAAAAGTATCAACTATTTTGTGGATATCCTGAGTTCTCAGTCGGTTTTTATTGCCATCCTTTATGAATCCTTTGCTGGCATCGATCATAAAAATGCCGCTGCGAGCGCGGGCGTTTTTCTTGTCAAGTATAATTATGCAGGCGGGAATGCCAGTGCCATAAAATAAATTAGCAGGTAAACCGATAACGCCTTTTATAAAACCATGCTTGATGATGTTCTTGCGAATATCTGCTTCTACATTGCCACGGAACAAAACACCATGCGGCAAGATAATTGCTCCTTTTCCTGTGCTTTTCAAAGATTTGAGCACATGAAGTAAAAATGCGTAATCACCGTTTTTTGCAGGAGGAATACCATATTCAAATCTTCCATAAATGTCATTTGCAGGATCAAAGCCGTTAGACCACGATTTCGTTGAAAAAGGAGGATTGGCTACAGAAAAATCAAAGGTCTGTAAGCCTTCTTTATCATTTTTGAAATAAGGAGCAGACAAGGTATTGCCTTTCCAGATTTCAGCGGTTGGGTTCCCATGGAGTATCATGTTCATTTTGGCAAGTGCCCAGGTTGCATTATCATTTTCCTGCCCATAGATCGTAAGACCTCTGGGAGCCTGATCTGCTGCTTTGATAAGCAATGAACCAGAACCGCACGTTGGGTCATATATGGTCTGATCCTGTCGCGTCTGGGAACCGATGCCTAACACCTTTGACATGATTTGAGAGACTTCTGAAGGTGTGTAAAACTGGCCCTTACTTTTGCCGGATTCTGTTGCGAAGTGACGCATCAAAAATTCATATGCATCTCCTAAGAGATCGTCTCCCTCCGCTCTGTTAGTGCTGAAATCCAGATCATTAAAGATGGCAAGAAGCTTTGACAGACGATCCTGCATCTCCTTACCTTTGCCGATTTTATCTTCATCATTGAAGTCGGCCACATTGATAACACCCTTAAGATCATTGGCTTCTGCAAGTTTGCCAATGATCTTGTTTATTTTATCGCCAATTTCCTTGTCACCTTTCAGGGCAACCATGTCGTCAAAACTCGAACCATCAGGTACATCAATAAGAAAGTTGGGTTGTGTTGCCTTATCGGAAACATACTTCATGAAAAGCAGAGTAAGTACATAATCCTTATATTGCGATGCGTCCATACTGCCACGCAATTCATCGCAGCTTTTCCATAAGGAATTATATATCTGTGATTTTTTTAATGCCATATATCAAATATCTCCATAACCGCAACAAGCAAATAGATTCTGCCCGATACAAATTTTTAAATCTTTTGTCCATTCAAATACATTTACTTCTGCGAAAACATTCATTTACGTCGTTGTTTTTTCTTTTTAGATAATTCAAAATGGAAACCCAGTAATGAATCGGTTGGTTTTTGATCAGTCAGTGTTAGCCTAACGAAGTCTAATATATTGAAGTTTTCACTAAGATCGTCATGTGGAATTAAATCTGAATTGAAAGCACATATGTATTGGAAGCCTGTTTCACATGCTTTACTATTCGCGTGTTCCAATGCATGGGCGATCTGACGGGAATCAACTCCATCAAACATTGTGCTGTCATGTACAAGAAAATCAATTTTATCTTGTTGAGAAAATATATTGACCAGCATCAAATCATAGCAAAATATTTTCATTTTCCCCACACCTTCACTGCTACTTCGAGGGATTTCTACATCGAAACTATATGCGTTTTCTTTTATGTTTGCTTTTTCAGAAATATTAATAATCAGGTTTCCAGGGTTATTATAAAGTGCCAGAGAATTTTCATTGAAGCCATCGATAGCTTTTTCCCAATATGGTCTCGACAGTTCAAAATCTCGCTGGATTTTGGAATCAATTTCAATTCTTTCTGCTTTGATATCCTTTTTCTTTTTCGACATTTCTTGAATATCAAAAATTTTTGATTTAAGGATTTCATAGCGACTTCTTTTTTCACTTATTTCTTTCTGTAATATAGCAAATTCATCGAGCGCCCCATGAGACTGAAGGATTGTTAACAATTCTGCTCTTTCCAATGTTTTCTGTTCTAAGGAATTGTCGTTCGAACTTATTTTATTCTTAATCTCTTCAATTTCTGCTTGGAGGAACAGTCTACGATTTTGCACAATATCCTGATGAAACTTTTGAGCTTCTTCCAAACTTTTTTTAATGACATTCCCAAAATACATTCCAGCTTCTTCGTAGAGCTTTGTTACGGTTGAAGTGTTTGGTG
>CAZITB010000183.1:0-4004 GCA_964542055.1 uncultured Candidatus Kuenenia sp.
CTAAATTCTAAACAAATCAGAATTACCAAATTTTTAAATGCACGAAAAAGTTAGACAGTTAATACACTGATTTTGTTGTTGATGAAGGTCCACAATGCTGTTATGATTAGTCACGAGCGGACAGAGGATTTGAAAGGAGAGTATTTCCAAATTCAATAAGTTGAATGGAAAAAGAAGTGATGACATGTTTGAAGCAGCTATGCAACCTGTCCCCGTTTGTTTGTTTTTGTCCCCTGTTGTTGAAATGCAGAGGGAGCTCAATGAGATATTTGTTTATGAATAATTTTAAAAATAACCGCATGGGTAAATCAAAAAGCAGATTTACCCATCCTACTACCGGCTGGTTGTCCTAAAAATGGAGGCGATGGGCAATGAAGGTAAAAAATAATAAGAAAAAAACGATAAAGACAATATTGCTTATTTTAGCAGGATTAGCACTGGGAGTTTCGTGGTGTATTTTGCTTGGACTTTACTATGCTTACCAAGATCCCTACACAATTATTAAAGGTAGGCCAAAAAGATTTGGTAATGTTGAATTGCAGTCAGTTGACTTGCAAAGGGGAGCACAGGTCCTATTGATTACTAAAGACAAGACCCCATTTATTGTGATAGAAAGAAACACAAATGGTATGATTAAAAGTGCTGGCATGTTAAGCGAAGATTGCAATGACATCCGGGCTTCACTGGATACCAGCGATACAGGAAAATGGCAAAATTTTTGCTATTTCAAAAGTATTAATAAAATGGAAATAGGGTATAAATGGTTAGATTTTGATTTTGATGGACAGTTTGATTATAGATCTTTTAAAGATAACGATGGCAATCTCATTTCACAGCATATTATGTTCAATAGTAAATGGATCGAAGTTGAAAATGTAAGTAGAGGTTTCGCAAAGACAAAAAATGCTATTTACAGTTTTTCTCATATGAGACATTTATGGGAAATAAAAGATCATAGCGAAGAAAACGTAGAAAAATTTTATCTTATTCTTTTATCTAAAGGCGTGCAATTAATTTCGTACGCCTTTTTTTGTTTACAACGGGTGGGCTCTTTCTGAAAACTTTAAATATGAGAAGGGTGTTTTTTTGTAACCTATGATTATGACTGGGCAGGCAGGCGAAATGAGGAGGTTTATAGTTCGGTAACTACCAACTTGATCTATGGGGTTGAACCCATAAATTACGGCAGATAATCAAAATAAACTTCAGAATGCATTCGCTACCGGGCTGTCGCCCTTTCAGGGCTTTTGAAAAACTTACCAGCAGTTTTCCGGGGGCTTGCGCCGCCCGGCCAATAAACTATCGTCCCTGCGGGACTTTTTGAGTCGGATGTTTCCTGAATTGCAGCAGGGTCGAATTATTCAATGTTAAAAACAAGGGTTTGGCTGAGGTTCTAAAATTGCTTTTTTATTGTCTGGATTCCTGCCCCTGCTTCAAGCATGCAGGGGTGACATTCCTTCGCAGGAATGACAAATCTTCGATTTGTCATTGGGTTAGATACCTGCCCTCAGCTTAAGGAATGACAAATCCTAGATTTGTTTTTGGTTTGGGAAGGTTGCTTCTGTCTAAAATATGCAGTCGCCTGGGATAGGAGAAAATATTCTTTCTTTGACCCGTGCGGAAATGATATAATTACAAAGATGGGTAATTGCCAGAAGCGTTCTACCGCTATTTTATTATAGGAAAGCCAAAGGAGCTTTGGATATGCAAGAGGGCAGGATAGTAACAGTAGCCAATTTTGAGCAGGAGTTCGATGCTCATCTGGCCAGGGTGAAGCTTCAAAGCGAGGGGATAGCCTGCTTTCTGTCCGATGGCAACATGGTCAACACCTACGGTTTATATACCAACGCGTTGGGCGGGGTGAAGTTAAACGTTTGGGAAAAAGACAGACAGAAGGCTTTGGAAGTCCTGGGTGAAAGCGGTTATAGCCGGGAGCCCGATGAGGTCATCGAAACCGAGACCGATTTTGTGTGTCCAAACTGCCAAAGCGAAGATATCCAGGTGCCCGGGCCGTCGAGGGGCTGGGCGCTGTTTGCCATCCTGCTTTTGGGTTTTCCGGTTCTTTTCGAGAAGAAAAGGTATCTCTGCAATGCCTGCGGGCTTAGATGGAGACGTTGAGCGGGTAAAGACAGGTCGCATCGGAATAAACACCCATGGGTAAAACCAACACAAAAGGGATGGGATCCTCGTCGCTATGCTGGCTCGGAATGAAAGTCGGGTGGAATGTTGATTGGTCGTTTCTGGATTTGTGTCCCTGCTTAATGTGCGCAAGGGGATAGGGCGTTTGGTATGAAAGTGAATCTTTACTAGGTGGTTCCGGATCGGTTTTAGGTATGGATGTTGGTTCGGTTTCTATCTCATCGCTTCCGCGATAGAGCTTTTATGAAATTGATTTTTTTCGGGTCGCTTGCGCTCTGCGCTGTTGGGATTTAGAAGTTTTGTTCGGGTCGTTCGCGAGCAGCACCTACGAGATTCCTGTCTCCGCAGGAATAAGGCCTAAAGGTGTCATTTCAAAAAACTGCTTTGTTTAAGCGGCGTTTTCTGGTAAATTACGGCAGTTGAAATGTCATCTGGAAGAAAATGGAGCTAATTATGTCTAAAAAGAAGATGCAATCTCAAATTTGTATAGTGACAATAACGGGCAAGGATAAGGTCGGCATAATCGCGCGGATCGCAAATGCTATGGCCAAGGCCAACGTCAATATTGTGGATGTGAACCAGAAGATTATGGAAGATTACTTTGTGATGACGATGGCTTGCGATATTGCCAGGTCGAAACAGGATCTCAATCAGCTCCAGAGGACGCTGGGTAAGATAGCCAAGGAGATGCAGCTGATTATCACGCTTCAGCATGAAGATATATTCAAGATGATGCACAGGGTTTAAGGAAATAATATGGCTATTACAGTTGAAGAAGTTTTTGAGACGGTCAAGATGACCCTTGATTATAATTTCGATATCAGAACAGTTACTCTTGGTATCAATCTTAAAGACTGCATGGACAGGGATGTGGATAGTTTTTGCAAGCGGGTGTATGAGCGGATCGTGGAAAAAGGTACGGTACTGAATAAGTATTGTGATCATATGGAAGCTAAATACGGAATTCCGATTACAAATCGCCGAATCAGTATAACGCCGGCATCTTTGCTTTTGGAGCCTTTGCCCAAGAAGATATCGGTTGCGGTAAAGTTTGCAAAAACATTAGATAAAGCTGCTGCAAAAGCGGGGATAGATTTTATTGGCGGCTACGGCGCTTTGGTCCAAAAGGGCACTACCGCGGCTGATGATATCCTTATGGATTCGATCCCTTCGGCACTGTCACAGACCAAAAGGGTGTGCGGCTTTTTGAATCTGGCTACAACTCTTGCGGGTATGAATATGGATGCGATTGTTAAATTTGGCCATATCCTCAAAAAGCTTGCGGAGAGATCGGAAAATGGGATCGGCTGTGCGAAAATTGCGGTCTTTGCAAATGTTCCTGAAGATAACCCGTTTATGGCAGGTGCCCACCATGGAGTTGGCGAACCGGATTACTCGCTCAATATTGGTATTTCGGGTCCGGGTGTGGTTCAGGCGGTTGTAAAAAATAATCCGGATTGCGATTTGACCGAGCTTTCGGAGGTTATCAAAAGAACGGTTTTCAAAATTACTCGTGCCGGTGAACTGATAGGGCGAGAGCTGGCGGATACAATGGATATTAATTTCGGCATTGTCGATCTTTCCCTTGCGAGTACTACTGCACAGGGCGATTCGGTTGCAGAGATCATAGAAGCTATGGGCGTGTCGCGGATGGGAAGGCCGGGTTCAACGGCTGCTTTGGCTTTGCTGATCGAGGCGGTTAAAAAGGGCGGTTCGATGGCTTCTGGAAATATCGGTGGACTTAGCGGTACGTTTATCCCGGTGAGTGAAGATTCGGGCATGATCAGGGCGGTAAAGACCGGGGCTTTGAATCTGGAAAAGTTAGAGGCATTGACAAGTGTCTGCTCTGTCGGGCTTGATATGTT